>CAXTBP010000037.1:0-35359 GCA_964241985.1 uncultured Armatimonadaceae bacterium | reverse complement strand
GCGCGAAACCCGTCACACTTTGCATTCGTGTGCAACGCGGCGGCGATTTTCCATTCGGGTAAAACGCACAAAAACGAATGGGTCGTTATCAGTGTGCCGCCGTGCGTAAAAAACGACGGCGCGAAGCCGACCGCATCAAAACTGCAAAGCGTCGTGCGCGGTGTGGCTCCGTGTTCCAAAAGGGTTTGCCACGTTCCGCTTTTGAGCAGCGGCGGACTTAGTTCGGACGGCACGGTGGCAAGCAGGCCGAAGCGCGCCATATCCGCAATCGTGCAAACCGCGCCCCCACTCGGCTCGACGAAAAAATGGTTCAGCGTGCTGGGCGGCTGCGGCGCGGGCTTTTTGTTTTCCATGCGGTGCGGCCACGGAACCGAAACGTCGTTTGGCTGACTCATGGCGGGAACGTCCCACGATTTGAGGCCCAATCGCTCGCGGCAAAACCGTCCGGCGGCGACTTCGTACGGTTCATGAGCGGCTTTTTCCGCCATCGTCGCGGCAAGGTTCACGCCGTTGTTGCTATACAGTTCTTTGCCTTTGGAATCGGGCGGCGCGGAGGTGGAAATGGTGTGCCGCGCCTGCCGCAGCCGCTCGGCGGGGTACTGTTCCAAGCGTAAATTATCGGGGACATTGGACACATTGCGAATCACGCCCGCTGTGTGCGTCATGAGTTGTCCCAGCGTAATATCCTTGTGTTCGGGAAGGCAGTCGGGAACCAATTCCGGCAGCACGTCGAGCATTCGCGCTTCGTAACTGAGGGTGCGCTTGTCTACAAGGCTTGCGATCCATAGCCCCGCCATTGTTTTAGAAACGGATGCAATCGTCAATTTGTCGTTTAGTGTGGCGGGTGTGGGATCGCCCGCTTTACGGACGCCCACGACGGCGGCGTCCACATTCCCCTCGGCAACCGTTGCCACCCAAACGGCGGGCAGATTGAACTCGGCTTTGAGCTGCGTGGCGATGGCTTCGAGCCATTTAGGTTGCGTCGGCGCGGTTTCCTGCGCTTTCGCGTAAGCGAGCAAATGGGGCGCAGCGGACAAAACGACGGCGGATTTAACAAAAGAGCGGCGCGACGGCATGGGCGGTTTTCTTCAGTCGGGGCGATTTAATCGGGGAGAAACGTTACAAAGCCTGCAAAGGATCGACGGGCGCGCCGTTTTTGCGGACTTCAAAATGCAAATGCGGGCCGGTGGCAAGGCCGGTCGCGCCTACAAGCGCAATGGTTTGGCCCTGCGTCACGGTCGCGCCCTCGTTGACCAAGCGGGCCGAACAATGGGCGTACAGCGTCGATATTCCGCCGCCGTGATCGACGACCACGACATTCCCGTAGCCGCGTATCGTGCCGGAAAAAACAACCGTTCCGCCGGACGCGGCGGCTATCGGCGTGCCCGACGACGCGCCGAAATCGACGCCCGCATGGAGGCGCGAATAATGCAAAATGGGATGAAAGCGCATTCCGAAGGTGGACACGACCGGCCCGGGAACCGGGTGAATGAACCCGCCCGAAAACGGAACCAAATTGCCGACCGTTTGCGCGGCCCGCAGCCGGTTGGCGATTTGGTCGGAATCGGCCTGCAAAGCCGATAGTTCCTGCTCCCACGCCGCCCGCTGCTTTTGCGCTTCGGCCAAAACGGCCCGCCGCTTTTGTGTCGCCTGCGCTTCGGCGTTTTGCTTTGTGGAAAGTTCCTGCGTCACGTAAGCGATTTCGTTTGCTTTGCTCGTGACTTCGCGTTTCCAGCGCAACACGTCCAAGCGGTCGGATTTGATCTGCGCGATAAGGAGGGCGTCGTAGCGGACAATCGTGCGGACGAACTGCGCCCGTCCGACCATTTCGCCCATGCTCCGCGAACCTAAAACAACGGACACGTAACGCACCGGCCCCTGCCGATAGTTCGCCGCCATACGGGTTGCCAGTCGGTTTTCCCGGTCGCTTAACTTCTTTTCGGACGCGGCAAGGGCGGCCGCGACTTTTTTCTGTTCGCGCCGGGCCTGCGCCAAATGCGCTTTCGATTGGGCCAAACTTTCGCGCGTTTGTTTGAGTTGAGCCGTAATCGCGTCGAGTTCGCGGGCGATGTCGGCTTCGCTCCGCTTGATTTGCTTGAGTTTTTGCTGCGCGGTTTCGATTTTATCCGAAACCGTATGCAGTTTGCTTTTGAGGGCCACGCGGCGCGCTTTGCTTTTTTGCGCCGCGTTTGGCTTAGGTTTCTTTGCGCCCGACGCTTGGGCAATGGAAGTGCCGCCGAACCCCGCGCCGCAAACGAAAGCGGCTATACATAAACCGGCGCAAAAGCGATTAGCCGAGCGCGAACTACGACGTGGCGTCAAGCGGCGATTCTCCCAAGTCCGCGCGGTCTTCGGACGCGGGGGTCGGGGTTTCGTAAGGCTGATCGCCCGAAACCAAGCTCGTTAGGCGTTCGGCAAAGGCGTGCGGGGGCAAGGCGTCCCAAAATGCGAGGAAATCGTTGTAGCGTTCGTCGCGCTCCCGATTTTTGGTTTGTATGAGCGCGGACAAACCGGTCGCGGCAAGTTGCTTCGGCGGGCCGCCGCCTTTGCGCATCCCTTTTTTCTTTTCCCGGTTCATTTCCTTTTGCATCGTTTCTTCGACAAGAGGAATGAGTACGTCGCAGTCGTGGATCAAACCGATGCGCCCTTGAATGTCGGCGACGATGGCAAGTACGGCTTCGGTTTCACCTTGCGGCAAAAGAACCGGGGCGAATAGTTCAAGCGTGTAGCGCAGGCGTTTGGCGGCGATGCGCATGGCGTGGAGTTCGTCCACGAGGGCCGGGTCGTGGATGGACTGCGCCCATTCCATCATTTCGGTCAAGCGCACCAAGAGCACGGGCGCGGACGCCCGGAGCGGTTTGTCCGTGTGCGTGAGTTTGTAAAGCGGAAGCCCTTTCGCCATCGCTATTTGGCCCCTTTTTCTTTGGGCAAAGCGCGATCAACGGCCTTTTTGAACTTGCTTTTGAACCCGCTTTTTTTCAGCAAAACGAGGGCTTGGTGCAAATGCACCCGCTCCTTGTCGCGCTTTTTGGTTTGCCGAGAGATAAACCGCTCGATACCGTAGGCTTCTCCTTCGGGCACGCCTTTGAGGACAGTTTGCAGATAATCGATCTGCACGTCCAAATCGCGCACCGCGCCGAGCGCGTCCGTGATGTCGCCGATTTGCTTGTCCCAGTGGCGGTACTCCGATTTCGGGAACGCTTTGGCGAACACGGACAGCGCGGCGCGAAGCCTGCGCGAACCGACCCGCATATCGTGAAGGGCCTCAATATCGTCGGCGGTTGGCGTTTTGCGCGTCATTCCGGCTTGCGTTCCTTTGGCGTTGTCCATCATTTTGGAAAACGCGGATAAAAGGCTGGTGCGGGCCGCGAGCGTAAACGAAGCGTCGGGGGAAAAATCGTAGGTGGCTTTTGCCATAGTTCGGCCTTTATAGTACACGCGCCCGTCCCGACCGTCAAGGCAAAATCAGGCGCGGCATTAAGGAAAAGCGGCCTTCCCAATTGGGAAGGCCGCTTTTTTGTTGGCACGAACTGCGTTTTTTAGAACGCTTTGGTTGTGACTATGGCGGGGGCGGAATACGTTCCCATGGTGCTGCGGGTAAAGGCGCGCAAACGGAAATAGTATTTGGTGGAGCGCGCCAGCCCGGAAACCGTGGTTGTGGTTTTGTTCATGCCGACCGTGCCGATGGTTGTGTACGTGGTTCCGTTCGTGGACATTTCCAGCGAAAAGCCGTCCTCGACGCTCGTCGTATCCTGCCACGAAAGTGTGACGAGGGAGCGCGAGTTGGCGGCGGCTGAAAAATTACCCGGCGACCATAGCGTTGCCGCCGTGAGCGCTTTGAAGGCGTTGATGCGTCCGCTGATGACGAATTTCCGCCCGTCGGGCGCAATAGGATCGGTGTTATCTTGCACGAGCGCAAACAATTGCAAACTCGACAAACCGGGATTTTGCGAAGCGAGAAGGGCCAGTTCGCCCGCGACGTGCGGGGTCGCCATGCTGGTTCCCGAGGAGTACCGGTACGGTACGTGCGTGTCGGGGTCGTCATAAAGCGCGGTGGAATAAATGCCGCCGCCGGGAGCCGCGACCGTTACCCAATCGCCATAGTTGGAAAACCCGGAAAAAGTGTCGTTATATTCCGTGGAGGCGACCGAAAGGACGCCGGGGCACGCGCCCGGGTACGACTTTGTCGTCGTGTCGCCGTTGCCCGCCGCCGCCGTAACCACGCAGTTTTTACTGATGGCGTAGGCGATAGCATCGTCCATCGATTGCGACGGGGCGGCCCCGCCCAAACTCATCGACGCAACGCGCGCCCCATGATCCGCAGCCCAAGTGACGGCGCTCGCTACGCCCGAATCGTCGCCGCTGCCGGTGAAGTCGAGTACTTTGATGGGCATGATTCTTGTGCCGTCGGTGTCGGTGGCGTCGGTCGCGCCCGTCCAACCGGCGATGCCCGCGACCCCGACGCCGTTGTTGATTTGGGCGGCGGCGATACCGGAGCAGTGCGTACCGTGCCCGTGATCATCGGCGGCGCTGGTATAGCGATTGGGCTGGGCGGAATCGTAGGTGGACGAAATAAAGTTGAACTGAACGATGTTGCCCGAACCGTCTTTGTAAAGTTTGTTTACCAAATCGGGATGGTCGAGCCGAACGCCCGAATCGATAATGGCGATGACGGTCGGCACTTTGGGTGACCAAATCTCCCACGCTTGCTCGGCGGCGATTTTTTGCGGCCCCCATTGTTTGGAAGCATAATAGGTGTCGCTCGGCGTAGAAAAGGCGTGGCGGTAATAGTTCGGCTCGGCATACGACACCAGCCCCGACGCTTGCAGTTTAACAATGGCCTCTTCTACCGTTTGGCCTGCGCTAAGGCGCAGGCGCACAAATCCGATGGCCGTATTTTGGCTGATGGTTTGGGCGGACGCGACCGTTTCGATTTGCTGCAAAACCAAGTCCGCTTTCGACACGGCGCGGCGCGTGACGGGCGCGTCCACGCCGGTACGCAAAACCGGAACCCCGACCAGCACTTCGCCGGGCACGTATTTTCCCGTAGGCGCGTCGGTATCGCCCGGAACCGTGACGGGAAGCCTTGCACCGACGGCGGCCCGCGCGGTGCTTGCACGCCGCAAACCTTCGGTTTGACGGGCGGAACCGACGGTGGCGCGTTTTTGCGCCCATGCCGTGCCCGAAGCGGTTAAAGCAGAAACTCCCAAAACAAGCGAAACGCGAAAATACGGTGAAAGGCGCAAAGAAAAACTCCTTGAACGGCGGAAACGTGCGGCTTTGTGTGGCGGCGCGAGCAGATACGAAACAGTGTATCAAATAGCTGCGGTACGGTGCTTATAACGCCGCGAAGGGGGCAGACGGTTCCACAAATTTCCCCGACGCGCGGAAAGATGCGGGCCAATAAACGGCCCGGCAAAAATGCGTGCTACGGCGAACGGTATGAGTGCGATCCGCCCGAATACCCGCCGCCCTGCTTGCGCTCTTTGCCTTTTTCGTTGGCGGCAAGGCCTTCGATGACGGCCCCAATAGAAATCACGGAAAACCCGACCGCGACGCAGGCGGCAAGCCACAAATTTTGAAAGCACACTTCGCCGCACAGCGCTCCGAACGCCGCCGCCGCCATCAAATACACGTTTTCCGTTACGCGGGCCGCGTTGTTGTAGTTGGAGCGCCCCGACATTCGCACCGTCATATAAATGAAATACCGGCACACGAGCGACAGGGCGAGCAAAAGGACGCCCAGCATAATGAGCGCGGCGCTCGGGTTGGACGAGTAAGCATCCGCGAAGCTGAGATGAAGCAAATCAACTTGCGTAAGCTGCTTGGTTAAAATATCGCCCAACGGATCGGCGGATGGATGTGACGCGGAAGGAGCTGCGGGCATACGAGAAACGCTTTCAAAACTGCGCCGCCCGCCCGAAACGCGCGGGTTCCGGGCGGTGCGTCGCTCATTCTGATCTCCATTATCGGCAAGTATTTAACGAAAAGTCAGTGATAAATGCCCGTTGAAAACTACCCGTGAAAACTACCCGGCGTTGATCACGACCTGCGCCTTGTTTTGCCCGCCGTCGCCGCCCACGTACTTGACGGCGGTTCCCACGGCGGTGACTTCCATCCACTCATTGTTGTTCATGTAGTTGATGGTCAGTTTGACGGCGACTACGCCATCCGCACCCAGAGCGTCGGCTTCGGCCTGCATTCGGTGAAGGGCCAATTCGCGGGCGTCGTACATCAACTGGCTGTATTGCTGGATTTCGCCTTGAACTAAGTTGCCTTTGAGGTTGCCCAAAAAGTTGCCGACCAGTCCCATCGAGTACACGCAGTTGCCTAAAACGAGGCCCATTGGTTGGTAGCCCTTATCGACGATGAGCCAAAACTCCTGCCCGGACAAGTCCGAGGTAAACGCTTTGCCGGTCGGCATATTGTTGTGAAAGGGTTGCGACATGTTGTTCCGTCCTTTGTTTGCGCGACGCTTGGTGTATTTTGCCAGAAAGGCGTCGCGTCGCGCTTATGATCGTTTGACACGCGGCGTGAGTTCCGGTTGCGCTTTCCGTCGCCCGCTTCTTTGCGGGTTTCGTAGACACGGCGATGGGCCAGCGGGTACAATCGCATCAACCATTCCACTTGCCAATAAAGGAAATTATTTCGTGGCTCCCATCACCGTTTTAGGCTTTCATCATTTTACGCTTTTGACCCGCGACTTGGACAAAGCGGCCCAGTTTTACGATTCCGTGTTGGGCCTCAAGCGCAAACCCCGGCCCGGTTTTTCATCGCGCGGCATTTGGTACGATGTCGCCGGGCAGGAATTGCACCTCATCGAAACGCCGGGCGTGCCGGACTGCCATGAAGGGCATCCCGCCCTTGAAGTCACCGACATTCGGGCCGCTGTCGCCGCTTGCCTTACCGGGGGCGCGACCGTGCAGCAGGACACGTTCACCCGCACCCATGACGATTCGCTGTCCGCCTTCATCCGCGACCCCGACGGAAACTTGCTCGAATTTACCCAGCATAAATAAAGCGCGAAAAGCGATAAAACGGTTCAGGTAGAATTACGCCCGAATTGGCACAAGGCACGCGAAGAAAACAGACCAAAAATATTTCTGAAAAAGCGGTTTGGAGAGTCGTAACTTTGTTTTATAATCGTTGTCGGAACAGATGAACAAATCCCCGCAAATCCGCCGCAGCGAAGCGTTCTATTTTTCCTCGGAGCCGTTTTATGAGTCGTCGCCCTCGTCTCGTCGTTCCGGTCGCCGCTGCCGTTATCGGCAGCGTTACTACGTTTCTTTTGTTTCGTCTTTCGCAGCGCCCGCCCGCCCCGCCGGTTGTCATTTCGCCGACTATTGCCGTCCCCCCCGCCGCTTTGTTGCCTGCGCTTTTGCCTGCTGTTGATGAAGAAGGCGCGCCGCCCGTACCGTGGGCGATGGCATCTCACACTGGGTCGGTTTCACCCCACTGGAAGATCGCTTTCGATTGCAACGATGCGGGCAGCGAGCGCACCGATTTGTGGACGGCAAATGGCGACGGCTCGGGGGTGCGTCGCGTTCTGACCGATGCCCGGTCACCTTGCTGGTCACCCCAACGCCGAATGCTTGCCTTTGCGCGCGGCGGGAACGTGTGGGTGGCGAACGCGGACGGCACGAACGCCCGTGCGCTTACCTTTTGGCCTGCGCCAAAGAGCAAAAGCGACGCTGCCGCCGAAATTCATGGCATCACTTGGAACGGTCACGACAATATATTGTCATTTTCCCGCGACGCGGTATATCACTTGGCAAACGAAACCGCCCATTGGAACAGTGGCAGAAACGGCGACGCAAGAAGCGACGTGGACGATGAGGGCGAAACAGTTCGGGGCAGCACCCTTTACCATCTCGCGCTGAAACCGGCGAAAGCTGCACGTGCCACCGTCGCTCTGCCGTTCGCGCCCGTCGTGAACGAAACGCCGATGCGCTCCACCGATTTAGATAATACGGAAACTGAGCAGACGTGGCGGCGGACGCCCCCGCGCTTTGATTTGATCGAGCATCAAGGACACTTCAACTTCGCCGAAAACGAGTACCCGGCTTGGTCGTCATCCGGGACGAAAATGGCCTTCGTTCGCGCGGGGGACGTATGGCTCGCCGAGGGCGAAGCCGAGAAAAATATCAGCGAACGTGGCGATATACAGGACTGGTCAGTATCCCGCATCGCGGCCAGCGCCGAGTACGACGGGCATACGGTTGGAGGCAGCCATTGGACGGTCGCCGTAACCGGTATTTCATGGTCGCCGGATGGGAGCTGGCTGGCATACGGGGCGGAGCGCATCACCGGTTCGGGGCAGAACGATTTGCATCTGCTGCGCCGCGATAAACAAAATGATGATTTTTGGCACGATACCGTTTTGAAGGTTCCCGGCAACTGTCCTTGTGTTTCCCCAAACGGGCGATGGATCTTGTACACGTTTCAAGGAACTGTATGGGCCATAACCCCAGATCAGAAAAAGCAGGTCGCTCTGGTCAAGCCAAAAGGACAAGCGTGGTTTCATTCGGCGGCTTGGTAGCGCGTTTGCACTACGAATTTCCTGTTAGGAAACGAAAAAGGGCGCGCGGCAATAGGCCGCGCGCCCTTTTGTTTGATTTCTTTGGCGAACCGGATTTGTTACGGTTTGACGGCGGGGGCGGGCGTTGGAGTGGCTTTGGACTTGCGTTTGCCGAAGGCGTTTCGGACTTTGCGGCTGTCTTTGCTCAGGGATTTTTTCACTTTGCCCGCGTCTTTGCCGACCGTGCCTTCGGTTTCGCGCCCGGCGTTTTTCGCGCCGTTCTCGATTTTCTTCGTGCCGACGCCTTTGGTCGTGGCTTTGGGGCGCAAATGCTGCTTGCCGGTTTTGGCGGCGGGTATGGCGGTCGGGGCCGGGGTTTGGGCGAGGACGGGAACGCTGATACTGGCGATAATTGCAAATACAACCGTAGCGATGGAAAGCGTAGTTTTCATGGGGTTTCTTTCGTGCGCGTCGGAGTGTTTCCCGGCGCGGTGACCGTTTTGTGCGGCACACTCAAACATCGCAGCCAAAGAACGTGGGAGTTCCCGGCGGACAAAAAAATCGCGCGAAAATTTTCGCAAACCCCATTAGACCGCCCGGAAAAATGAAACTACTGGAACATTTTACGAAGCGCGTTTTCGGGATATAGTAGGGGGTAGCAATGTCGCGCAGTTACCGAAAAACCAGTATCAAAGATGTCGCCCGCAAAGCGGGCGTTTCCACAACCACTGTTTCGTGTTTCGTGAACGGGCGCGAAGCCGTGTGCGGGCCGCAAACGGCGGAACGCATCCGGCAGGCCATCGCCGAACTCCATTACACGCCGTCATCGCTCACGCGCGGCTTGCGCCACGGCGCGACGCGCACGATTGGCGTGTGCTTGCTCAGTCCACATGACCCGTCCCTTCGCTTTGGCAGCGTCTTTTTCGACCGCTTATGGCGCGGTGTGGTCGCGGGCGCGGACGGCTCCGACTACTCCCTTTTGCACTATTCGGATTCGGTTCGCAATGGCACGCGGTGCGACGCCCTTCTTGACGGACGCGCGGACGGCGTGCTTCTGATGAGCGCGGATGTGGAGCGGGCCGAAGTATTATCGCGGGCAGGCTTGCCCGCTGTTTTAACCAACCGAGCAGGCCCGATACCCGACGGCTGCGGGGCGGTTTGTTCGGACGAAAACCAAACGGTCGCGCTCGCGCTCGACCATTTATGGGATTTGGGGCATCGGCGCATCGCGTATTTGGCGGGGCCAGTACGAGCCGCGTCGCCGCCCGAGTTTATGCCCGAACCCGTGGACGATGTCGCCCTGTACCGATTGGCGAGCTACGAGCGTCAAATGAAACTATGGGGTGTGCTCGATCCCGCCCTTGTCGCTTACGCGGATGCGTGGTGGGACGAAAAAGGGCGTATCGCAAGTGAAATTGCCCGCTTGTACGCGCTTTCCGACCGACCGACCGCCCTTGTTTGCGGAAGCGACTTGATTGCCCTCGCCGCTTTGCGTGCCGTGCAAACGCAAAACTGGCGCGTGCCCGCGCAATTATCCGTCGTGGGGGTGGACGATTTGAGCGAGGCGCGCTCCGCGCCGGTTCCCTTAACGACCGTGCGGGTTCCGATTGAGGACGTGGGCCGCGAAGCCGTTTCCAATCTGCTGCGTTTGATGGACGGGCAGCCACTCATCGCGTGTCGCAGCGTGCTTCCCGTGTGCGATTTGGTGGTTCGGGCAAGCACGGCCCGCGTCCCAAGATAGAAGGTTTTCTGAATGCTCTCGCTACGTGAGATTGCCCAAAGCGCCGGTTTGCCCATCGGCGCGGCGGTGGATAGGTCGGTTTTGCAAAGAGGCGACGCCCACTACCGCGAAACGCTCGTGCGCGAATTTAACGGTGTTGTTGCCGAAAACGCCTTCAAACCGTCCGAGGTATGGATTGGCCCGCGCGAGTATGATTTTTCCGTCACGGATGCGCTGGCGGATTTCGCCCAAACGAACGGCTTGCTTGTGCGCGGGTACACTTTGGTATGGCATCAGCAAACACCGCGCTGGCTCGCCGAACACGAAAAAACGCTGACGCCCGGCGAATGCCGTGATTTGCTCCGCGACTATATTCACGCCATCGTCGGGCGCTACAAAGGCCGCATCGCGCACTGGGATGCTGTCAACGAGGCCGTTTTGGATGCCCCGATTGACGCCCCCCATCCGCCCGGTTTGCGAACCGGCGAAGGCAGCGTGTGGGAACGCACGCTCGGCCCGGACTATTTGCAATGGGCGTTTGAATGGGTGCATGAAGCCGACCCCGACGCCCGCTTGTACTACAACGACTACGAAATCGAGGCCGTGTGCCCCAAATCCGACGCCATATACAACTTGGTTAAAGGATTGCTCGAAAAGAACGTGCCCATTCACGGAGTCGGGTTTCAAGGGCATTTGCTCAACGGTTGGCGCTTAACGGATAGCCACATCGAAAACACGCGCCGCTTCACCGACTTGGGCTTGGACTGGCTCATTACCGAAGCCGACATTCGCATGGAATTAAACGGCAACCCGCCGACCCCCGAACAACTCCAAACCCAAGCAACCGGCTACGCCGACTTGGCCCATTGTTGCAAAACCGACCCGCGCTGCACGGGCCTGTTCGTATGGGGCTTTACGGACGCGCACTCGTGGATTCCCGGCTTCCGCAAAGGCTGGGGGGCCGCACTTCCGCTTGACGAACAGTTTGACGAACAGTACGAACCCAAACCGGCATACAACGCTTTGTGCGCCGCTTTGCAAAACGAGACATTTGCTCGGGCCGATAAACGACCGCGTTCACACACTTGTGAACCCGGCAGTTAGCAGAAGCGTCCTCTGGACGCGGCTTCTGCGAGACGTTCGTTTGTGCGTCCAAATCTACCGTTTACGGGCGTCCGTGAGGACGCATATTTTAGTTGCCGGGTTCACAAGTGTGTGAACGCGGTCGTTTATCGGCCCGAGCAAGCATAAAAGAAAGAACCAACGATGTTTCGCAAACCCTATTTAGCCTGTGCCGCTGTGCTTGCCCTCCCGCTCCTCGTCGGTGTCACCGTTTGGGCGCAAAATGCCACGCCCGTCGCTCCGCCCGTGGAAATGACGAACGAGCAAGACCATCAGAAAATGATGGATTTGCTCGGGATAAAAACGTTGCGCCCCGGGCCGAGCGGCGACCCCAAATCGCCGAATGCCGCCAACGCCGACGAAAGCAAAGTCGGAACCTATACGCTGCCCGATCCGCTCGTTGCTAAAAATGGCAAAAAAGTAACGACGCCCCAAGCGTGGTGGATAGTGCGTCGCCCGGAAATCGTCGAAGATTTCGACCGCGAAGTGTATGGGCGCGTGCCCCAAAACACGCCCGGCGTTACGTGGGAAATCGTCAGCACGACCCGCGAAATGAACGGCAACGTGCCCGTCGTGACGAAAAGACTGGTCGGGCACGTCGATAATTCCGCGTATCCGCAGGTTAGCGTGAACATCGACTTGACGCTCACGACGCCCGCCAACGCGCCCGGCGCGGTTCCCGTGATGATGGAGTTCGGGTTTGTGTTTCCCGCCGGTTTCCGCCCGCCGCGTCCGGCAAACGCGCCGACAGCGCCCGCAGGGCCGACATGGCAGCAGCAAGTTTTGGCGAACGGCTGGGGCTACGCCGTCATGGTTCCCACCAGCGTTCAGGCCGACAACGGCGCGGGGCTTACCAAAGGCATCATCGGCTTGGTCAACAAAGGCCAGCCGCGCAAATTTGACGATTGGGGCGCGCTTCGGGCATGGGCATGGGGCGCGAGCCGCGCACTGGATTATTTTGAAACCGACAAGACGGTGGACGCCAAACACGTCGGCATCGAGGGCCTATCCCGCTATGGCAAAGCCGCCGCCGTGACGATGGCCTACGATTCGCGGTTCGCGGTCGGCTTTATCGGGTCGTCCGGCGAAGGGGGCGTCAAAATACACCGGCGCAATTTCGGCGAGCGGATCGAAAACGTCGCGTCATCCGGCGAATACCATTGGATGGCCGGAAATTTTATCAAATACGCCGGGCCGCTCACGGCAAATGATTTGCCCGTGGACGCGCACGAACTGGTCGCTTTGTGCGCCCCGCGTCCGGTTTTCATCAGCACGGGTTCGCCGCAGGTCGAAGGCAACTGGGTGGATGACAAGGGGATGTTTTTGGGCGGAGTCGGAGCCGGGCCGGTGTACAAACTGCTGGGCAAAAAGGACTTAGGAACGATTGAAATGCCCGCGCAGGAAACGCCGCTCGTCAGCGGTGAGATCGCGTTTCGGCAGCACGCGGGCGGACACACAACCGGCCCGAACTGGCCCACGTTTTTGCCGTGGGCCGCGCGGTATATGCCCGTCGTTCCGCTTCCCGCTGCTGCCGTTGCGACGCCCGCCGCGCAAGCCGCGCCGCTGAACGTGACCATCGCGCCGGACAAACCGAGCGGCGTGTACAAAGTCGGCGAAACCGTCCATTTTACGGTTGAGCGCACCGGCAGCGAGGCAGGCGCGACCCCTTCGGCACGTTACACGCTGAAAAGCGGCGGCCTAACGGATGTCGGGCACGGCGATCTGGTTTTCCAAAACAACCGCTCAACCATTGACTATCCGTTCACGAAACCCGGAACCGTGCTTGCCGAAATTACGTGGCAAGGCAGCTATAACAAACCGGGCCGCACGACGAGCGGGGCCGTTGCGGACGGGGAGCAAATCGCGCCCGCCGCGCCCGCGCCCAAAGACTTCGACGCCTTTTGGGCTGCGCAAGTCAAAGCGTTAAAGAAAATCGCGCCGAACGCTAAACTGACGCCCGTGGATTCCGGCAACCCGAGCGTCGCCTACTGGAAAATAACGCTCGATAATATCAACAATACGCACATTCAGGGGCAAATCGCGCGGCCCGCGAAAGAGGGCAAATATCCCGCGCTGCTCATTCCCCAATGGGCGGGCGTGTACGGTTTGCAAAAAGACTGGGTGACGGGCAATGCGCAGGGCGGCTGGCTCACGCTCGACATCGAAGCCCACGACATTCCCATTGATGCTCCCGCCGAGTTCTACAAAGAACAAGAAAACGGCCCGCTCAAATGGTACTGGAACATTGGAAACGACGACAAAAACGCGAGCTACTACCGGCGGATGTATTTGTCGTGCTACCAAGCCCTCGAATACCTGAAAACGCGCCCGGACTGGGACGGCAAAACGCTGGTCGTCATGGGCGGCAGTCAAGGCGGGCAGCAGGCCTTGATGATCGCGGGCCTGCATCCCCAAGACATAACGGCGGTGCTTGCCAACGTTCCCGCAGGCTGCGATATGCTGGCCCCGCAAGTCGGACGGGCGGCGGGCTTCCCCAACTGGTACTTCAACACGCAGGGCAAAGACGCAAATAAGGTGCACGAAGCGAGCCGGTATTTCGATGTCGCCAATTTCGCGCCGCGCATCAAATGCCCCGTTTTGGTCGGCTTGGGATTGCGCGACGAAACCTGCCCGCCGTCGAGCGTATTCGCCGCGCTTCACGAAATTCGCGCCCCGAAAGAAATCGTCGTCCTGCCCAGATCGGGGCATCAAGACGAAAACGGGTCGCAGGCCGCGTACAATACGCGGGCCTACAGCGCGTGGATGCCCGCGTTGGCACAAGGCAAACCTGCGCCCGTCAAAAAAACCGTGGCTCCGTAAATTAAGTTGTTCGCGCCTATGCGGATTGCAAGCGCGACTCCTTACTTTCGTCGGCGCAACGCCTTGACGCCCAGAAGCGGCAGGAACGGAAGCGCAAGCGCGAACGCGCCCGGTTCGGGAGCGCCCACGCCGCCGACAAAGACCGATTTTTGATCCACGGTAGGGGCCGAGGTTCGGATGGTATGGTTGTCGGATTCAAAGCCGGAACTCGTGCTGCCCGAGTTATCGAAAACCACGCGGTCGAACATCATGCCGCCGCTGCCGATAAAGTTGAGAAACGCATACGGCTCGGCACTATTTTGACGGTTCGAATCGATAATGGACGTGACCGAACCGGGCTTGCCCTTATAGTCGGCGGAGTTGTACGTCGTGCCGTCCACCGCGCTGACTTGCGATTGCGACAACATACTGGTAATCAGGGCGGTAGAAAAGCGGCCCAAATTGGTCGAGCCGTTGTAAAACGTCAACCCATTGCTGGAGTCGCCCGCCGACCATGAAAAGCCGAAATACGACTGCGCGGTGGCGAATGTCACCGAGAAAGGCGCGGAACTGCTGGACTGCGCGCCGAGGGCGATATACTGCCCGGTTCCCATGCCGAATTGGTTGTCGGCCTGAACGCTGACCGGAATCGACGAACTGAAATTGTACGTCCCGATTGCCGAGGCATAATTTGTCGTTCGCTGCCCGGTGGACAAGGATTCAAAGGTTTCGACGACGGTTTCCGAATACGTCGTGGTTTGACTTTGCGGTTTGGACAGATACACGCCAATCGACCCGGCGGCATGGGCGGACGGGGAAAGCGCGACAAAAGCGGTGCAACTTACCACAAAAGCGGCAGCGACAAGCAAGCGGGAGGAAGGGTACAAGGCGAATCAAGACTCCTAAGGCGGTAAGTTTACATTGAAACAGAATTGGGTACGCGCCCTTTTTCCGCTCCATAGACTGATGCCGCAGTCGCGCCCGCCTTTCCCATACTTTTGCTGTGATGCCTGTATTATTTAACAAAATCGCTTGGAACGGCTATACGGGAAGCGTCCTGCACTATATCTCGACGCTTGAACACGAACGAACGTTTGAACGGCTTGCGTCGCAGAGGTATAATAAGGTATCCCACACGCGGCTGGCCCCGCCGCACGCTTCGGGGCCGGAAACACACTTTGCCGATCCTTGATAATCTGGTTTCCCCAACGACTGATAACAACATAGCAGCGAACGGCACGGAAACGCGCCGCCCGACGCCACTAACGGAAACGCAGCACCGCGTTACCGATAATTTAACGCAACTTCTCGATGTTTTGCCGCCCCGCTTCCGCTCCTGCTTGGAGCGTGAAGGCGCGCTGGACGAACTGCTTGAAATCGTGCTGGACTTGGGACGCACGGGCGAGGCTCGCTTTGGCGGGCGTGTCGTCGAACTGCGCCCCAGTGAACCGCAAAACCGCGACATGGTCACGGGCGTATCCGACGGTCTATTCGCCGATACGCCCGGCGATTTGGCCGACAACGAAGTCACGCAGGACGATTTGGATCATGTCGCGTCCCGCATCGGCTCGTTCGGGCTGGATAACCGCGCGGGCATTGAGCGAACCCTGCACCGCATTTCCGCTATTCGCAACCGGGGCGAGCGCATCGTCGGTTTGACGTGCCGCATCGGGCGGGCCGTGTATGGAACCGTCGATATTATCCGCGACATCGTCGAGAGCGGTAAATCCATCTTGATGCTTGGTCGTCCGGGCGTCGGTAAAACGACCAAGCTGCGAGAAGTGGCCCGTATTTTGTCCGACGAGTTCAAAAAGCGCGTCGTGATCGTGGACACCTCGAACGAAATCGCGGGCGACGGCGACATTCCGCACCCGGCGATTGGCCGCTCGCGCCGTATGCAGGTGCGCGCTCCCGAAAATCAGCACGCGGTCATGATCGAGGCGGTCGAAAATCACATGCCGCAGGTCATCGTGATTGATGAAATCGGAACTGAGCAGGAAGCGTTCGCGGCCCGCACGATTGCTGAGCGCGGCGTGCAGCTCGTCGGAACCGCCCACGGCAACAGTTTGGAAAACCTCCTCCTCAACCCAACCCTTTCGGATTTGGTGGGCGGTATCCAATCCGTAACCCTCGGCGACGAGGAAGCCCGCAAACGCGGCACGCAAAAAACGGTTTTGGAGCGCAAAGCCCCACCGACCTTCGATGTAATTATCGAAATCATCGAGGTCGATAAATTGGCGATTCACCACGATGTCGCCAAAGTCGTGGACAAAATGCTGCGCGGTCAGCAGCCGCGCCCGGAAATTCGCGTCTTGTCGTCGTCGGGTTCGGTGGAAATCGTGCAGCGCGCCGAAATGCCCCCGGATCGTCCCGGCGAGCGCTCGGGCGGAACCTACGGCATGGCGTTCGAGCCGGACGCGGGAATGAACGACCGCTACTCTAACGGACGCTCAAACGGCAGTAGCAACGGTGACCGCAACGGAACAAACGGGGCGGGCGAACGGGGCGGGGCCGAACCGCCGACCAAACGCGGTCTGCCCGCCGTGACGCGCATTTTTCCTTATGGCGTTTCGCGCTCGCGCTTGGAGCGGGCGATTGCGAACCTGCGGGTTCCCGCGCAGGTCAGCAAGGATATGCACGAAGCCGATGTCGTCATCGCCCTCAAAGCCACGTTCCGCCGCGAACCGGCCAAGTTGCAGGAAGCCCGCAACCGCAGCATGGGTGCGTATGTCGTCAAATCGAACACGTACATTCAAATCGAAAATGTGATCCGCGAAATCTTTGGCATGGAAGGTGGCGCGCTGCCCTCCGACGAGGAAGCGGCCCTGACCGAGGCCGAAGAAGCGATTGAACACGTGATAGCGACCGGCGAAACTGTAGAACTCGCCCCGCAAAACTCGTTTCTGCGCCGCCTGCAGCACCAAACCGTCGAGCAGGCGCAGTTGTTAAGCGAGTCTATCGGCGTCGAACCCAAGCGCCGTATCCGCGTATCGCGCCGGTAAAGCCAAACAGGCAACGAAAAAGGCCGGGCAATTTGCCCGGCCTTTTTGTTCGGATAAAGAAAATTAGCCCTTGTTCCATTGGCGATGGATCTCGTAAAGACAAATTTCTTCGTTCAGTTCGTTTAGTTGCTCCTGCGTACCGTTGCTATACAAATTCCGCCATTTCGGTTCGGTAAGACGCTGCGGCATTTGAGGTGTTATCGGCGCATTGCTTTGCAGTTCGGCAAGGTAGTGGGCCATCGCTTCCGCCTGTTGCTTTGCTTCCACATATTCGGCCTCCGTTTCGATACGTTTCATAAACTCCCCTCCACTTCCTGCGCGCCGAGCGGCAATTGCAAACATACAACCCGGTCGCCATTGTGCCATTCACAAAGAAAAAGGCCGGGCAAATTGCCCGGCCTTTTTTGTTAAACTTCGTTTAAGTCGTCGCGGTTTTGCGACGCCCAAGCTGGCGGCGCAGATCCGCGATGGTATGCTCGATAGAATCTTTGACGCCCATGAGTTTGACAGGCGACAATTCTGCGGGGGGATTAACCGTCAATTCGTGGAGCCGCGCTTCAAATTTGGCGATGAAAGCAAGCGTGGTTTCCCGCTCGCGTTGCTTGCCCTCGGCTTTTTGCTGACGCGCGGATTTGGCTGTCGCTATCGTTTCGGCGACGACTGTGGGTTCGGCGTGCTGAACAACAATTCCCGGTGTAAGCATGGTTTTGTAAATTAGTAATACCGCACTTTTCGCAAAGCGCAAACGCCGTACCTTTTGCTGCCTTATTGGGGTGGCAGTGTATCGAGACGCAGGCGCACAACGCCTTTGGGCTGTCCGGTTCGTGTCGTTTGGAAAAATTCCAGATAGGTTCCTTCGTCGTCCATCTGAATATCAATTAAGGGAAAACGCTTTTTCTGCGTTTTCTTCGTCCATACCGTGAACACAGCGTCGTTGATACCGCGCGTAACGAAGCAAACGTCCACATCCTTCGGTTCCGGTTTGTCGGTAACGAAACTGCCGTCAAGGGTTATTTCGGTTCCATCGGCGGCGCGCAATAGCTGGCAAAATTCCAAAAGCTGTGCCAATAGTACGGCGCGGGGCAAATTGTAGCCAAAGCGGTCGGCAAACTCCGTCCATGTCGCGTCGTGGATACCTTCATCCAAGCAACCGTCCGCGCGAAAGTCGGGCGGTATCGCCATTGCGTTTTCCTTTTTGTTTGTCTGCCGTGTTTGGTGGCGCGGCGCGTCCTATCGTACCGCAGGCGGGCCGAAAAGAACAAGGAGGCGATACATCATTAAATGGTCGGGTTTGATATTCAGGCGTTCAAAAACCGGCGAACTGTCCCACGACGATGACCCCATCTTCCCCATTACGCATTCCGTCTTGATTGCCGACCCCGTTGCCTCCAATCGCAACCGACAGTGCGGGAGGGCGCGCGGAGCCGACGGGATAGCCGATGACTACCCGGCCTCCGCCCCCGCCTCCGTAGAAGTGCCCATCGCCTATGGGCGACGGAGCGCCCATGAAACTGCCCGCGCTGCCCCCGGACACATTGACCACGACGGTTTGGCTCGCAAGGTTTACGCCTTTTCCGCCGAACAAAGCAACGCCGCCTCCACTGCCCCCCGTGCTTCCGTGACCGCCCAATGCTTTAATTAGCGCGTCTTGGACGGTCAGCGTTCCCAACGCGCCCAGATACACGGCCCCGCCGCTCGGCCCGCCCGTAACATAACTCGATTTTCCGCCTGATCCGCCCTGCAAATGCGGTTGCGTCCCGCTTCCGCCCGCGAAGTCCTCGCCATACGTGGTCGAAGGCACGCCCCCGCGCCCGCCGAAACCGGCCCCGCCATAATAATAGTCGGTGTTCGAGCCGTTGGGTTTGGTGGACGTGCCGCCCGTACCCGGCCCCTGATCCGGTTCGCCGCCCCCCGCCCCGGGTATGGTCGTCAAAGGATAAGTGAGCGAACCGGGAAGCGTCCCATCCGCCGATACATCCAGCACTGCGCCTTCGTTCAGGATAATGTCGCCCCGAGAAAGAAGCACGAGCGGATTTTTACCCCTTCCGACAAGCGAAGATTTCCCGCCGATACGAATGTCGCCGGAAAAAGCGAACACGGCGTAGGTCACGCTTGCGCGCGCCGACCCAAAACTCTGCGTGACGTACTGCCCGGTCGCAACGAGGGTATTGGTGGTCGTATCCGTCAGAGTGGGGGCCGAGGCAGCGCCCGTGTCGAACCGATAGGTGTCGCCGCTCGTGGTGGTCAGGCTGCCGTTTCCCGTGTAATTGCGCGGGTTGAACTGGGCCGCTACGGTAAACGAGCCGGGCGCAGGCGTCGGCACGGGAGTCGGAATCGGCACGGGAACCGGCGTGGGCGTGGGCGTGGCGATGGGAGTCGGGCCGGACGGCGTAGGAAAAGGAGGTGCTGGGGTGGGGAACGCCGTGGCAATAGGCGTGGGTAAAGGCGACGAGGCGCTCACGCCGGGGGATGGGTCGGTTGCCGGACTGACGCTGGATGGAGCGGGCGTCGCAGTGGTATCGTTTTTCTTACCGCCGTTTCCACCGCCACCGCACCCGACGAGCGCTACAAAACTTGCCATAACGAGAGCGGCGAACGGGACGCCCAAAGAAAGACGCCCCCTTTGTTTCGTCGTGGCGTTCCACTTCGGCTGCCGAAATTGTTTTCTTGACGCCTCGTTTGTTGCCCTATCCATCACTTCACTTGTGGTCTTTTTCATTGCCTGCCTCCATTGGCTTTTTAGCGCCCCGCCCCTGACGCCGCTCCGTTTGGTACTCCCGTTGGCAGCCAAGCACGGCAGCGGGTCGCAATCATTGGACGACGAATACGGAATAAAATGTTTCGTTCCCTGCGCGCCGCTATCGGACGGAAAATCAACAAGCCGCGCCCGCGAGATGCGGCGCGGCAGGGTTTAACACGCCCCGCGACGAACCAAAATCTACGTTTATGACACACAATCCCGAAACCGATTTTGCCGCTTGGGAAGCGTTCGTTCGGCGCGACGCCCCCGATTTTTTTGCGACTGGCCCCGACGCCGCGCCGGTTTGGGCCGCCCGCGCGCCGGGCCGATTGGACGTAATGGGTGGTATCGCCGATTATTCCGGCGCGCTCGTTGCCGAACTGCCCATCGCGCAAGCCGCCGTGTGCGGGGCGCAGGCCGGACACACCGACGATGGGGCCGTTGTCGTCTGTTCCGCGAACGCGCAGGCGGAAAACTTGACGCCCGTTGTTTCGCTGCCATCGGAACTCTTTATTAACCCGGTGTCGCTGTTGCGCCACGTCCGCGATTCCCCACGTAGCGAGCAGTGGGTGGGTTATGTCGCCGGGTGCTTCGGCTTGCTGCGGGCCGAAGGCTTGATTCCGAAAGGCATTGGGGCGCGGCTACTGGTGCGCTCGGACGTGCCGCTGGGCGCGGGCGTGTCGTCGTCGGCGTCGGTTGAGGTCGCGTCCATGCGGGCATTGTGCGCGGCTTTCGATATTCCAATGGATGGCCTCGCGCTGGGCCGTTTGTGTCAGCGCGTCGAAAACGACGTGATGGACGCGCCCTGTGGCGTCATGGATCAAATGACGAGCGCATTGGGTGAAGCAGGAACGCTACTCACGCTTTTATGCCAGCCGTACCAAGTGCAGGGAACCGTCGCCCTCCCCGACGGCTGGACGGTATTTGGAATCGATTCGGGCGTCAAGCACAGCATCAGCGGGCAGGCCTACGGGCGCGTCCGCGTGGGCGCGTTTATGGGCTATAAAATCCTCGCCGACCGCGCGGGCAACGGCTTCGGCGGCTATTTGTGCAACGTGTCCCCCGACGAGTACCGCGCCCTTTTGCCCAGCGGCTTGCCGGAAACGATGAACGGGGCCGCGTTTTTGGGCAACCACGGCGGCATTTTCGATACGGTCACGACCGTTGACCCCGCGCAAGCCTATCCCGTCCGCGCCGCCACCGAACACGCCATTTTCGAGATGGAGCGCGTTCGCCGGTTTGTGGACGCCCTAAAAGACGGTTCGCTCAACGCCTACGAAGACGCCGGAAAGCAAATGCTCGCCGCGCACTCCTCATATTCTGCCTGCGATTTGGGTTCGCAGGAAACCGATTTGCTTGTCCGTCTCGCAACCGAAGCCGGAGCGGTCGGTGCGAAAATCACCGGCGGCGGGTCGGGCGGAACCGTGTGCGTGTTGTGCAAAAGCGAGGACGAAGCCCGCATCACCGAAACTGTTTCTACGCAATACCAAGCGCAAACCGGCATCCCTCCCCGGATCATTTCCGGCTCGTCGCCCGGCGCGATGCACACGCCGGTTCGTAAGGTGACATTATGATACAAACTCGCTGGGCGAGCGCGGAAAACCCGCGCGGTGAAATCGGGCAGGGCGGCAAAACGCGCGGCGGGCGCAAGGGCCGCCCGTGCGTACCTTTGCCTGCGGGTCAAACGCACGTTTTAGCCGAAGAAGGCGCGGGCGTCGCGGGAACCGTGCGGCGGATTTGGCTCACGATTGAAAACCGAACGCCCGAACTTTTGCGCGGCGTCCGCGTGGATTTCTTTTGGGACGGTGCACAAACGCCCGCCGTATCCGCGCCGCTGGGCGATTTTTTCGGCGTCGGCTTGGGGCGAACGACGGCTTTCGAGTGCGCCTATTTCAGCAATGCGGAAGGCCGCTCGTTTTGCGCGGTCGTCCCGATGCCCTTCCGAAACGGAATGCGCCTGACGATCACGAACGAAACGCAAAAAGATATTGCCCTCCTGTTCTACGACGTGAATTATACGGTCGGCGACATGCACGACGAAACGACCGGCTACTTTCACGCCCATTTCCGCCGCGAAAACCCAACGACGCTACGCCGCGATTACGAATTGCTGCCGCGCGTTGCGGGCCGGGGCCAATTTCTCGGCGTCAATATCGGCGTGATCGCGGACACGGAAAAATACGACCGGACATGGTGGGGCGAAGGCGAAGCCAAATTCTACATCGACGGCGACGGCACATACCCTACGCTGTGCGGAACCGGAACCGAAGACTACATCGGCACGGCGTGGGGACAAGGCAAATTCGCCCACACCTACCAAGGCTGCCCCGTCGCCGACGATGCGAACATGGCCTATTGCTTCTACCGCTACCACATCCCCGACCCGATTTATTTTTCGGAAAGCCTGCGCGTCACGATGCAGCAAATCGGGCACGCAGGCGGCGAGCAACTGCGTCAGTTCGCCGACTACATAACCGCCCGAAACGACACCCTTTACGCTGCCCACGCTGACGGCGACAGCGACGCCCTCACGCCCGTAGACTTTTCCGCCCCGCTGCCGTCCGGCCTTCTATTCGAGCGGCAGGACGATTGGTCATCGTGCGCCTACTTCACGCTCGACAAACCCGAAAACGATTTGCCGCCGCTTCCGCCGGTTGTGGAACGCATCGCGGGTTTGTAAAACGGGGTGCACATCAAGCAATTAGTCCCTATCCCAAAACTCCCGCGCCTGCGTTTCCAACCGCTCGAATGTGGCTACGATAACGGCGCGGCGTTCGGTGGCGTAATCTCCGGCGGGTTCAAGGCCGTCGATTTGCTCGTCGAAAATTGCCAGATAGCGCGTTTTCCAGTCGGAAACGACCTCGACTTTTGGCGGCGCGGCTTTGCAGTTTTCGTGCAAAAGCGAGATAATTTCCGCGCTCGGCACAATAACAGCCTCGCCTTCTTCGTCAAGACGCGCCATATCCTCGCCGGCAAAACATTCCTCGATGCGCCGTACCAAACCGTCAATGACGCCACCCACATAATCCAGCGCGCCGTCGTTGGCGAAATTCCCTGCGGCCCATGTTCCCATAATTTTTGTCCTTCGTTGTTTGGATACTTGGCTACTCCCCACCGATTAAACAAGCGGAAAAACAGGAAAACAGGGGCGGAACGGGGAAGGGAAATATGGAGAACCTGAAACCGTGCCCGACCCGAACGCGACCCTACCCAAGCCCGCCGACTACTACATCGCCAAGATGCGTGCCCTCCATGACCAGATGCGCGATACCTTGTTGCACCATTTAAGGGCCGAAGAAAACGCCGCCCAATCTACGCTGTCGGGTGTCGCCGACGTGCGCGGGGGCGATACGATTTACACCATCGACGCCCACAGCGAGGATATTTTGTTCGCGTTTTGCGACCAATGGGCGAGCGAAAACGGGCCGTTTGTGTTGATTTCCGAGGGTATCGAGGGCGACGGCTGGCGCGTGTTTCCCGAAAGCGCGAGCGAAACCGACGCGACGTTTTTGATGATTGTTGATCCCATCGACGGGACGCGCAACATCATGTACAACAAACGCTCGGCGTGGATTTTGTCCGGCATCGCGCCGAACCGGGGCCGGGGAACGACGACGCTCGCCGATATTGCCTGCGCCGTCATGACCGAAGTGCCCACGACGCGCCATTTATTGTCCGATCAGTTGTGGGCGTCCACTGGGAGCGGCGCGAATCGAGAGGCTTGCAACGTGTGGACGGGCGAGCGCAAAACGCTTCCGCTCCGCCCGTCGCAGGCGACCAACTTGTCGCACGGGTTCGCGTCGATTGCCAAATTCTTCCCGCCCGCCAAAGGCGCGACGGCGGCGTTTGAGGAAAAACTACTCGCCCTTGTCGCGCCGGACGACGGAGGCGAAAACCCGCTGGTGTTCGACGATGAGTACATTTCGACCGGCGGACAACTCTACGAAATTCTGGTCGGGCACGACCGCTTTTTGGCGGACTTGCGCCCCGTGTTTTTCGACCATCTGGGTCTGCCTAAAAAACTCGTTTGCCACCCCTACGACATTTGCGTAGAAATCATTGCCCGCGAGGCGGGCGTTATCGTCACCGATGCGGACGGCAGCCCGCTGACCACGCCGCTCGATATTCGCGCTGATGTCGCGTGGGCCGGGTACGCCAACGCGAGCCTGCGGAATTTGATTGCGCCCCGTTTGTTGCAGCTGCTGGGGGAATTGAAGCCAAAATAAAGAGGCCTCTCTCCCGGCCCCTCCCCTAAAGGGAAGGGGAGCCTGTTAAACGTTTGTTGCTGCAAATGTGGCGGATTTCAATTTTTCGGAACCCACGCTTTGCACAAAACGAACGGTCTGTTGGCTCCCCTTCCCTTTAGGGGAGGGGTTGGGGGAGAGGCCCGCATCAGGAGCAAAGACGCTATGAAAATAACCGAGGTGCGCGTGATCGTGACCTGCCCGGGGCGCAATTACGTCGTCGTGAAAATTTTGACCGACGAGCCGGGGCTGTACGGCGTGGGCGATGCAACGCTCAACGGACGGGAACTTGCGGTCGCCTCCGCGCTGACCGAGCATATCGCGCCGCTCCTCATTGGGCGTGATCCAGACCGGATCGAGGACACGTGGCAGTACCTTTTCCGGGGCACGTATTGGCGCGGCGGGCCGGTGCTGATGACGGCCCTTGCCGGTATCGATATGGCCTTGTGGGACATCAAGGGCAAGCGGGCGAACTTACCGCTGTACTCGCTACTCGGCGGCAAAACCCGCGAAGGGGCGTTGTGCTATACGCACGCGGGCGGCAAAGATGCGGTTGCCGTCGAGGATTCCATCCGCGAAAAAATGGAGCGCGGCTTTCAGGTCGTGCGGGCGCAGGTCGCGGTTCCTAAAGCGATTGGAACGTATGGCGTCGGCGGCGAAAAGGAAGCGTCGAGTGCGACGTGGGAAAGCGGGGGCGGAACCGCGATTGCGCCCGGCGAGGCCTTGCCGCACGAAGAATTGAACTGGGAGCCGGGGCAGTATCTTAAAATCGTGCCCAAACTGTTCGCCCATTTACGCGACAAATTAGGCGACGAAATCGAGTTGCTGCACGATGTACACGAGCGTTTGACGCCGATTGAAGCAGCCCGCTTGTCGCAAGAACTTTCGCCGTTCCATTTGTTCTTTTTGGAGGACGCGCTCCGCCCCGAACACAAGGAATCGTTCCGCTTGGTGCGCCACGCCGCAACGACGCCGCTTGCGATGGGCGAGTTGTTCCACTCCAAATACGAGTGTCTGCCGCTGTTCACCGAGCAGCTGATTGACTACATCCGCTGCGATTTGACGCACATCGGCGGGATTACCGAAGCCAAGAAAATCGCTACCCTTGCCGAGCCGTTTCAGATAAAAACGGCGTGGCACGGGCCGGGCGATATTGCCCCGATGGCCCATAGCGCGAACGTTCACATCGATGTTTCCATCCCAAACTTCGGCGTTCAGGAAATGGTGTTTTTCAGCGAACAGGTGAGCGAGGTTTTGCCCGGTGCGCCCCGGTACGAGAACGGACGATTGTGGCCGAACGAGTCGCCGGGCTTGGGCTGCGACATCGACGAAACGTTAGCCGCCAAGTATCCGTACAAGCGCGCCTATTTGCCGACCTGCCGCCGCGCCGACGGCAGTGTCCACGATTGGTAAGACCTAAGAGCGTTTAGGCCCCCCTGCCCCCAATAATGGGGGGTTCTGACAGCACCTCTGCGACAGAAGCACGATTTTATAGTGCTGGTAGAGTCCCTCAGACCCCCCTTATTGGGGGGCAGGGGGGCCTAACGGTAAGTCCTACACGCCGACCGCTTCCATCGCGCCCTTGACGCGGGCGGCGGCTTCGTCGGGGGTGGAGGCCAAATCTTGCGGGGCCAAGACTTCGGTCGCCACGAAGCCGGTGTAGCCAATCGTGCGGAGGGCGCGCAAAAAGCCCGACAGGTCGATGACGCCGGTTCCGGGCAAAACACGGTTGCCGTCGAGGGCGGTTTCGGGCGTGGAGCCAAGCGGGGCGTCGTTGATATGGACGTGGACTATCTGGTTGTCGGTCAGTTGCGATAGTTCAGCTTCGCCGATGCCGGTCGTATAGCAGTGGTAACAGTCCACCAAAAGGCCGACCATTGGCTGGCCGATGGCTTCGATGAGGCGCAGCGCGCCGTCGAGCGTGTAGACGGTTTCGTTCGCGCCCATTTGGTTCGCGCCGCCAGCCCGTAAGTGGTGCGGGCCGACCCATTCCAAGCCCAGCCACACGCCGTTTTGCCCTAAAATGTTGGCGACTTCCCCAAACCGGCGCGCGGTTTGCCGCTCCCAATCGCGCCCGTCAATATTGACTGACGACGGCATCCATGTACAGCAGCGCGTCGCGCCCAAATGGCTGGCGAACATCGCCTGTTCGCGTAAATTTGCCATGCCTTGTTCCATCGCGGCTTCGTCTTTGCGCCACTCGACGGGCAAACCCCACACCGCCGGTGCGACATTTTTGCTCGCCATGTACCGTTTGAGATCTTCCACCCCGCCCAGATCGCCTGCGGCTTTCATCGCGGCTTGAATGCCGAAATCCACGCCGTCGAAGCCGTGCCGGGACGCCAAATCCACAAATTCCAAAAACGACAAACCGCCCGCGCCCAATCGCGCGCCATTGAGGGACGTTCGCATAGAAAAAACTTTTCCTTACATGAGGTGTTACGGGTTCCTTCGCCAAAACCGGCGCGGTTTCCTTGACACGCCAACCGGGCGGACGTAGGATAAGCCGTGCCGCCGTTCCTTCCTTCCTCGTTTGACGCGCCGCCGCTCCGCGTCGCCCATTTGGTGCGGCCCGCCGAAGGGGGAATGCGCGCGCAAGTCCGATCGCTCCTTGCCGCCTTTCCGCACAGCCTCCTTGCCGCTTCGCCGGAAACGTGCCAATTTTGCGCCGACGCTGTTGACGCGGACGATTTCCTTTTTCTGTCGCCCGTTAAACGCCCCGACCGCCTTACAGTTCAAGGGTGGCGGGCCGGAAGATGGGCGAGAAAAGGGTTCGCGCGGCTTTTGCATGGGCACGGCCTCAACTATTTGCCCCTGTTCGCCACGGCGCAGATTGCTTCGGGCTTGCCGCTCGTTTTCACGCTCCACAACCTTGTGCCCGATGATTTAACCGATTTGGAATTAAAGGTCGTGCGGTTTTCCTTGCGCCGAGTTGCGCGGATTGTCGCTGTTTCCGATGCGGTCGCCGAAAGCGCCCGCGCCGTATTTGGCCCGTTGCCGCAAATGACCGTGGTGCGAAACGGCGTGGATACCGACCGATTTGCCGACCCTGCCTTGCCGACGCGCGAAACGATGCGAACCGCGCTTGGTTTGCCGACCGACGCTTTGGTCGTTTTGTGCGTCGCCCGTTTGTCGCCGGAAAAAGGAATAAATACTCTGCTTGACGCGGCGCACATCGCGCGGCAAAAAACGCCTTCGCTTCGCGTCGTCCTCGTCGGCGACGGGCCGCAACGAAACGAACTGGAAAACGCGGCGCAAAGCGCGGGCCTAAGCGAAATCGTTACATTTTTGGGTGCACGAAACGACGTGCCCGCCGTGTTTCGCGCCGCCGATGTTTACGCGCAGCCATCACTTGCCGAGGGCTTGGGGCTTGCCGCGATTGAGGCGATGGCGTCCGGTTTGCCCGTTGTCGCGTCGCGGGTCGGCGGCTTGCCCGAAGTCGTCGTGGACAATGAAACCGGCTTGCTCGTTCCGCCCAGCGACGCGCCCGCGCTCGCCGACGCCCTAACGACGCTTTTACACGACGCAAACCTGCGCACGGCGATGGGCGCGGCGGGAAAAGAATGCGCGACCTCACAATTCGGCACGGCGCGTATGGTTGCGGAAATGGACGCGGTATATCGCGCCGTTCTGTCTGCGGGCGCAAGACCTGCCAACAAAGGCACGAGGCGCACATGAAATTAAATCTTTCAAAGCAGTTTGTGCCGCTTGCTTTTGTTGCCGCGTTTTGGCTTTTGGTTGCCACTGCCCACGTTCTGCACCGAAACGCCGCGCCCTATTCGCAGCCTTTGCCTTCGTGTCGCCGCGTCGTTTTGCTCGTTGTGCCCGGTTTGCGCGCGGGCGATTGGAACGACCAAACAAGCGCGCCCGACCTCGCCAAATTAACTGCCTACTGCCCGACCGCGCTGTTTCCCATACCCGCCCCGCTGCGCGGCGCGCAGGCGAGCGCCCTCAGCCCCGACGACCGGTTGCGGTTGGCGTGCGCGCGTCTGTTTGGCGCAAACGAAACCGCTGCAATCTTCGCAAAAAAATCAACGGTGCGCCTAACGGTTCTGGATTCCGGCGATGCCGTGCGCTCCGCCCTCCCTGCCGCAAGCGAGTCGATTGCATTCGTGCCGCCATCTTGGACGGTTGCCGCGCCAGATGTCGCAGGCGGGCAAGCAACCGACCCGGCGCGCTTTGCCCAATTCACGCGCACCGTTTGGCTCAAACGCGCAGACAGGTCAAGTGCGGAAAACAATGCGCCGGATCTGGTGGTCGCCGTTCTCGACGACGTCTACCGCGCCGACACCTACGCACCGCTGTGTTTGCCCGATGCGGCCCAAAAAGCGCGGCAGTCTGCGTTGCGGCGCGTCAGCGAAACAATCGCCGCGCTGAAAACGCTCGGACTCCACGGCGAGCCGTCGCCCGACGCCGTGCTTTTAGCCGCGCCGCTGCCTTCGGCAGTGGATACCGGTGGCGCGGAAGAAGCCGAACGCATGGGCTTTCTGCTCTTGTGGAACCCCAAAGACGAAAAAGGAGGCCATTTGCAGTTGACCTCGCCGTCCACGCGGCACACGCCCGGCGTGGTCGCGTTCGGCGATATTGCGCCGACGCTTTGGCAAATGCTGGGCGTAATCGATGCAAAAAACGCGGGCGGGCGGCCCATCGAAACGGTCGTCGTCCGAAACGGCGGGCGAGCGTTCGCCGCGCAAACCGCGCAGTGGGCATCGCAGTGGCGCGAGTTGCGGTTTATCGTCGTTCTGCCGTGGATTTTGGCGGGTTTGCTGATTGCCGCCGTTACTTTTGCCACTCGTCAAAAGCCACGCCTAAGCGCGGCGTTCGCGCTTTTTGCCTGTGCGCTCCCGGCTGCGTTGTGGGCCGCCGCTGCGGTTCCCTTGCTTATCGCACTGGGCACGTCGCTTGCGCGTTCGTCGCCCGTCGGGGAAGTGGGCGGCGGAGGTTGGGCTTTGTATGGGCTTGCGTTTCTGCTCGCCGGACTTACGGCTTCGGTTCCGGCTGCGCGTAAAGCGTCACTTGCAGCCCTTTTGATGTGTGTCGCGGGCGCAACGGTTGGACTGATCGCTTTGGATTTGGCGTTCGGTGGCCCGCTGCTTGGGCGCTCGCCGTTTTCGTATTCGGTGCTGGAAGGGGCGCGTTTCTACGGAATCGGAAACGAAGCGTCGGGCGTTTTTCTGGGCGCAAGTTTGGTTTGGGCCGCACTCCTTCCCGCAGGCCGCGCCAATTTCGCCGCGCGTTTGCTCACGGGTTTGGGAATTGTTTGCGTTCTCGGCTTGCCGACGCTGGGTGCGGACGCGGGCGGGGTGGCGGCGTCGCTTGCCGGATGGGGAACGCTTTGCGCACTGTCGGTTTCCAAGCCGCACCGCAAAATCGCCTTCGCCTGCGCCGCGCTGTGCGCCCTATTGTTGCTCGTTGGCTTGGTCGTTTGGGAAGGCAAGCGTCCCGCGTCTGAGCAAACGCACTTGGGGCAAGTCGTTTCGCAAACGCGGGCCGGGAACAAAACCGAAGGAGCCGCCGCCATCGCCCGCCGCAAAATCGCCGTCAACGCGCGTCTGTCGGTCACGTCGCCGTGGGCGGTTCTTCTTGCGGCGGAAGTCGGACTGTGCGTTTATTTGTGGCGAGCCGCGAAAAAACGGGGAGGTATGCCCGAACCGGCGAGAAGCGGCGCAATCGCGCTGTTCATCGGCGCGTTTGCGTCCTTTGCCGTCAACGATTCCGGCGTCGTCATGGCGGCGACCGTTTTGCTGTTCGGGCCGCCGTTTTTGCTGGCGTCAAACGTGTTGCCGTCTACGTCGCTTGTGCTGCAAAAACAAGCAAGTGCGTCAGTCACCGAGGCTTGATGTACGGTGAGGAAGAACGCGAATAGCGCAGTGATTTTCGCTTTTCGATCTCACTCGTTTCAACCTCGATGTATTTCTCGGCAACATCTTTGACCAGAAGGGCCATTTTTATTTTTTTAAGTTCTGGTAATTGAGCCAATTTTTCTTCTGCTTCTTTGCTCAAATCCACAGAAAAATCCATAAAAACCTCCTGAAATACCTTTCCCCGCCGCCTGCGAATTTAGGCGGCGGGAAGAAGAGATTTTATGCCGCCGCGCCGGTTTGGGCGACCGTGACGGCGGACTTAGCGGCGGCACAGGCCGCGCCGACGATGCCTGCGTCGTTTTTGAGGGTGGCAGTTACAATCTTAGTGCGGAGTTTGAGGTGGGGCATCCATTTATCCGGCTTTTTGGACACGCCCCCGCCGACGATAATCAAGTCGGGCCAAAACAGATTTTCCATCGTGACCAAATACGTGTTCACGCGGCTTGCCCATTCGCCCCATTTCAAATCCTCGCGGTCGCGGGCGGCGTCCGACGCCCACGGTTCGGCTTCTCGTCCGCCAACCTCGATGTGCCCGAGTTCCGTGTTCGGAACCAAAATGCCGTCGGTAAACAGCGCGGTTCCAATACCGGTTCCGAGCGTAATCATCAGCACCAACCCTTTGACATCTTTGCCCGCGCCGAACCGGATTTCGGCAAGCCCGGCCACGTCGGCGTCGTTGAGGACGCGCACTTGCTCGGTCGGGACGCCTGCGGCTTCGCCGATTAACGCTTCGGCGTTTTGCCCGATCCAGCTTTTGTCGATGTTCGAGGCGGTGCGAACGATGCCGTGCTGAATAGCAGCGGGAAAGCCCGCGCCGATTGGCCCCGTCCAGTTGAACTGCTTGGCGACCTGCGCGACCGTTTGCGCCATCGCTTCCGGGGTGGCGGGCTGCGGCGTGGGCAATCGGAACCGTTCCGCGACCGTCAGTTCGCCCGTTTCCGTGTTGACGGGCGCGCCCTTGATGCCCGACCCGCCGATGTCAATTCCTAAAACCGTACTCATTTTTGTTCGCTTGTCCTTGTGTTTGGGCGAAAAGCGGAAACGCATCACGCCGTACAAAATAATACCCGGTTCGTGAAAACTTGGTTTTGTGGTTAAAACTTTGCTACAATGCAAGCGTCAGTACCTTGATTGAAACGACAAAGGAAACGCGGAGAAGTCAATGAGGAATTTTCACGGTGCGGCGCGGTTTTTCGCCCCGCTCGCCGCTTTGGTTGGTGTTGCCCCGGTGTGGGCGCAAAAAATAACGGTCACGCCCGCCAACGGCACGGGTGTGTATCATGCGGGCGGCGAGCCGATTGCGTGGGACATCAAGGTGGACGGCGAAAAGGCCGACACCGTGACCACGCTCAAATACCAAGTCAAAAAATCGGGCGGCAAAGTATTGGAAGAGGGCACGGTTCCGGTATCCGGTGGAACCGCGAAACTAACCTCCAAGCAAACTGAGCCGATGGCGTATCTCGTCCAATTCCAAACGACGGATGTTAAAGACGACAAAGGCAAACCGCTGACGGCTTTGGGCGGCGCGATTGTGGATGCCGAAAAAATCACGCCCGTGCAAATCCGGCCCGCCGACTTCGACGAGTTTTGGGCCAAGAAACTTGTTGAACTGCGGGCGATTCCCGCCAATGTTGTCGCAACCGAGGAGCCGAGCGACAAAGAGGGCGTGCGCTATGTCAAACTGACCCTGCAGAACGTCGGCGGCGCAACGGTCTACGCGCAGATGGCATACCCGACCAAAAGCGGCGGCAAATACCCGGCTCTCGTTCTATTGCAATACGCGGGCGTGTACGGCCTCAAAAAGTCCGCCGTTACCAACCCCGCCTCGAACGGCTGGCTGGCGATCAACGTCATGCCGCACAGCATCCCGCTCGACCAACCCGACGCCTTTTACGAGCAGCTCAAAAACACGACTCTTAAAGATTACGCGACGCAGGGCAACACGAACCGCGAAACCTCGTACTTCTTAAAAATGATTTGCGGCGACGTGCGCGCCGCCGATTATGTCACGGGCCTGCCCGAATGGGACGGCAAAACGCTCATCGCTACGGGAACCAGTCAAGGCGGCTATCAATCGTTCGCGCTCGCGGGCCTGTACCCCAAAGTGTCGCAAATGATCGTGAACGTCCCCGCAGGCTGCGATTTGATTTCCCGAACAACGGACAGGCAGCAGGGCTGGCCCTACTGGCTGGGCTGGAATCCCAAACCCGCTGCGAACGAAGCCGCGATGATCGAAACGTCGCGCTACTACGACCCGGTGAATTTTGCATCACGCATCAAGGTTCCGAGCATGGTCGCCTTTGGTTTAATTGATCAAACCAGTCCGCCCGCCAACGTTTCGTCTGCGTTCAATCAGATTGCGACCCGGCAAAAAGAAACCGTCGTGATGCCGCTGAGTGAACACACGGAAAAAGGCACGCATTCCCAAGCCGCGTATTACAAGCGCAACAACGAATGGCTTGCGACAATTCAGAAAACCGGCAAAGCCCCTGTCGTGCCGCCCGCTGCGACGACAGGCGTGAAATAAGAAAAAATTAAATACCATGCCGCAAAACCGCCGCGACCTTTTACGCCTTTTAGCCCAAGCCTCTGCGCTCGCTTTGCTTGCGTTCGGGGCCGAAGGCTGCGGCGGGGGCGGCAATAAAAATAACGACACCAATAACGGAAACGGAAACAACATGGCAGACGACGCGGACCTTTCAAACCGCCTGACGACGGTGCGCCGCCTTTTGGACGACGCGCAGCAAAAATATCAAACCTTCACCGACCCGGTGCTGTCCGCCCAGTTAGGCGTCCAAATTGCCATCGGAAACGCCGTTTTGGTGATTGCCGAACGGGCCTCGGAACTATCCGGCGCGCAGGAAAACCTGACCCGCATTTCGGGCAGCCTAAACAGCATCAGCGACAACACCGACGATATAAATACCTCCATTCGCAATATCGATTGACGCTGCGCTGGGGAACTTCGGCCCCGGCCCCGTGGTAAAATAATCGGGCGTCGCGGTTGCTTCGCGCCGCTCCGTTTTCCGCTGTCATGAGCCGACCTTCGCACCCTAATCCATCCCGCCAAAGCCCGCGTTTATCGACGTTCGGGCCGCGTTCATCGTGGGCGTGGAGCGGGGTCGTTTTGCTTTCGACCCTTTTGCTGTCGCCGGTCGCGTCCGCCAATTTCCTGTCGGCTATTGCCCGCGCCCTTCCGCACTGGGCCGCACCCGCGACGCTCCCGACGCAGCAATCGCTGCCGCCGCGCCGCGCGGAAAGCGACGGGGAATCTGCCCGCGTTTTACTGCAATCGGTTCTCGAAGACGCTTCCAACGAGGCCGAAGAAACCGATGCGCCGCGCCCTGAACAAGCCAAACCCGCGCCCCGTCGCGCTTCGTTCGTTCTCTCCGCGTCGTTTACCGACGTACCGCTTCCTTTCCCTGTTGATGGCGGCGATACGCCCGCGCCCGCGTGCGTTCGCCTTCGAGTTCCTCGCGCCCCGCCTTTGGTGTAAGTTTCCCCGATCTAATCCGTTCAAAATCGCGGCATTTCGACATGGGTTAAAACCCACGTCTGGTTGTCCTTCGGCCTATTGTCCTTCGGACAAAGAAAGGCCGATGCTAACTTGTGCGTGACCCGTCTCAATAATCGTCTGCGACACAAACGGACAGTGCACGGCTTATCCTTGTCCGAAGGACAACCAGACGTGGGTTTTAACCCATGTTTTCAAAGGCACGTATTTCTACCTACGCACGCGCACCAAACTACGAGAAAACCAACACCACATCATGGGATTTTTACAAGCATTTTTTGACCGCAACGAAAAAGACATCAAGCGGTATCGCAAAATCGTTGACAAAGTCAACGCCCTCGAACCCGAATTCGAGGCCCTGTCCGATGCCGCACTCAAAGCAAAAACCGCCGAATTCAAGGGGCGCGTTCAGCAATCCGTCGGCGACGAAGACGAGTACAAAACCAAAAAGGAACTGACCGAAGCCTACAACAAGGCCCTCGACGCTGTCCTTCCCGAAGCGTTTGCGGCCTGCCGCGAAGCCGCGCGGCGAACGGTCGGGATGCGCCACTTTGACGTGCAGCTGATTGGCGGCATGGTACAGCACGACGGGCGCATCGCCGAACTCAAAACCGGCGAAGGCAAAACGCTCATGTCCACGATGGGCACGTACCTCAACGCGCTCGCCGGTAAGGGCGTTCACCTTGTCACCGCGAACGACTATTTGGTCAAGCGCGACGCCGTGTGGATGGGGCCGCTGTACGAAATGCTGGGCATGACGATTGGCATTTTGCAGGGCCACTCGCCCGAAACCGGCGAAGGCGGCGGCACGTTCATCTACGATTCCACCTACGAAGACCCGACCGTGGACGGCTTGGACGTAACCTACAAACACGCCCGCCAAACCTTCGACCGCCGCGAAGCCTACGCCTGCGACATCACCTACGCCACGTCGTCGGAGTTGGGCTTCGATTATCTGCGCGACAACATGGCCCCGACGATTGAACAGATGGTGCAACAGCGCGGGCACTGGTTCGCCATTGTCGATGAGTGCGACAGCAACCTCATCGACGAGGCGCGCACGCCGCTGATTATTTCAGGAACCGCCGAGCGGTCGTCGGATTTGTACTACGTCATGGATAAAATTATCCCCGGCTTGGAAAAAGGCACGGCGAAAAAAGACAAGTACGATACCGAAGCCGACGAGAAAGACTTTACCGTGGACGAGAAAGCCAAGTCGGCGACGTTTACGGAAGAAGGCTTGGCGAAAGTCGAAAAGGCGCTGGGCATCGAGGACATTTCCGATTTGCAGCACTTGCAGGAAATGCAGTACGCGGTCGCCGCTCTTAAAGCCTACGCCGTGTTTGAAAAAGACCGCGATTATGTCGTTCGCACCAATCAGGAAAACAAGCCTGAAGTCGTGATCGTGGACGAGAACACAGGCCGCTTGATGTTCGGGCGGCGCTGGTCGGACGGGTTGCACCAAGCCATCGAGGCCAAAGAAGGCATCACGATTGAAAACGAGCAGCAAACGCTCGCAACCATCACGATCCAGAACTTTTTCCGGCTCTATTCCAAACTTGCGGGCATGACCGGTACGGCCAAAACCGAGGAAGACGAGTTTAGAAAAATCTACGCCCTCGATGTCGTGCAAGTGCCAACGAACAAACCGCTGGCCCGGCAGGATTTGGCCGACATCATTTACAAAACCGAGGAAGCCAAACTGCGCGGGATTGCGACCGAGATTTTGCAGCTGTATTGCCGCGAGCAGCCCGTCCTCGTCGGAACGCGCTCCATTGACATGAGCGAGCGCGTGTCGGCCCGCTTGACGTTTCAAGCCCTCGAAGTGTTGTGCGC
>CAXTBP010000036.1:0-35460 GCA_964241985.1 uncultured Armatimonadaceae bacterium | reverse complement strand
GCGTCGGCGTCGGCGGGCTTGAGCGAAACCGACGAACCGCCACCAAACGACACGCCGCCATTGCGCTGCGAACCGGGGAAAACCGTCAAAACGTTCGTGCCTAGTTTTTGGATGGACTCGGTGACGGCGGCTTTGGATCCTTGCCCGATAGCGATGGCGATGATAACCGCGCCGACCCCGATAATCACGCCGAGCATCGTCAAGAACGAGCGGAGTTTGTTCGCACCCAGTCCCCGCCATGCCATTACAAGGGTGAGCAGCAGCATTTCCACCGCGTTGCTGCCCGGCGCGCCCGCAGTGGGAGCCTGCCGGACTGCGGTGGATGCGCTTTTTGCTTGAACTGCCATTAGGTCTCCTTAGCGGCCCCGCCCGCCGCCACCGCCGCCGCCAAAGCCGCCGCGTCCCCCACCGGCCCCGCCGCCCGCGAACGGACTACCGGTTGCGGCTGCAGTTTTGGTTTCCGGCTCGATGGTTTGCGTGATGATGGAATCGCCCGCTTTGACGCCCTTTGTGATTTCGGTGGCGTCGTTGCCTTCCACGCCGACCTCGACATCAATGCGCTTTTTCGTGACGCCTAACAGAAGGTTCGGGTCAACTTCCGTGCCCAATTCCTTGTCGGCGGGAACCGGCGTACCGCCGACAGCGACTTCCACGTACTTGCCTCTGTCGCCTTCATGGACGGCTTCGTTGGGGACGCTCACGGCGTTCGCTCTTTCGGCGATGACGAACCGGCACGTCGCGTTCATGCCGGGCTTCAGCAAACGGAACGTCGGGGCCGAGTTATCGACTTCCACGCGAACGTGAACACTGGTCACGTTTTGCAAAACGACGGCTTGCGGATCGACGCGGGTCACTTTGCCTTCAAACGGAACGCCGGGATACGCCTCTATGGAAACGTCCACGGTTTGGCCTTCATCGACGTTTGCAATGTCGGTTTCATCCACGGTCACATCGACATACATCCGGGAAATATCGCCCAGTTGCACGAGCGACTGCCCGGTTGCGGAAATTCCCAGCGCGGACGTGATAATCGTGCCTTGCTCGACATATTTTTGCAGAACGACGCCGTCTTGCGGGGCGCGAATAATGGTACGGTCAAGCGTGGTTTGCGCGTTGATGCGCGACGCTTCGGCCCGCGCAATCGCCGCCGTCGCGGTTTGCACGTCATACTGGCGGATTTGATTGTTTGCTTGCTGCGCGCGGGTTTGGTCGAGGGCGACCTGCGAGCGCGAAACCTGCGCGTCGGCTTGATGCACGGCGGCTTCGGCTTCGGCGACGCTGTTTTTGCGCGTCGCTATATCCTGCGAGTTGGCTTTAGCGGTTTGCAGCGCGGCCTGCGTTTGCTCCACACGGGCATCGGCGACTTCCACGCCCGCCCGCAGTTCGCCGTCGATGGTATCGAGTTTCGCTTTCGCCGACGTTACCTGCGCGTCGGATACTTGCGACGTTGCCTGCGCAGTATCGACAGCCTGCTGCGCGACGAATCCTTTGGTGACGAGCGATTTTTGCCGATCCACCTGCGCGTGGGCGTTGTCGCGGTTGGCGACGGCTTGATCGTAGGCGGCTTGGGCGGCGGCGCGCTGCGAAACATTGGTCGAGTTCAATGCTTTGCGCTGCTGCACGGCCTGCTCATACGTCGCTTGCGAATTGGCAATCGCCGTTCGCGTGAGTTCCGGTTGCGACTTGGACTGCTGCCGCGCGGTGGCAAGCCGGGCGCGGGCCGCTTCCGCACTGGCGCGCGCCGACGATAGGGCGGCCTGCGCGTCACGAATCGCAATCGCGCTTTGCGCGATTTGCAATTGGTACGTGGTGGCGCTTTGTTTTTCGCGGGCTTTGGCCGACGTTTCATCGGCTTGGGCGGTGTTGAGCGACAGGCGCACGTCGAGCGGGTCGATGCGGGCGAGCAGTTGGCCTTTTTTAACGTCGCTGCCCACGTCAACGGCAAGTTGGGTCAACTCGCCGCCCGCGCGGGCCTTGATGTCAACCGTTTTCCATGCCTGCAAGGTTCCCGAAGACGACACGGTTTTCTTCACTTCGCCATTTGCGGCTTTGGTGATTTTGTATTGGGTGGCCCCAGCGGCGCTGTTGCCGCCCTTGAACTTGCGCCCCAGCAGCACGCCCCCCGCGATAACGATAACAGCGATGACAAACGAAGCAATAACGCGACGGTTCACAAGCACGCTCGACTTTCCCTAAAACGCAGACCCGGCACGAAAGCCGGATACCCTTTAATAAATGTGGTTGTACCTTATAAACGTAATCTATAATCCGTAAGTTCTAAAAATGTTTCATACGACTAAACTATTTTTGCATCTTAATCCCGGGCGTCCGCAATGCGGTATAAACGATAGAGAGATTTAGGCAAAGCGATATGACTGCAATTAATCCGATAACGAATTTGCTTTCGCGGAAATCAGCGGCGCTTGTTTTCGCACGTTCTTTATTGTGCTGCGCCCTGTTTTTCGGCTGCCTAAACGGTTCCGCTTGGGCGCAAAATAGTACGCCGGAAAGCCCCGCGCCGCGTGTAATTGTTTCGCTGCAGCGGCAAGGAAACCATGTGCTGTGCCCGATTACGGTCGAGGGTCAAAAATTGCGCCTCGTCCTTGATACAGGGGCGCACGGGATTGTTTTGCAGAACGCCGCCCTCAAACGCCTGCATTTGTCCGTGCGCGGGGCCGCCAATCTGCACGGCATCAACGGCGTGGAACGCGCGACCGTGTATCAAGCCGAAACTGTGGAAGTCGGGGCGTTCGCGGGCAAACTCGCCTTTCGCGGCGTCCCCGTTTACGCGATGCGCGATTTGGACGCGAACTTTGACGGCATTTTCGGGCTGGACTTTTTTCGCGGCGTGCCCGTGACATGGGATTTGCAGGCCGACCAATTGCAGCTTGCCCCGCCCCCCGCACCGTCCGAAAACCCGTCGCGCGTTGTCGTTCCGTTTCAAACGTTTCCCTCTTTCGGTATTTTCGTTCCCGTTTCCGTTGATGGCGAAAAGGGCTGGATGCTGCTGGATTCCGGCTCGGACAGCACCCTGCTCACGGAAAAAGCCGCCCGCACCGTTGCGAATGCCAAAGGAATTGAACCGGCGAAAACGTGGACGCAAGCGACGGAAGGCGTGGGCGGCGCGCAGGGGCAAGCGGCCTTGTCACAGTACACCGGTAATTTTGCTTTGCAACTGGACGCCCTTCCCGGTGTGCCGCTCGGTATTTCGCCCTTGACGGCGGCAAGCAGTGCGGAAGCGATTTTCACCGACTTGGAAAAAATCAATCACACCGGTTTGCGCTTTTTAGGGCTTTTGGGAATGCCGTTCGTGGATCAGTTCCGCGCCATTACGTTCGACTATGAGCGCAAAACCCTAACGCTGGACGGATTTACGGTGCGCTGCCGCAAAACCGGCGACGTTTCGGAAGTGGAAAGCATCGCGGTGGATCGGGCCGCTCGGTTTTTCGTGCCTAATGGCGGGCAGGTTTTCACAAACGGAACAACCACCCCCGTATCGCCCGGCGAAATCGTGACGCTTGCGCCCCGCGCCCGCTTGGAGTTTTTCGCACCGCCCGCCGAGCAAGCCGCCACGACAAGTCCGCAGAAAATCCCCGCCCCGTTGTCGGTACGTTGACAGGCAAGGGGGGCAAGGATAAACTGTAATGGGCATGTTTCGCCCGCTCTCTTGCAAGGAAGTTCGTCAGCCCATGCCCAGCGCGGAAGTCGCCGCCCAAATTCGTCAGGTTGTTACACAGGTAGAAAGCGTTATCGTTGGCAAGCGCGACACCGTGGAACTTGCCGTTATCTCGCTGTTGTGCAACGGGCATTTGCTCATCGAAGATATTCCCGGGGTGGGCAAAACGACGCTTGCCAAAACGCTGGCCCTCTCGCTGGGCTGCGAGTTCAAGCGCATCCAGTTCACGCCCGATTTGCTTCCGTCCGACATTACGGGCACGTCCATCTACAACCAGAAAAACGGCGAGTTCGAGTTTCGAGGCGGCCCGGTGTTCGCAAATGTTGTCCTTGCCGACGAAATCAACCGCGCCACCCCCAAAACCCAAGCCGCACTTTTGGAGTGTATGGAAGAGGTGCAGGTCACGAGCGACGGCGTTACCCATCCCCTGCCGCGCCCGTTTTTCGTGATTGCGACGCAAAACAACATCGAGCACGCGGGAACGTACCAACTGCCCGAAGCCCAGCTCGACCGCTTTTTGATGCGTGTTTCCATCGGCTACCCCACCCCCGCCGATGAAGTGCGGATTCTTGAAGCGCAGGTCAGTTCGCATCCGATTGGGGCCGTTCGGGCGACCATTTCGACCGAAGAATTGCTGTCCGTTCAGGCTGCCGTGCGCTCCGTTTTCGTCCATCCGTCCGTGCAATCGTATATCGTGGAAATCGTGACGGGAACCCGCCAGCACAACCAGATTGAGGTCGGCGCAAGTCCGCGCGGATCCCTCGCCCTGCTGCACGCTTCCCAGTCGCACGCCGCCGCGCAGGGACGCGCGTTCGTGCTGCCCGACGACGTGAAAAAACTGGCCCCGTTCGTTTTGGCCCACCGCCTCGTGCTGTCGCCGGAAGCCCGCGCGCGCGGCATCAAGGACACGGCGATTGTCAACGACATTTTGAACCGCGTCCCCGTGCCCGTTGGCGTTCCCAAGCAGTAGTTTTTCCCATGCCTCCTTCCCCTTCGCTGATTGATACGCACGTTCATCTAAACAACGATGGCTTACTCCGTGATTTGGACGGCGTCATTTCGCGCGCCCAAACGGACGGCGTGAATACTTTTGTCGTGGTCGGCTACGATGTTGCCTCGTCGGAGCGGGCCGTCGCGCTTGCCGAAAGCGACAGCCGCATTTGGGCCGTTGTCGGCGTTCACCCGCACGACGCCAAAGAATGGAGCGAGGCCGCCGCAGATCGGCTGCGCGAATGGGCGAAGAATCCGCGCGTGGTCGCTATTGGGGAAATCGGGCTGGATTTTTACCGGGATTTGTCGCCGCGCGATGTGCAATACGCGGCCTTTCGCGCTCAAATCACTCTGGCCCGCGAAACCGGCTTGCCGATTGTCATCCATTGCCGCGACGCCTACCCCGAATGCTTGGATTTATTGGAAGCCGAAGCGCAAAACGTGCCCCTTGTGCTGCACTGCTTCGCGGGAACGCGGGCCGAAGCCGAACGCGCGTGGAAAAACGGCTGGTATTTGGGCGTCGGTGGAACCGTCACGTACAAGAAAAACGACGATTTGCGCGAAGTCGTTCGCGCTATGCCCACCGATCTTTTGCTTTTGGAAACCGACGCCCCGTATCTTTCGCCGGAACCCTTGCGCGGTAAATTCCCCAACGAACCCGCCCGTGTCGCCCTTGTCGCCCGATATGTCGCCGAATTGCGCGGCGAACCCTTGGAAGACCTTGCCGCGCAAACCGGCGAAAACGCGCGGCGGTTATTTACACGCTTGGCTTAGTTTGTTTATGCCATGCCGCGTGCGGAAAAGCCGCCATCGACGGCAACGGTTTGGCCGGTGATATACCGGGCCATCGGTGTACACAAAAACGCGACGAGACCTGCAATGTCCTCGGGGGCGGCTATTTCACCAAGCGGAACGTGGGCGAGAATTTTTTGTACGAACTCCTCGTTTTGCAGCACGCCTTCGGTGAGTGGAGTGCGCGTGTAGCCGGGGTTCACGTTATTGACGCGAATGCCGTCTTTGGCCCATTCCACCGCCAAATAGCGCGTCATTTGATCCAAGGCGGCTTTGGTCATCGCATACGGGCCGCCCGAACCGACCGAAACGCTTCCGGCGACCGAGCCAATTTGCACAATGCTCGCGTTTTCCCTTTGCGCCAAGAGCGGGTACGCGGCCCGGCACAACTCCCACGCCGACGTTAAATTCGTGGCGAAAACCTGCGCGTATTCGGCTTCCGAATAATCGAGCGACGGCTTGCGGATATTCGTGCCCACGTTGTTGATCAAAATATCCAAGCCACCCATGTCGCGGGCGACGGCTTCAATGGCTTTTTTACGGCCTTCGCGTGTCGCCAAATCCGCGCTCGCGCCGAAGCGCGTTTGCTCCCGCCCGGTTTCGTTTGACGCCGTTACCCACGCGGCGATGGCGGTTTCATCGCGGGCGACAATGGCTACGCGCGCGCCCAAACCCAGCAATTCCTGCGCGATTGCCGCCCCGATGCCTTTGGTTCCCCCGGTGACCAAAGCGCGTTTTCCGTCCAGTCGCCATTTATTCGGCATTTCTCTTACCTTGTTCATCGGGATAGCGGGGGTTGGGGATTTTGTGGATACTGCGGCGGTCGCGGATTCGCAGGGCGTTTTTTACGATTGCGCAAAACGAAAAACAAAATGATTCCCGGCACAATCGCCCACGGCACAAACGCGACAAGTGCGATAATTAAGCCGCGCACAAAATCGCCCAATGCGCCGACCGAACCCGCAAACGCATCCCCGATTTGCGAGCCGAACGTCGGCGGGGCTTTGGGCTTCGCCATAGGGCTTGATTCGCGGAGCGTTATCGTGACGGTCGCCAAATCCGTTTGGTTGCTCAAAAACCGGATGCGGCCTTCCATGCGCTCGATTTCTTCGCGCACGCGGCTGATTTCTTTTTCGACCGTCAGCACTTCGGACAATTTGCCGGTCGCTTTTTGCAACAGTTCAATGAGCCGGGCTTCTTCGGCCCGCTTGTTTTGCAGCCGAGCGCGCACATCGTAAAACTCTTCGCTCACGTCTTCGGACGTGATATTCGTGTTTTCCAGTTCGCCCATTTTGCCAAGGGCGGCTAAGAAAGCGTCGAACTGGGCGAGCGGAATGCGGATTTTCCACGTGCCTTGGCGCGGCTGTCCGGGCGTGCCGCTTAGCGTATTTTCCGCGATGTAGCCGTTGCGGGCTTTGGCATCGCGCGCAATGTCGCGGGCCGTTTGCGCAAAATCATCGGCGATTAACGACACGCTCGCCGTGTAAATGATTTTGCGCGGCATCGCGGCTGCCGTTTGTTGGGCCGCGTCAGCATTCGGCGCGTCCTTTGCCTCACTCATTGCCGCCCCGCCGGACGGCGCGGAAACCGCAGGGGCCGATGCGGACGATTCCCCGGCTGCCCTTTCCTGCTTGCCTGCGCACCCCGAAATGAGCGCAAGCGTCAGAAATGCCAGCACGGCGACCCAGCATTGCAGCCGCCACACAGCACTAAAACAGAAACAATTTCGGTACGGCATACGCTTTATTGGCGCTTGGCGGCTTGGTATTCCTTCATTTTGCGCCGCATCGCCTGTAAAAAACTCGCAGATTTGCCGACACTATTATGGTAACCGCCGCGCGTTTTGCGGCTAAAACTACCAAATATTGTTTTTGTTTTTCATTTTTGGAAAGCCGTTATCATGCTGCCCTTTTCTTTTTTGTTTTCACCCGTCGCGCCGCAGCGACCCAATAAAGCGCGAAAAATTAAACCTTCGCTCTATCGTGCGTTCACGCTCATTGAAATTATGATCGTGACGCTCATTATCGGCATTTTACTTTCGATTGCGCTGCCGAATATGGGCCGTGCCCGGGAAGTCGCGCGGCAAAAAACGTGCGTCGCCAATCTGCGCCAGATCGAAACGGCGAAAGAGTTGTGGGCGATGGACAATCATAAAGCAAACGGCGACACGGTTGCATTGTCGAGTTTGGTCGGCGTATATATCACACCGAACCTTCCCCTCGGCTCGCAGCAACCGATTAATTTGTACTGCCCGTCCTCCGGTTTACCCTACGCACCGACGATTGGCACTATCGGCGAATCGCCGCTCTGCCCCACGGTTGCAGCACGAACCGGCTTGCATCCCCACACGCTGGAATAAATCTCGTAAATCGTCGGTTTCAAACGAAAGCCGGACGAAGTCAGAATGAAGTCATGCGGGACAATTCTTGATAATTCAAGGACTTGAAACCGTATGACTTCTTTTTTTGATAACAACCTTTTGCGCGATTTTCGCGCCGCCGATTTTACGGATCGCGCTCCGTTCCCGTGGACGAATTTTTCGCATATTTTGACGCCGGATGCGTGGACGCGACTGTACGCCGAGTTTCCGCCGCTGACGCAGTTTGAAAGCCATTCCGGCATCCAGCGCGACCACAACCAACGCTCGCACGACCGCTACTACCTTGCCTACGAAACGTCCATTTACCAGCCGGGCAAGGAGCGCGAAGCGGGCGTCGTCCATCACAACGAATTGTCCCCCGCGTGGCAGGACTTTTTAACCGAACTGCAAAACCCGGACGCTCCGTACCGCGCTTTTATCCAAGACTTGTTACAAACCGGCGAACTGACGCCCCGATTCGCGTGGCACGTCGGGCATGCGGGATCCGAAGTGTCGCCGCACCGCGACGCCGACAACAAACTCGGAACGCACATCTTTTACTTCAACACAAGTGAGGATTGGGATATGGCGTGGGGCGGCTCCACGCTTGTTTTGGATAACAAAAAAGTGTCCGGTTTGAACCCCGACTTCAGCGACTTTGAGAACGAGGAAGCGTCGGAAATCCGCGACAACCATTCGTTTCTGTTCAAAAACACGCAAAATGCGTGGCATGGCGCAAAAGCCTTGACCTGTCCGCCCACGCACCATCGCCGCTTGTTCAACGTCATTTTCCACGAAGCGACGCCCACGGTTTCGCAGGCCAAAGCCGACAGTTTGAGCAACAAACTCCGCTCGGTGTTCGGGCGCAAGTAAACGGGATTCAATTCAAAAAAGCCGCCGGAAATTGGGTAAAGTGTCTCTACGAAACCCAACGCCACAAACACGGAGTGAGTAAAATGAAAACCGTTTTTGCCAGCGCGGCGGCAGCCCTTTTTGTTGTGACGGGCGCGGCCCTTGTCGCACCCGTCGCCCACGCACAAACGCCCCCGGCAGCCAAATTACTAATCGGAAACGCTTTTGCGCGCCCGAATGTTGCTGCGCCGTCCAGTTCCACCACGTTCACGCCCGAAAGTTCGGACAATTTGTTTGTGGCCCAAATGCTCGCTAACAGCAAAACGGAGCGACTCAAACAAGGGATGAAGGCATACGCCGCGCAGGTAGTCCCGATGGTGGAAGGGGCTTACGCACGTTACGGATACAAGAAAAACGACATGGGCGCGGCGTTTGGCGGCTTTTTGGAAACGTGCTGGGCAATGAGTAACGGCACGTACAAAACCGGCGAGGACAACGCCGAGGATAAGGCCAAAACCCGGGTCGCCATTCGCCAAATGCAGAACGCGCTTTTGACCTCTTCCGTTTATCAATCCACGCCGAACAAAAACAAGCAGTTGCTGTATGAAGCGTGCGCGTTTATGACGGGCCATCTTGCCGTGGAGTGGCAAAAAGCGGGAAGCGACCAAACCAAGCGCGCCGCCGTTCAAACATTGGCCCGCCAGCAACTGCAAACCCTGTTCGGAATCAGCGCCGATTCGCTGACGCGCCGCTCCGACGGTGCGTTTGTCAGCGTCGGTAGCGTCGGCAGCGGCAAAAGTGCGACAACGAGTGCGGGGCGCGAGAGTGTGAAACCGAGCGTAAAGGGCGTCGCTTCGGCAAGTACCGCGCCGGTTGCGGCGTCGCGCGGGCCGCTTCCTGCCGCCTCGGCGCACGGGGCGCAGTTTTTCATCAAGTATACGTTTCAGGCCACCACAACCACTTTTGACCCGCTGATTTTGTTTCCTTCCGGCGCAGCATTTATCGACATCCCTTCCAAGCCCGTTTCGGCCTTTGATGAAGCGACGCTGCGCGCGAACGTTAAACCGTTTTATGTAGGCACGTGGAAAAAGTCGGGCAACAAGCTCGTTTTAACCATGCCCAACGCGACCCGAGATAAAGTAGTCACGCTCCGCAAAGTGCCCAAAGGCTGGTACGACTCGAGCGGGAAACTGGACACTGAAACGTCGTATAACACGTACTTTCCCGTAATTCCCTTGACGCCCGCCCGACTTGCTGGGGCGTGGAAAACCCAAAGTCTGACGACGATGGGAATGGCGGGTGGAGCGGCCCCGATGGTCGCCGCAGGTTCCAATGGAACGCGCGTGTTTAACGCCAACGGCACGTTTTCGGGCGGCAGTAAATCATTTGCGAGCGCGACGACCGCAAATATGGGCGACGCTTTCAAATCGGGCGGCGATGTGGGCGTGTATAACTCGGGCGAGAAAAAGGACGCCGGGCGATGGCGCTTGGACGGCCCGCTTCTCACGCTGGAGCAAAACAACCAACGAACCGTCGCGCCCGCATTCATTTTGCCGAACTGGAAGAAGAGCGGCCCGCCTGACATCTTAATCGACGGCGATTGGTGGAAACGACCCGACAACAAATGAAATTTCTCCTTTTAACCCTCGTTCTGCTGCTGGCGCAGCCGTTTATGCCCTCTCATCACGAAAGCCAACCCACGTTCCGCAACCCTATCAAAAAAGACGGGGCAGATCCATGCTTGTTTTTCCATGATGGGTACTATTATCTGTCCACGACGAGCGGCGGCGATGTCAAATTGCGCCGCGCCCGCCGCATGGGCGAACTTTCCACCGCACCGGATGTGGTCGTGTGGAAGCCCGATGCCCCGTCTCGGTCACGCGACATTTGGGCCTCGGAGTTTCACTATCTCGACAGCGGTGATGGGCGCGGCAAACGCTGGTATCTCTACTTCACCGCCTCCGACGGCAAAGCCGACGGCAACCACCGAATGCACGTTGCGGAAAGCGCCAGCGGCGACCCGCTCGGCCCGTACACCTACAAAGCCCAGTTGAAAACCGACCCGGACGACGCGCAGTACGCCATCGACGGGACGGTTCTACAAAAGCCAAACGGCGAACTCACCTTTTTCTGGTGCGGGCGACCGTCGGAAGCCGGGCAGGGTTTGTACGTGCAGCGGATGGCGAACCCGTGGACGCTGACGGGTTCGCGCACCTATCTTCTCGCCGACGGCTTTGGGTGCAAGTTCGTCCGCGAAGGCCCGGAAGTGTTACAGCACAACGGCAAAGTCTGCTTAATCTACTCGATGTGCGGCGCGTCTACGCCCGACTACCGCTTGGGAATGCTGCAAGCCGACGCGACCAGCGATTTGACGAACGCCGCGTCGTGGACGCAGTATCCGAAACTCCTTTTCGCCCGCGTGGATCAGCGCGGCGTGTATGGGCCGGGACACTGCTTCTTTTTCAAATCGCCCGACGGAACCGAAGACTGGATCGCCTATCACGCCAAATCCGGCATCGCCGACACCTACGGCGACCGCTCCACGCGCGTTCAAAAGTTCACGTGGCGCAAAGACAACTCGCCCGACTTCGGTCTGCCTTTATCGATAGACACCGACATCGTGCCCCCGTCCGGCGAACCCAAGAAATAACCGTACAGATTAATTACGGGTACAATTTTAGTATGACGATCACAATTACACCCAACGAAACCACGCAAGCCACCCCGACCCGTTTTCAAGCGAGATCGGGAACCCATACTGCAACAGGCGAAACAATAGGGGCCGCGCTTGACGCTCTCACTGCTGAACTACCCGAAGACGCCAATGAGTCGTCAGCAACGTTGGTGTTGGTTCAAAAAAGAAAGCCGGATGTTTTTTTTACTGCCGAACAGCAGGCGCGGCTTTCTTTTTTGATGGAGCGCCTTCATGCCGCCCGTGCTCGTGGGCAGTCTTTACCGGCAGTTGAACAACACGAGTTGGACACGCTAATAGAAGCCGAAGTCATTGGCATGGGCAAGCGGGCGCAGGCATTGCTGGATGAAGCCAGTCGTTGAACCCCCTGTATCCACAGGTTGCCGAGCGCGCCGCCAAACGTTGTGAATACTGCCCCGCCCCCGAAGTCGTTTCCAATATTACCTTCGAGGTGGAACACATCACCCCTCAAGCGCGAGGCGGCGCAAGGGATTCGGGAAACACAGCCCTTTCGTGCCGCTCGTGCAATAACCATAAATCCGTTGCACAAGTCGGGATGGATGCCGAAACGAATCAGATGGTGCGTTTGTTTCACCCACGCCGTGATTTATGGAGCGACCATTTCTCTTATAATAATGCAACGGGTGAACTATTGGGCTTAACACCAATCGGTCGTGCAACCGTGGCCCGCTTGCAAATTAACAGCCCTTCTCAAATTACGGCTCGTCTTTTGTGGGTGCGTTTGGGTATTTTTCCGTGAGGCGTTATTACCCTGCGTAAATGACTCGCAGGCTTTCTTCGAGGGTCGTCATGCCCAAGAGGATTTTTTCCATCGCGTCTTCTTTGAGACTTTTCATGCCCGCTTCGATGGCGGCTTCGCGGATGGCGTAGGCGGAAGCGTGGGCGAGAATCAGTTCGCGCACCTTGTCGGTGACGGGCATCAGTTCGTAGCAGCCGACGCGGCCTTTGTAGCCCGACCCTTTGCACGTATCGCAGCCACGGCCCCGGAAAAACGTGACGCGGCTCTTGTCGATGTCGTCCAAATTCATGCCCAAGCGTTTGATAGCGTCGCGCGGCGGCTCGTAGGGCTGCTTGCATTTTTCGCAGACTTTGCGCAGGAGGCGCTGAGCCATAACACCCACCGTTGCCGATGCGATAAGAAACGGCTCCACGCCCATGTCCATCAAACGCGCTACGGCGGCGGGTGCGTCGTTGGTGTGCAGGGTGGAAAACACAAGGTGACCCGTTAGCGCGGCCTCAATGGCAATCATCGCCGTTTCTTGGTCGCGCATTTCACCGACCATGATGATGTCGGGGTCTTGGCGGAGCATCGACTTCAAACCGGCGGCGAACGTCATGCCCGCCTTGTTGTTGACGCCGACCTGCGTAATTCCCGCGAGTTCGTACTCGACCGGGTCTTCAATCGTCAAAATGTTCTTTTCGCCGCTGTTGACTTTGGAAAGGCACGAATACAGTGTCGTCGATTTGCCGGAACCCGTCGGGCCGGTAACCAGAATGATGCCGTAGGTGCGCATCAACATGGACTCGAACATATCGAAGGTGTGCGGCAAAAGTCCTAACTTGCTTAATCCGACGCTGATATTGGACTTGTCCAAAACGCGCATCACGATTTTTTCACCGAACACGGCAGGGAGCGTGGATACGCGGAAGTCGAACGGTTTGCCTTCGATGACGGCGGAAATGCGTCCGTCCTGCGGGGCGCGTTTTTCGGCGATGTCCATATCGGCCATGATTTTGATACGCGACGTAAGACTTGCCTGCACTTTTTTAGGCACGACCAAACCGTCTATCAAAATTCCGTCCAAGCGATAGCGCACCTTCAAGCAGTCTTTCGCCGGTTCCATGTGGATGTCCGAGGCTTTTTCCGCAATGCCGCGCGCGATCACCATGTTGGCTAACTTGACGACCGGGGCCTCTTCGGACAGTTCCTTGAGTTCGGTCAGCGACAGTTCTTCGTCGATTTTATGGGTGTCAAGGGAAACATCGTCGTCGAAGTCTTTGAGAACGCCCTCGACGGCGTCACCGGCGGCTTTGAACGCTTCCGCGATGGCAACCAAAATATCTTCTTCGGTTGCGATAACCGGGTCAACTTCTTTGCCCGTAATCAGCCGGATTTCGTCGGTTGCGAAAATATCCAGCGGATTTTTCATCGCAAGCCGCAGCCGTCCGTTTTTGACGCCCAGCGGAATGACTTTGTAACGCCGCGCCAAATCCTGCGTGATTAGGTTCGCGGTTTCGCGCTCGACCGGATTTGCCGACAAATCGATGTAATCGACGCCCCAGTGCGTTCCTAAAACGCGCACGCGGTCGCGCTCGGTAATCGTGCCCATCGAAACGAGCAAATCGCCAATTTGTTTGTTGCCGCCGAGTTGTTTTTGTTTTTCCAGCGCGCTGATAATCTGGGCTTCAGTCACCAAACCTTCGCGCACAAACAACTCGCCAATTCGCTCAATGGCCTGCATAACGGGAACGTTTCCTTAAAACTGCATACGTACGGCGTCGCGGAGAATCGTGATTTCTCAAGCAATCAAGTATTTAGCGTGCATTCTTTTAACGGAATGCCCCGATAAATACCAGTCCGTGCCGTGTTTAATTGTCGGAAACCGAATTGCGTTTCTTCATATCGCGCGACAAAAACAGTTGAATCGGTTCAACTGTTTTTGGTTTCTTGGAGCGCCCCGTGACAATCGCAAACGCGGCGGATATAATGGGGGCGCTCGCTTTCCTGTTCCTTCATGCCGCACGCTCACACCCACCTTTCCTTTCCGCGGTTCCGTCTTCGGGCGGCGCTTCACTTAGTCGCGTGCCTTTTGATCTTCCTTTTTGCCGGATTGTCGTCCCAGCCCTCGGCGCGGCATCTGGCGAAGGTGCGAACCCTCGCGGTTTCTACCCATCCCGTTTTATGCCACATGGCGCAGCGGTGCGTTGCCTCAAACGCCTTGGCGCAGGCCAATCGGCAAGCGTGGCATCGCACCCTTCACGCCACCCATCACGGAAATCGCGCCTTTTTGGGGCGTCGCTCGTTCCGCAGGCGCGCCGGGGGATCGCAATGGACGTGTGACGCACTGCCCTCTGCGCGAAGCCTTTCCGCCATCGGCGGGTTTTGCGCGCTTCGCTCCGTTCCCAACTTCGCGTATCCCCACTTTTCGCGCGAACGTGCGCTATCGGATTTGTCGTCGCGCGCCCCGCCCGTCCTTTAACTCCCCCTCTTTTCCATTTCTTAGTTTGACGGACGCCCCGTATCGGGCTTCGTCGTTTCTTGTTTACGCGCGGCCTGTTTGCAAGCGCCGCGCGGGGAGTTGTTAAACACTTTTATGACGACACAAAAATTGTCGCCGCCGGGCGCATCCCGCCCGGATTTTATGGGCCTTTTACGCAGTGATTTGCCGTCCTCGTTCGTTGTTTTTCTCATTGCCGTCCCCCTTTCGTTGGGCATCGCGCTCGCATCCGGCGCCCCTTCAGTTGTCGCTGGGCTTATCGCCGCTGTGGTGGGTGGTATCGTGGTCGGGCTTTTGGGCGGCGCGCCCTTGCAAGTCAGCGGCCCCGCCGCCGGTTTGACCGTCGTTGTGTTCGGTTTGGTGCATCAATTCGGCTGGCCTGCGACCTGCGCGATTACGGCCTGCGCCGGGTTGGTGCAGCTTATGTTAGGGTCGCTCAAAATTTCGCGGGCCGCGTTGTATATTTCGCCTTCCGTCGTGCATGGAATGCTTGCCGGAATCGGTATCGTAATTGCGCTGGCTCAACTTCACGTCGTTTTGGGTGGGCAGCCGCAGGCGTCGGCGCTTGCGAATTTGCGCGGTTTGCCGCAGCAGATCGCCGAGCATCACGGGCCTGCCGTCGTGCTCGGCGTCCTCACGGTCGCCGTATTGATACTATGGCCGTTCTTGCCCAAAGTCATACAAAAAGTGCCCGCCGCGCTTGCCGCCGTTTCGTTTTCCACGATTATTTCGCTTGTATTCGCCATGCCGGTCAAGCGCGTGCATCTCCCCGACAATTTATACGCCGACCATATTTTGCCCGCTTTGCCGCGCGAAAATTTAAGTGCGTTTTTCGTTGCCGTTGCCACTGTCGCCTTGATTGCAAGTGTGGAATCGCTCCTTGCGGCTGTGGCGACCGATAAACTACACAGCGGGCCGCGCGCGAACCTTGACCGCGAACTCATCGGGCAGGGCGCGGGCAATTTGGTGTCCGGCCTTTTGGGCGGCTTGCCGATTACCGGCGTCGTGGTGCGTTCGTCGGCGAACATCAATTCGGGCGCGAAATCCCGCATATCCACGATTTTGCACGGGTTGTGGATTTTGCTGTTTGTCACCCTGCTGGGCGTAGTCATTCAAAAAATTCCCCTCGCCACACTTGCGGGCCTGCTCGTTTTCGTGGGTATACGGCTTGTGGATATGCACCATATCCGCACGCTCACCGCACACCGCGAAGCCCCCATTTATTTCGTAACGGTCGCGGGGGTGGTGTTTTTGAACCTGCTTGCGGGTGTCGGCATGGGTATCGCGCTTGCCCTGCTGCTCCTTTTGCGACGGCTCGCGCAGGTCAAAATCAATGTTGAGCCGATGCAGGCGGGCGTGGACGCGCCCCTCAAATACCGTGCTCGCATCGAAGGCTCGCTCACGTTTTTATCGGTTCCGACCTTAACGCAGGAACTCGCCGCCATCCCGTCCGGCGCGGACGTGGAAGTGGATTTACTCGTTGACATCATGGATCACGCCGCGTTCGAGGGACTGCATGGCTGGCGCGTCGCCCATGAGAAGTCTGGGGGGCGCGTCGATATTGACGAGCGGCACGAAGACTGGTACGAGAGCGCGGTATCCGGACGGCCCAAAGGTTCGGAGGTTCCGTCCACCAATCTACGAAACGCCGGGTTCTTCGGTTTGGCGCGCAACGTGCGCCGCCCGCCTGCAGCCGAACAAACGTCGGCTGCCCCACCGACGGCAAGCTCCACAAACGACACAGGCCGATAAACGACCCGTGCAATAATTGGAGAAACAAAAACGCCCCGCTTCTCGACGAAGAAGCGGGGCGTTTTTGTTCGTGCGTTTTGCTGCCTTTGCGGTTTTAGTCTTCCAGCACGCGGGACGTGATGAACACAATCACCTCGGAGCGGATTTTGCGCGTGTCGGTCGAACGGAACAACTGCCCGAAGAACGGGATGTCACCCAAGATCGGCACTTTTTGGATGTTCTTGATGTCGTCTTCACGAATCAAGCCGCCGATACCGACCGTTTCTCCGCTTTTGACCCGAATGGTCGTGTCCACGAAGCGGGTTGCAATTTGCGGAAGCGCGATACCATTGCCCAGCGTCAGATACGACGAGATCGCCGACACTTCGGGGTGGACATACAACGTTATCGTGCCGTCCGGCGAGGCTTTCCCGGTCACTTTGAGCGTGATACCGACCGTTGCCGTTTCGGTCGTGATGTTTTGACCGGTCGTCGTGTTTTGTACGTTGACGACATATTTGATTTGGTCGCCGATAAACACGGTCGCGGATTGTCCGTCCATCGCCGACAGGTTGGGCCGTGCCAAAACGCGGGCCTTGTTGTCGTTTTCGAGCGCGTCCAGCGCCGCGGTGATGCTATACGGCGAACGGTAAATCGTGCCGAAGTTGGGCTTGCGGGCAGGATTATCCGTCACACCTACAGAGGGGGGTTGCGGCGTGTTTTGCTCGCCCAAATTGACGACGCGGCTGAAGTCGTACCGCAAACCAAGCTGCTTGACATCCGACGAGTTGATGTCCACGACTTTGGCTTCAAACTGCATCTGCGGGGCACGGATGTCGTTTTCTTCCAAAATTTTCCGAGCGCGGTCGATGTCGGATTGCGATCCCGTCAAAAGCAGGGTCGGGGGCAAAAGCGATGGTGCGACCGGGCCGGTTACCGGCGTGGCTCCCGTGGTTGCCGTGCCCGTGTTGCCGCCCGCACCGCTGCCTGCCGTGGCTCCCGCCGGAGACGCGCCAGTCGATGTGCCCGGCCCGGACGAGAACGAGGCAGACCCATTCAACGTGCGCGGCTGGAAGGCTTGCGTCGGCCCGGCCTGAATTTGCAGGGACGGAACCAAACGGTTGACGATTGCCGCCAGTTCCGAGGGCGAGGCGTATTTGAGTTTGTACGTTTCGGTGATAAGGCCCGCCAGCACTTTATTTTCGGCGTCCTGCTGACGGCGAGCCGACGAAACCAAACCCTCCTCCGTGCTGTCCACAAAAGCGCGCACGGCGGCGATTTCATCGGGTGTACCGACGACGTTGAGTACGCCGCCCTTCGGCCCGAACCGCGAACCGCTATTTTGGTTGATGCTCGCGGCGCTGCCGGGGATCGGGGTCGTAATGAGCGCGCCCGTCGTGGGATCGACGGTGGTCGTGCCCGGAGCCGAGTTGCCTCCGGCAATCACTCCACCCCCATTCGCTTTGGCGTCCGCCCCCACATCCACACGGGAAATGTTAAGGTTCGGGAACGCCTGCAAAATGGATTTTTCCAACGTCGCGCCGTCGGAATAGTAAAAGGAAATGGCTGCCGATTGGGCGGCTTGGGCGGACGCCGACCGCGACAAGGACGCGATGGTCGCGCCGCTCCCGACGATATAGGCGGAACCGACTTTGGCGTAGCGATACCCGGAAAGCCGCGTGACCATATCGAGGGCTTCCAGCATGGGCACGTTTTTGAGCGTGACCGTGACCGGCCCTTTTACGTCCGACCCGGCAACCACATTGAGGCCCGATTGAAGCGACAAGGCTTTCAAAACGTCCACAATGTCCGCGCCAACAAAATCCAGCGACACGCGCCGCTCGACCGGGGCGACCTTTTTCGTTTCGGCTGCGGGAATCGCGGCGGGCAAAACGGCGGCAACCGGCACGGGCGGCGCGGCAATCACAACGGCGGGCTTGCGGAGCGCGGCCATTTTGATGTGCATTGCAGAGGCATCCGGGCCGGATTTGGCATCTGCCGTCGGTCGGGCGAGATCGGCGACGAGGCAGGCGGCGCCGGAATCGGTCGAAACGCTTTTCGGGCTGCCGACCACGATTTCCCATTGGGTTTTATCCGCCGTCAAGGCGCGGGCCGCGTGAACGAGAACGCCCCGCGTGTTGGCGACGATACGCACCGAAGGCGTCGCGCTTTCCACCGCCGCACCGGCCCGGACATCAAGGACATCGTTTTTGCGAACGTCCGTATACCGGGCTTCGCCTGCGCTCCACGCGCCGTCCACGGTAATGACGGTGGATGATGGGCGGGCCATTGACCGCACATCGGGCGTAAACGGAAGGGTTCCCGTTACGGTGATTTTCGTGACGCCCCCGGCAGGGGTTACGTCTACGGAGGTAATTCGATTGACTGCCACTGCGGCAGCGGCAGGCGTGAGCGGCGAGGCCGCTTCGGCGGTGCGCGGCAAACCGGCGGTGTCACCGGTGGCGATAAAGCCCATAAGACCCAGCGCGAGCGCGTACATTGCTTGTTTATTTTGCACGGAACGATTCCCCTATTTGCGACCCCGAAGGCAATGCCGCAGCAGAAACGGCAGGATTTCCGCCCGCCCGGTTTGCGGGCGTGAACGGAACGAGAGCGGTGGGCGCATAATTCGTATTGCTGGTATTTTTATCGGCAGATTGCGCCGCGTCTTTACCCGTAGGCGCAGTATAATTTCCGCTCGGCGCATAATTAGGGGCGTAGTTTGCCGCGCCGCCGGGCGCGGCAGCTGTCAGCCATTCGGGTTTGACGCCCAGATACAGCGTGAAGCGCCGCTTGCCGCTTTTGATAATCACATAGTCCGAATGGATTTGCGCGACAACGAACCCGTTGCCCACGTTGTCGCCGACGCGAACGAACCGACGCTCGGCAGCGCCCGCAGATGCCGCCGCGCCGCCTCCCGTTGTCATGTCGCCGCTTCGCAGCATGGCGATGCTTCCATTGGAAGGATTGCCCGGCTCGGACACGCCGAGCACGATGCCCGAAACCATAACGGCGGGTGGAGGCGGGGGCGGAAGTGTTACCACGGCAGTTGCCGCCGTCGGCACGTAGGTGGATGTGGGCACGCTGCGAGATCCGCTCACGTTGCCCCCGCCGCCGTTTATCACCTCGTCGATGGATACCCCGCCGCCACGGCTTATTTTGTTCGGCACAGTGGACGTGATGCCCGAATTATCGAGCAGGCGGCCCAGCCGCCCCGCCGCGCCGATGCTATTGCGCGGTTTGGTGTCGGGCAGCACGGTCGGCGCAGGCGTCGGAGCCGGGGTGGTTGTTACGACGGTTGCCGCCGTCGGGGTTTTCGATTGAAACGGGTCTTTGCCGCCCACGGGCGGGCCGACCGCGCCCAAATCGAAAACCGAGCCGTTGTCGCCGACGACGCGCGTCATGGATTCGTCGGCTCCGGGAAGCGCGCTGCCCGTAACAGAAACGGGCGCGACAATTCCGGGCGAAACAGGCCGCACGACGCCGGGCGTCGCACTGTTTATCGGAGCGACCGGCGTCGTCCGGGCAACGGAAGCATGGGCGGGCGATGACGCGGCTTTTTCCGCCGCGCGGGCATCGGCGATTTTTTTCGCTTCGGCGAGGCGGTCATCTCCGGCATTAAGCTGCACATACGCAGTGCCCGCGAGGCCCGCCACAAGTACCGACAAGGCGATTACTTTGGGCTGATCTTTTTTGGGGACGGGTTTCAACATAACCAAAATCTTTCTTAAAGTGGTGCGGGCGGAATTTATAAGCGCACTGCCTGCGCGCTGCTTACAGCGACGGCAGTCTGCGCGCTGGGCGCGGCAAGCGAGGCGGAAGTCGGAGTGGACGCGGGCGGCGCGGGCAAAGCGCCGGGAGACGCGGAAGGCGCGCCGGGCGGCAGCGTTTGCTGCGGCTGCAAACCGTCGGTCGGGAAAATGAAGCCGGTCAATTTGAGGCTGACGTTAAGCTGCGGCGGGCCGACGACGGGCTTCGTTGCATCGGCTTGCATGGGCGTAACGGACACGGATTCAACCGACATGATTTTCGGAAATTCCGTCAGCCGGTACAGCATTTTTGCGACATCCCAATACGAACCGGAAACATCCATACCAATGTGGATTTTGTCGTAGGGCCACGTTTTGAACGTTTTGCGCGCTTCCTTGTCGGCGGGTGGCTTAGGCGCGGGTTCCATCGTCGGGCGCACCGCCGACACCTTCAAATTCGTTTGCCGGGCCAAGTCTTCCATTTGTTTGAGCATGGTCGGCACGTATTCGCTCGCCGTGACCGATGTTTCCAAATACTTGATCTGGTTTTGCGTCGTGTTGTAGGCAACTTCCACGGTTTGCAGCCGTTTGGTGACTTTTTCGCCGTCCGCGACTTGGGCCTGCTTATCGACGACCTGTTTTTCCGTTTCGGTGATTTGGCCGGTTTGCCAAAAGAACAGGCCGCCGCTCGCAACGACGGTTCCGCCCATCAAGGCGGCAAGTACCATGCACGCTTTTTTCGACGGTTTGATCGTCAGCAGCGGCTTGGAGGCTCTGGGCGCAGCGGCGGGTGTTTCGGGCGTGCCGACCGCATCGCTGACGCTTTCATTCAAGGCATTCTTTTTCAAATTAAGCACGGGGGTTTCCTTGCGCCGGGGATTGCGTTCCGGCTTTGTTCGCGCCGGAAGCATTGTCTTTGTCCTTTTTGTCGTCTTTGGGCGGGCCGATGTAGCGCAAGCGGGCCTCAATGTTGAACTGCACCCGCTGCGTGGGATCGAGCGGGGTTATGGGCTGCGCCTGCGTGAACTTCAAATCCACCTTGTCGAACAAAGGATGGGCGTTCAAATGCGTCATCGTTTCGCCGACAGCGGCCTGCGTGGTCGCCATACCGGATAACTGTAGAACCGTGTCGTCGGTCGTGGTCGTCGTTGACAAATTGGACAGCCATGTGGACGGCGGCACGGCCTCGCTGACAACTTGGAAAATAGAGCGCCAACGCAGCGTGTCGAGTTTGGCCGTTTGCAGCGTTTCCACTTTGGGCGTCATGATGGCGGTTTCGGCTTCGACTTGCTTGATACGATCCAGCGCGGGCTGCAATTTCTGCATTTTAGCGTTGGCGTCGGCGAGTTCGCCTCGGAGGGCAAGCTGCCTGCCGCCCGTGTAGACGACGGTACAGGTGAACAAGGCGGCGGCGGCGACGCATCCGAAAAACAACTGCCGCGTGGTGCGCTCCAGCTTCTTTTTTTCTTCGCGCCGTTCGGCGATTAGGTTTACATTAGGCATGGGGGTTTTCAGAACTCCAAACTACGTGCGGATACGTTACATTTTCGGTGCGACGGGCGACGGCATAAATTCTTTGACGGCAAGACCGAGCGCGATACCAAGCTGCGGGGCTTGTTCGGCAAGCCACTGGGCCGACTCGCTGCCCGCGATAAACGGCGAGCCGACATCGAGCGGGTCGCCGACGCGGGCGGGGGTTGCAAGACGCGCGGTGACATAAGCGTCCATGCCCCGAATTTTGGAGGTTCCGCCCGACAAAATAATCTCAACGAGCGATTGCGGTTCAACCCCTTCGCCGAGCTGCGACTGATAAAAATGGATGGAGCGGCGCACTTCGCGGAGCAGTTCGTCGAGTGTCCCTTGCACGGCCCGCACGGCTTCCATAACCTGCGCTTCCTGCTGCGTGGTCGGATTGTCGCCGCCCTGCACCAGAACGTTCAAGTCCACTTCGGTTTTGAGGCGGGCGGCTTCCAAGCCGTCCACGCGCAGATTGTTTTTGAGCGTTTCGGTGAAATGGTCGCCCGCAATCGGAACCGAGCGGGTGAGCGCAAATTTCGCCCCGGACAAAATCGTCACTTCCGTGTGGCTCGCCCCGACATCGACGAGGGCGCGCAAGCCGTTGTCGTCGTAGCGGGACTGGTTGCCATCAACGAGGCTGCGAAGAAGGGCGAAAGCTTCCATGTCCATCGCAACGGCTTCAAGGCCCGCTCGCTCCACGACATCAATGCGCGATTCCACCATTTCACGGGGCGCGGCAACGAGCATCACGTCCATCTGGTTCGGCTCGTTTTCGACGGCTCCCAAAATCTCAAAGGCGAGCGAGCAGTCGTCAAGGCTCGACGATATGTATTTGCTGGCCTCGAATTTGACCGAGCGGCGGAGCGCGGCTTCGGTCATTTTGGGCATTTTAATCTGGCGCACAACAACGGTCGGCCCGGCAACGGCGGTAACGGCTCCGGTCGCCGAAATGTTGGCGGCCTTGAGCATTTGGCGCAGTTCACCGGCTACGGCGTCGCGGTCGAGGACGATGCCTTCGCGGACGGCCCCGGCGGGAGTTGCGCGCTGAGCGGCCCGCGTAATGCGGAAGCCGTCTTTTTGCGCTTCGACCTGCACGGCTTTCAAATAGGCGCTGCCGATGTCAAGGCCGACGAGGGTTTCTTTTCCAAATAATGCAGCAAGCAGTGCGGACACGATGAGCAAGCCTCCAAGTTAAAAAGCGGGTTGATTGGGTATAAGGGCGGTTAATCAAACGTGGTTTGAACAACCGGCCCGTTCCTGATTATGGGAAACCGTGAAACAAAATGTAGGTCTCCGGCAAAAACATGGCATAACAATTTCGGGAGCGAAAAACGAAGGGGCTTGCCCTGTTATTTTTTGCGGGAAAAATTTGCACTGTTTCGCCGAAAATAAACGCTACAGCCCATGATGAAATCCGCCGCGCTTTTGCCGCGCTTGCCCGAATCCGACGACAGCAGCGACACTTCCCCATCGCTGACCGCTGGGCAAACGCCGATTGGATTGTTCGAGGAAATTGGGTATCGGTTCCCGCTGGGGCGCGTGGGCGTGGAGATGCTGCCGTCGGTGGGAGGCTCGTTCGGGCTGCGGATGGGCTGGCATCGCGCGAAAACGGTCGTGTCCGTTTTCGAAACGACGGCGTTGCGTCCGCTTGCGGAAGTGACGCGCGGCGGGCAAACCTATCCCTTGTTTTTTACGCAGCACGGGCGGCAAAAGCGCGGGCGTATTCGGCTCGCCGGGCGGCGCAAAACCGCCAAATCCCCGCAGTGCGCGCTGCGTTTTATCACGACCGTTACGGGCCGCGACGATAAACTCGTGTGGCAGTGGCGCATCGGGGCGAGCAAGGGCGCGATGGCGCAGGCCGTTTCGGATGACGCTCCCGCCGACAGCGTAACGCTTTTTTTGCCGCTCGCGCCGGGCAAAGGCAAGCCGATTTTACCGCCGGGCACGCAAACCGGCGACGCGCTCACAGTTGCGAGCGTCTGGGTCAACGATTTGCTCATTTCGGTCGCACCGCACGGCGAATGGTCGGGCGGAACGGTCGCACCGACGATGGAAGCCGACGCCAAAGGGTTCAAACTGCATTTACCCGGCGCGTGTTTGGGCGGTTCGGGCGTTTTATTGGGCTGGGAAACGTGGGTTTCGCCCGCCCGCACGGAAGCCGACGCCCGTCAAGCTCTGCTTGCCCACTGCGCCCACCGCGCCGACCAAGCCCAAGTTCCCCAAGAGCGAACCGGCGATTTTTTCACCCGACTGATGCAAACCGCGCAAACCGAACTCATGGACGACGCCCGCGTAGATAAGAAAACCGGCGATAGGCTGTGGCTGCGGGCCGTCAAAGGCGAGCGCGACCGGCACGTTGCGGGCGACGGGGCCGACGCCGCCTTGACCGCCCACGCGCTCCTCACCCGCTTTTATTTAACCGGCGACGACGCGCTGCGCCGCCGCGCCCGCCTCTTAGCCAACGGCGTGAACGAGTTCCAAATAACCGACGAGGAAAGTCCGCACTGGGGCGCGATTCGAGATTCGCACATCCGAAAAACGTTTTGCGATAGCTTGGGCCGCCCCAGTGTCGGTGTGCAAGCGACGGGACGCACGTCGCGCGGCTTGCATTTGCTTCACGCCCATTTCAAAACCGACGAAATGCACCGCACCGCCTTGCACGCCGCGCAATGGCTTCTGCTCAAAACGGATAAAGATGGGCGTCTCGCCTTCGGTCGGTACGCCGAAGCCGGGCCGCGCTTGGGCGATCAAAGCGAAAACGGCTGGAATATAGCGGAAACCTTCGCGCCGCTTGCGGAAACGTTTCGGGCGACCAAAAACGACGTGTATCAAAAAGCCGCGCTTCGCAACGTGAAAATATTGGGCGAAGATTTAACGAGCGGCGCGGTGCGAATTGAGCAAGCGACGACCGAACAGTTGGGCACGGCGATTGAGGGAATTCTGCACGTATCGCGCGAATACGAGCGGCCCGAACTGGTCGCGCTCGCCCAGCAAATAGGCCGCGCCCTGCGCGCGCGCCGCTTACCCGATGGCAGTTTTGCGGAACCCGCCGACGTACCCGCCCCGCTGTCGCCGCTTGCCCCTTTGCTTTGGGCCGCGCGGGGCGCGCTTGCCTTGCAGCGCGTGGACGACGATACCGTGTGGCCCCTGCTTGCCCTCCGCGCCCTGCATGAAGCGGGCCGCTTGGCGGACACCGACCCAACACACACCACTATCGCCGATTTGGGCGGTCTGTGTACGCTGCCCGCAAGCCTGCTTCTCAATCTTGCCGCCCGCGTTCAAAACTGCGTCCCCGACCGCGACGACTTAACCCTCAAACGCGGATGGCACACATTCGCCCCCGACCCCGCCGCCGCCGAATATATCAAGGTATCCGCCGTCGTCCCCGACGACGAACCCGGAAACGCCCCGCCTTCGGTAGACTTCCTGCCCTTAGTGTGCCCACTCACGCTGCAAGTCCTGCTGCTCGTCCTCGCCCCCGCAAGCGTCAAGCGCGTCCGCATCTTAAAAAACGGGCGCGTCCCCTACGTCAAAAACCTGCTGTCCGGCGACTACGACCAATCCGCCGTCCTGTCCCCCCTCGGCGACGGCAAAGAAGCAATGGCAGGCGTCTTTTTAGCCGACACATAATTTCACTTGCGCTTCACTCTGCGACGCGCCAAAGGTTTCCAATCGCTTTCGGCACGTACTCATACGGGTCATCTTCGTAGGCTTCCCACCGTTTAGGGACATAGTGGTCTAAATTTATTTCACGAAATCCATTAACGAATGTTTTCGTGTCAAAATCAACCACGATTTCCAGCGGACGTGCCTTTCCTTCTTTGGCGGCTTTTTGCACTTCGGACAACTCGATTTCATATTGCGACAAGTAATGAAGATACTGCTCTATGTTTTCATTGGTGAGGTCAATCACGCCGTTCCGAAAATAATCCCTCTTCGCTTCAACTGCATCAGACGGAATATACGCGCTGTAACTCAAAATCCAATCCACCATTATCGAAGCAAAAATATGCCATTCGCCTTTATAAAGAACAGCACCAACCAAATCATCAATATGAACTTCCGATAACTTGAGCATCGTGGTTGGCTTTCCCAAGCGGTGAGTTTGTGGTTTGCTATGAAAGCAAATTTATTTACGGCGCGATGTTTTGCCAAAGGTCGGCGGAAACCATGCGCGAAAGATGGGCGACGTTGGAGGTTGCGATAATGATTCGCGAGGGCGCGAGGTTCAAACGCTGGCCTTCGGCGATGGCTTGGGCGGCGAGGATGCTGTTTCGCATTCGCGCCCATAAGTCGGCGGCAAGGAACATGGCTTTGGTCGTGATTTCCTTGTATTGAAAGCGGCTTTTTTGTGCGTCCAATTCCTGAACGCTTTGCAGTTTCCCGGCCCGAATCAACTCACGGCGCACTTCATAGTCAACCACTTCCGGCACGTAGATAATATGCCCCGCCGCAAGAAGCGCGGTCGTCCAATTCGTAATGGCGACGACGGACGCACTTTTCACCGGGTTAGCGAGCGTGCTTAAAGGGTGCGAATCCAAAAAGACAATTTCGCCGCACTCAATACCTCCGTGTGCCCGTTCACGCCATTCATTCGGGAAACAGCGGTCTTTCGCCCGCCTCAATACGGTTGCGGTTCAGGTTTTCGTGTAATTCCGCCAGATCCGCTTCGGCCCGCGCATTTTCTTCCGGGTCGGTAATCACGTTTTTCATGCGCTCCTGCAAATAGCAAATAAGCGATGGTTTCCGCGTTTTTCGCCTGCATTTCGGCGAGCGTTGGATGGGATGTCGCTGCCGCGCTTTTGTAGGGTATCTCCTGTTTTTCAAGGAAAACCGCCCTATTCTCGTCGGCGACGGGCGCGAAATGGGCGGCAAGCGCTTGCAGTAGCAGGCTTTCCAATGGCGTGCCGCTTTGCTGCGCTTCGCGCCGGGCCGCCCGCGCGATGTCCTCGGGAACTTCAAGCGTTATCGACATGAACTAAACCCTCCCCATTAAGTATACGTCGGTTTACACGCGCTATTTTATCCCGGCGTCGGCTCCGGCGATCAGGCTTTGGCCGGTGAGAACTTTTTCCAAATACCGGCCCGTATGCGATTCTTTGACTAAGGCGACCGATTCGGGCGTACCGGCGGCGACGACGTTTCCGCCTCGGTTTCCGCCTTCCGGCCCCATGTCGATGATCCAGTCGGCGGTTTTGATCACGTCCAGATTGTGCTCGATGACCAGAACGGTGTTGCCCGTGTTGACAAGCCGCTGCAACAGGCCGATGAGTTTTTCTATGTCGGCGAAATGAAGGCCCGTTGTCGGTTCGTCCAAGATGTAGAGAGTTTTGCCGTTCGTGCGCTTGGACAATTCGGTCGCAAGTTTGACGCGCTGGGCTTCGCCGCCCGACAGCGTGGTCGCGGGCTGGCCCAAACGGATGTAATCCAAACCGACCTCGGCAATCGTGGACAGTTTGCGGGTAATGGCGGGAATTTGCGCGAAAAACTCACACGCTTCGCCGACCGTCATTTCCAAAACGTCGGACACGCTTTTGCCTCGATACTTGACTTCGAGCGTTTCGCGGCTGTACCGCTTGCCTTTGCACACTTCGCACGGCACGTACACGTCGGGCAAAAAGTGCATCTCGATTTTCAAGATGCCGTCGCCTTTGCACGCTTCGCACCGCCCGCCCTTGACGTTGAAACTAAACCTTCCCGGCCCGTAGCCGCGCATTCGCGCTTCCGGCGTTTGCGAAAACAGTTCGCGCATCAAATCCCACACGCCCGTATAGGTCGCCGGGTTGGAGCGCGGCGTGCGCCCAATCGGGGACTGGTCGATGTCGATGAGTTTTTCGACCAAGTCCATGTTTTCAATCGCGTCGTGCTCTTCCCAGCCGGTGTGCGATTTGTACACGTGCTTCATCAGGCGCGGGTACAGCGTTTCCTGAATCAGCGTGGATTTGCCGCTCCCCGAAACCCCCGTCACGCAGGTCAGCGTACCGAGCGGAATATCGACCGTCACATTTTTGAGGTTGTGCCCCCGTGCGCCCTTGATGGTCAAGAACTGCCCGCTGCCCGCCCGGCGCTCTTTGGGAACGGCGATTTTCTTGCGGCCCGAAAGGTACGCGCCCGTGACGGATTTCTTGTCGGCCAAAATTTTCTTGAGCGGCCCCTGCGAAACGACGTGCCCGCCATGAACGCCCGCGCCCGGCCCGATGTCGATAATCCAGTCCGATGCGGCCATCGTTTCCTCGTCGTGCTCGACAACGAGAATGGTGTTGCCCAAGTCGCGCAGATGAAGGAGCGTGTCGATAAGGCGCGAGTTGTCCCGTTGGTGCAAGCCGATAGAGGGTTCGTCCAAAATGTACAAAACGCCCATCAGGCCCGACCCGATTTGCGTCGCCAAGCGGATACGCTGCGCTTCACCGCCCGCAAGCGTCGCCGCGCCACGGTCAAGGGTTAAATAGTTGAGGCCGACGTCAAGCAAAAAGCCGAAGCGCGTTTGAATTTCCTTGACGATTTGCCGCGCAATCGTCGCTTCGCGTTCGGTTAAAACGACGTCGTCGAAAAACCGCGAAGCGTCCTCGATGGACTTGCCCGTCATTTCGGCGATGTTGATGCCGCCGAACGTGACCGCGAGGGCTTCTGGCTTCAAGCGCCGCCCCTTGCACTCGGGGCACGGCTTGGACGACATATACTGCTACAACTCGTCCTTGAAGCCCGGCGAACTAGGTTCCTTGTATTTGCGGTCAAGAGTCGGAATGGCCCCTTCCCAATGCGTTTCAAAGTCGCGCTTGCGCCCAAATCGGTTTTTGAACGTGACCGTGATTTTGCCTTTGACGCCGTTCAAGATGCCGTCCCACTGCGTCGCGTTGAGTTCGGACAGCGGCGTTTGCATCGTGAAGCCCAAGCGCTGCGAAACGGCGGTGAAAATCGCCGGATAGTATTCGCTCGCGCCGGTTTTGCTGGAAAACGGAACTAAGCCGCCGTTATCGAGGGTCAGGCTCTTATCGGGCGCAATGCGGTCGGGATCGAACTCAGCCTGCGTGCCCAAGCCGTGGCACGTCGGGCACGCGCCATACGGGCTGTTGAACGAAAACGTGCGCGGCGCGATTTCCTCCAGCGAAATGCCGCAATAGGTACAGGCGAATTTTTCGCTGAACAGCATTTCCACCCCGCCCGCAACATCCACGCCGACCAAGCCCTTGCCCATTTTGAGGGCGGCTTCTACGCTGTCGGCCAAGCGCTTTTCCACGCCCTCTTTTACGATGATACGGTCAACCACGACATCAATGTCGTGCTGCTTGTACCGGTCGAGTTGGATGTCTTCGGTCACCTCGCGGATTTCGCCGTCCACTTTGACGCGCACAAACCCTTCGCGCTTGATGTCGTCCAGTTCCTTTTTGTACTCGCCTTTGCGCCCGCGCACAATCGGAGCCAGCACGGAAATTCGCGCGCCTTCGCCCAGCGCCATCACTTGATCCACGACCTGTGAGGGCTGCTGCTGCGTGACCTCACGCCCGCAGTTCGGGCAGTGCGGAATACCGACCCGCGCGAAAAGCAGGCGCAAATAGTCGTACACTTCCGTGACCGTGCCAACGGTCGAGCGTGGGTTCCGCGACGTGGATTTTTGGTCAATACTCACGGCGGGGGAAAGCCCATCGATTTGATCCACATCGGGCTTGTCCATTTGCCCCAAAAACTGCCGCGCATACGACGAGAGGGATTCCACGTACCGTCGCTGCCCTTCGGCATACAGTGTGTCAAAGGCGAGCGACGATTTCCCCGAACCGGACAAACCGGTAATCACGACCAACTTGTCGCGGGGAATATCCAAATCGATATTTTTGAGGTTGTTTTGCCGCGCTCCCCGGATAGCGATAGCATTTTGCATGGCGGGTTTGACGGTTTTAGCGGTTGTTTTAGCGGGTTTTGGTTCGGTTTGGGCGGCGGGCATAAAAGCAAAGTTTCTCCACAAAATAGAACCCGAACCGGGGCGTGGGGTTCCCCAAAAACGGGGGCGAGTAAACGAACGTTCGCCGCGCGATTGTACCATAGAACGAGGGTGCGGGGCAAAAAATGTACCACGGATTATTTCACGAGTTCTCACCCATTTACGGCAAAGAAACCATCACGCAGGCCGACGTTGAAACCGCCGAACAACGGCTTGGTTTTCGCCTGCCGCCCGATTATATCCAACTGCTCCAATACCAAAACGGCGGCATTTTACAACAATCGGTTTATGGCGTTGCAGTTGTGAATGGAAAATCAAAACCCGTCGGAGGCGTGTTCGTTATTTTCGGTATTGGCGGCGAGGATGGGATTGACGCGCTCGCCGATGGCAAAACGCACAATCAAACGTTGATTGAAAATTGGGGCTATCCTGCGTGGAGCGTGGTGTTCGCGCCGCAAGGCTCGGCGGGCTTTGCCTTTGACTACGACGCTTTGGATGCCGACGGGGAACCGAGCATTTTATATCGGTATTGCGATTGCGACGTACCCGTCACTTATCGGCGCGTTTTCCGTAACTTTCGTCATCTTCTTGATTCGCTTGAACCGCTTCCCGACGCAAGCGACCTTTCCAACGAACCGCGAAACCAACTATAATAGCGACATGAAGCATCGGAATTATGCCCTCGCTCTTTCGCCGTTGTGCGCTCTTTTGGCAAGCCCGGCGGTTCACGCGCAAACCGCAGCGGCGATTGGCCCAACCATAACCGTGCGGCCCGTGGCGAAAGGCGTGCAGCTAACGCAGGAAGTGACGCCCGTTGGCGCGACAGGCGGCCCGCTTGTGGTGACGATTGTTCGCATCAACACGAAAGAGGCGGGCGTCGGGTTCGAGGCCGCGCTGGGGCAGGACAGGGTTTGGGGAACCGATCCGACGTTCGGGCGCGAAATTGTGTCCACGATGGTATCGCGGCACAAGGCGGTCGCGGGTGTGAATGCGGGCTTTTTCCCGTTCATGGGAAACCCTATCGGTCTGCACATTCAAAACGGCGAACTCGTTACCGAGCCGCAACGCAGCCGCTCGTCGTTTTATCTTGACAAAAAGGGCGTGCCGCATATTCGGGCGTTCGGGTTTGCGGGCGAGGTTCGTAACACGAAAACCGGCGAAATGCTGCCGCTTTCGGGTATGAATCGCAAGCCCGCAGCAAATGGCGATACCTTGCTACTTTTCACGCCGACCTTTTTCGACAAAACGCTTCGCGCGCCGGGTCGAACGGAAACCGTGATCTCCACAGGGAAAACGCCGCTCACGGCGAGCCGAGAGTTCAAAGCGACGCCCGCGCCCGTTACCCTCGATGGTCAAACGCCGCTTGCGCCACGCACGATGGTTTTGTCCGGCAGCGGGGTCGGGGCGGATTTTCTCAAACGCGCCGCCGACGCCAAACAGGCTTTGTCCATCCGCGCCACGGTGACGCCGCTTCCCAATCCCGCCGAAACGGCGGCCCCGCTTGTCGAAACAAGCGACATCAAGGAAGCCGTGACGGGCGCGGTTCGGCTTTTAACGAACGGACAAATTACGTTGCGCGTCGCCGAAGAAGGCATGGGGCAGGATTTTTCCACGACGCGCCATCCCCGCACCGCTGTTGGCATTACGAAAAGCGGTGATGTTGTGCTGGTTACCGTCGATGGACGGCAAAAAGAGTTGAGCCGGGGTGCGAGTTTGATGGAACTTGCCAATTTACTTTTGAAGGCCGGGGCCGTGGATGCAGTCAATTTAGATGGAGGTGGTTCGTCGGCCTGCGTCGTGCGGGGACTCGTCGTCAATTCGCCGTCCGAAGGTAAGGAGCGGCCTATCGCCGACGCGCTTTTAGTCAGGGCAAAACCGCTGCCAAAAAGCAAAAACACCACAACGGCGCGAATGCAAACGCCCCGTGAGCCGCTGCAAACCGGCGAAACGTGGAATCTTGCCAATGGCGCACTGTATCCGAAAGGTTCCGACGGTATTTGGGGAACCCGTGGCGGGGTCGGATTCGTCTTTCAAAATGGGAAGTACGTTGCCCAAAGACCCGGCAAAGGCGAGGTCGCGTTCGCGCCCGCCGATGGAAGCCCTGCGCTGTCCACGCCCATGACGATAGTGGGCGCGGGTATCGGTGATGCCGCCGATTTCATGGCGAAACTGACGCTGACGCCGGATACGGAAAATCCGCTGAAAGCCACGCTGACCGTGCGCGTCGCAAACGCCGAAGGCGATCCCCTTGTAAGCGAACCCGTTTCCATCGCGGTTTCCGGCGGTAAAGCGGACGACGCAACTGCAACGACCGACCGAACCGGCACGGCGCGACTCAATATCACGTGGGAGGCTGCGGGGACGCGGTCAATCACGGTTTCATCGCCCGCGAAGCGGTTCAACACAAACACGCTGCGCCCCTAAATTAACGACAACGACGCCGTCCGCGCCGGGTTCTTGACGCCCGCCCCGTAGATTGGCTATAATATCAGGCAACGGAGTTACCGGGCGCATTTAGTGACCGCGTTTGCCTCCTTCGCCGCTTGAACTTTAAGGAATGACCATGAATTTTCTTTCCCGCCCGTCGCGGCGATTGCTGGCCCGACCCGCGTTTCTTGCCGCCACCCTTGCCGTCTCGTCCGGTTTCGCAACCCATGCGCAAGATAACGCCCCGAAAGCCCCCGCTTCGTCGCCCGCTATGAACTGGACGATGCTGCGCGGCGACGATCACCGTACCGGAATCACCGACGAGAAAGTCGCCCCACCGCTTTCGCTGTCGTGGCGCTTTACCGCAGGCCCGCAAACATCGAACGGCGGCGCGCCCGCCGTGGTCGGCAATACCGTGTACTTCGCATCCCGCGCATCCATCGACGGCAATGCCGGTGGAATGCTGTACGCGCTTGACACAACGACCGGGCAGGAAAAATGGCGATTCCCCGGTAACGAGGGTTTGCCAGGCAAGCATTTGTTTTTGACCGCTCCCACAATCGCCAACGGAACCGTGTATATCGGGGCGTCCGACGGCTCGATGTATGCCATCGACGCACAAACCGGCAAAGAGGTCGTGCGCTATCGCACGTCGCGCCCCATTCATTCCGCCGCCGTTGTTACGGAGAGTGGGATTATGTTCGGCTCAGACGACGGAACGTTCTATAACCTGAACCCGCAAACCGGCGAAAGCGTGTGGAAGCAGCCGTACAAAGCGGGCGACAGCATCAACTCCGCGCCCCTTCGCGCCGACAACCTGATTTTCTTCACGACCAACGACAATTCGGTGCACGCGATCCGCGAAGGAACCGGGCAGTTCCGCTGGAAACTGCGCCTGCCGTTCCGCGTTCTGGCCGACGCACCCGTGTACGCCGAAGGCACGCTGTACGCGGCTTCCGGTCAGCGGCTTCATGCCATTCAGCCGACATCGGGTAACATTCGCTGGCAGCGGGATTTGCCGTCGGATATTGTCGCCGCGCCGGTCGTGGAAAGCAACGTTATTTATCTGATGTCGCGGGCATCCGGCGGACAAGGGGCCGAAGTGTACGCCGTGCGGGGCAACAACGGCAAAAACGTGTGGGCCGAACCCGCGCAACTGCCGCTGGTTCCCTCGGCGGCTCCTACGCTGTCGGGCGACGTGCTGTATGTTCCGACCGTCAAAAACGTGCTGTACGCTTTGAACAAAGCGGACGGGGCAATTTTGTGGGAATATCACATCGACCCGTCCTCGAACCGCGCGGGCTATACACCTCGTCCGGCGACCGCGCTTACCTCCCCCATCACGGTGTCCGGCAAAGCCGTGTACGCCCTCACCGATGACGGCTCGCTGTCCGCGTTCCGCCCCGACGCCCCCGACGGCTCCGGCCCGATTACCGACATCGTGTATCCGCGCGCCGGTCAGTCCGTCAACGGCAACCCGCCGCTCGTACTTGCCGCGACCGTCCTTGATCCCGGGTCGGGTTTGAACCCCGACACGATCAAAATGACGCTCGACGGCAAAGACGTGGACGCCGTGTACGATGCGAACCGCAATCTGGTTTTGTACGCAACGCGCTCGTCGGGCAAAGCGATTGACCCGCCGCTTACGGGCGGACGCCACACGGCAACCATTACCGCGACCGACTGGAAAGGCAATGAGTCCAACGAGGAATGGTCGTTCGTTGTGGACAACTCGCTGCCCAAACCCGCCGTAGGAACGACACCGTCCGCGCCTGTCGTCAATCCGCGCTCCGGTTTGAACGGTGGAAACGCGCGCGGCACGAACGGAACCGGCAACAACGGCGGACGGCGCAACGGTGGTGGCGGCGGAGGCCGACGCAACGGCGGCAATGGCGGGGGCCGACCCTCGGGCGGACTGTAATATCGCGCCGGATTCCTTAAACGAGCAAAGCCTTCTTCGCCCTGCGGAGGAGGCTTTGCTGCACGCCCCTTCCGAACCCGCTTCTCCGGCTGACCGCGTCGAAGAAGGGGGTTTCGCTTTTTCCACGGCCCCTCCTCCCTTTACCGCACGCGCCGATTGGGACGCTTTCGCAGCCTGCCACAAACTCGCACTCGCCTTGCTGCCCGCCCACCGCTTGCGTGCCCTGCTAATCGCCTGCGATGGCATTCCGCAAGCCGCATTCAAACTGCCACACACTGCGCTTTCGTCACCGAATATCGCGCTGACGCCCAAACAAATCGCCCGATTGAACGAAGCCCGCGATTTTGCCGTACCCGATAAACTGCGCGCCAAAGCCGACGAATTGGACGTGTGGGTGTGCGTTTTCGGAAGCGCAAACTACCCAGCAAATCTCAACCCGCTTTCCGACGCCCCTCCCCTTCTTTTCGTGCGCGGCAGTTTACACACCGACGACAAGTTTTCCGTCGCCATTGTCGGTTCGCGCCGCGCGACATTGTACGGGCGCGAACAAGCCGAACGCTTCGCGCGGGCCTTTGCCGGGCGCGGCTTAACCGTTGTTTCGGGCGGCGCGGCGGGTATTGACACGTTCGCGCACCGGGCCGCGCTTGAGGCCGGGGGCCGCACTATTGCAGTTTTGGGCTGCGGTCTGGACGTAGCCTATCGCACAGTTGCGTGTTTTTTAACCCGCTTCCACCCTCAAAAAGCGGAACGAGCCAAATGTCGGCGCGGCTGGGATGGAAGCCGTAGCGTTTGCCGGGCGGCGGCTCGCCCCGATGCAGTAGAACGCGGTCAACGATCCCACGCAATGCGGCGTTCTTCTCATAGGCGGGAATGGAATCGCTCATCAATATGGTTTCTACCGAAGCCATAGCCCGCGCCACGAATGAGGCAATCGCTTCGGCATCAATGTCGGGTATGGGTGCGTTAGCAGTTTTACGAACTGCGGAAAGTTCGGTTTGAACGTCCCGTATTTCGGCTTGCAGCCGCTTTATCTCGTCAATGGAACCAGACGTATCCACCCCTGCCGCAATCCACTTCATTTCCGCTTGGAACGCAAGCCGTTCCTGCTCCTTTAGTTCTGACGCACGCTTTTCCAACTGGCGGGCGCGGTTCTTCGCCACCTCCCGTTCCGTGTCTTGCGTCAGCGTAAGGGTAAAATGCTCGATGGCGGCGGCGATGACTTCGCGGCTGGTGGCGAGCGCGGCGACACCCTGCACAGTCAGCCGTTCTGCCTTTTCCTTTTTGTAGCACGTCGCGCTATGGCAACCGCCAAGCGGCGTGTCATGCACGGCGGCGGCATCCGAACATTGATAGTAGTCCGAACGGCCCGGTTTCTTGGACTTGTTGAAATACAGCCGCCGTCCGCAGTTGGCGCACAACACGAACCCAGATAGCATTTGCCGCAGGGTCGGCCTACCCGACAACCGGAATATGTTTTCTCTGCGTCGGACTTGGCACGCTTCCCATGTCGCTTCGTCCACGAGCGCGGGTGCGGCAAAAATGATGTGTTCCCTTTCCGGCGTGCGCTTCGTGAAGGTC
>CAXTBP010000035.1:1660-36125 GCA_964241985.1 uncultured Armatimonadaceae bacterium | reverse complement strand
GGGCGTACAAATGTAGCGTATGGCCGCGTTCGCGCAAGCCTTTGGCGTGCTCGTGGGCGGCCCGCTTCGCGCCGCCCGTTTCGATGTTGTGAAATAGGGCTATTTTCATGCCGCGCCCGCTTTTGCACTCGCACCACTTAGAACCGCATCGTAAATAGCAAGCGTTTGGCGGGCGGTTTCGTCCCATGAAAATTGGGCGGCCCGCGCACGGGACAGTTCGCGCCGCCGCGCGTTTTCGCTTACGTCGGTTAAAAGCGTGTGCAGGGCGTTCGTCAATGCTTCCGTATCGTTCGGGTCGATTTGCAGGCCCGCGTCGCCGACGACTTCGGGCAAACTGGAAACGTTCGACGTAACAACGGGCGCGCCGCAAACCATCGCTTCCAGCGGCGGCATTCCGAACCCTTCTTCCAGCGAAGGGTAAGCGAAAACATTACAGGCCGACATCAGCGCGTTCATCACATCGCCCGAAACATAACCGGGAAACAGGACGCGCTCTGCAACGCTTGTAATCTGCTTGCTTTCGGCAACTTCGCGCAGCGTTAAATCGTAATTTTCCCGAACGCCACCCGCAAGCACCAGTTGCAGTGGGGCATTTTGTGGCAGATGGTAACGCACTAAATGGGCAAGTGCCCGCACCAAGCGCGCCACATTTTTGCGCGGCTCCAACGTTCCCGCGTACAAAATGAACGGCACATTTGGCGCAAGGCCAACGCTTTGCAAAAGTTGGTCACGCTCCGCACCAGCAGGCACGAACCTGACGCCCGCGCGGGGCGCGAGCGGCACGACAAAAACGCGGGCTGGATCGATTTGCAGATGCTCCACGATTTCTGCTTTGGCGGCTTGCGAAATCGTGACGGCGGCGGATGCTTTTTTCTTAGCCCACCCAAAATAGGTTTCCCAAGAAGCCCGGTTTTCCTTCGTATGCGTTTCGGGCCGTGTGAGCGGGGTCGTGTCCCAAATCGTGGCGAGGCAGTGCTCGGGCGCGTATTTTTCGAGCGGCAGGTACGAAGGCGTTAAAAAGTGCATCAAGTCGTAGTTTCGTGCCGCGTTGCGCGCTTGCGCCAAACCTTGCCGCGCCCAAACCCGCCGCAGCAATGGGTTCGTGGGCATTTTGTTTCGCGTTCCCGCTGTGTCCACAAAAGGCGGTAAGCCATTTGTCGCGCCGACGCTCGCTTCGGGCCACCATGAAAACGCGCCGTCCGCTGCTTGCTCTTGCAGGCGCGACGCGATGCCCAGCGGTGCGAACGCGCGAATGTCCCAATTTTCGCCCGTCTTTTCGTTTGCCGCAACGCGGAGCAACGCGGCGAGCCATGCGTCGGCGGCGTAATGGATACCTGCCCGCGTTTGTAAATCGCCACTTGGCGTATAAAGGGGCGCGATATTAAAGGCGACGCGCTTGGATGCACCGGACGGCATTAGACGGGCGCGGACGCGGCGAGTTGAGGCCAGGTTTGGATGAGCGAACGTTCCAGCGCGCTTAGCAGTTCGTTGACCGTTAGCGATTCGATTTGCGAACGCCGCGCGATGTCGCGGCCCGCCCAGTCGGCGACCAGTTTTTTGCGCGTTGCGGGATGCGTCATTACCTCATCCACAAAAGTGGCGTACAAACGGGCGCACCGTTCGGGCGAATGTTCGCGCGACACGTAGGCAAGGCCGCTCGCGGCGACTTTTTCTCGATAGGCGGTGTTGTTCGCCATTAAACGGAACGCTTTCAAAATATCGCCGACCTCGTCCGTCATTTTGTCCGGCGTGGGCAGTTTGTGCACGGTGTCATCGGGGAAATCGTCGAACGAGCCAATCGCGGTCACAATCGACGGCTTGCCATGCACGAGCATTCGGAGCAGCGCACCCGACGTTTCCCCCTGCGACGGGAACCGAAGCGTGACGCACACATCGGACAACAGCAAATACTCGTTGAACGTCGGCACGTCCACATAACCGGTGATTTTCACGCGGCCTTCCAAGCCGCGCTTCTTGATTTCCGCGTCGAAATCAACGTTCGTGGGAACCATCACCGAGCCGACAAACAGCAAAAAGGCGTCGGGGCGCTCCGCCAAGAGTTTTTTGAAGGCGTCGAGGGTTGCATACGGGCGCTTGGTTTCCGTCACGATGCCGCACGGCGCGAACACGAACGCATCCACGGGCACGCCCCACTTTTGCCGAAGGGCGCGGATTTCATCGCGCGTTTGTCCCAGTTTTACAGGAGGAATAACCGGCGGAATAAGCGTAATGAGTTCGTTGTCGCGGGCGCGATCTTTTTGCGCCTGCTCATACGACCACTGATTGTGCAGCACGACACCCAGCGACCGGGTAAAAACGCGGCGGTTCATGGGAATGCCCAATTTGGTAAAATCCCCGATGCTCATTTTGTCGCGGTTTATGTCGTCCATGATGGCTTGGGATTTTTTTTGCCCGATTTCGTAGGCCAACTCCTCGTGCAGATGGTACGTCAACTGCTTGGGTTCTCGGCAAAGGTAGGTCATCAGGTGTGTCAGCAAGTAGTCGTGCAAAACCGTGATGCCCGCGTAGCGCATGAGCAAGTTGTAGGACGCTTCGTGGTAGTGCCCGTTGTTACCCAACTGATAAATCACGGATTGATAGTCGCGCCGCTCCCCGTGCACATTTTTTTCCCAAGCCGACAACGGGGCCGCGTAAAACGAAGCGGGCAGATGCGGCGCGCTGCCAGTTTCCTTGTACAGATTCAACTCGTAATATTGAGCGAGCGGATCAACGATTTCCGCGCTGTAATCGGCGATACCGGTTTGGGCGGGCGGGAACGGCGCAATGAACGCAACACGCGGCTTTTGCCGGGCGGGAACCGGCGCGCTTTCGTCCAAATCGTTGAAAAACAAGGGCGATGCCGCGCCCCCCGCCCCCAAAGCGTTTTCGATTTTTTCCGCTGCCTGAGTGGCAACAATCGCCCACGGCGCTTGCAGCCGCTCACGTTCCGCCGGTGAACCCACTTCCTCCACGGGCTTCGCCGCGTCTTTTGCGTCAGACGAATCGGCGGAGACGTGGCGCAGCATCGTGTTCAGTTCGGCGATTTCGCGCTTCAGTTCGTCAATCTGCTTTTGCTGCTCAGCGAGACGCCGGTCATGGCGCTCCGACCGGCGCAGCAAACCACGCAAACTGTCGCCCGCCGCTTCGTTGAAATGTACCTGCCCCATCCAAAACGGGGCTGTCGCGCGACGCATTACTTTCCGTAAAAGCAGTTGGGGCGGCCAGTTCGGGATTGTCCAGCGAAAATACAGCGGGGCAAGAAACGCGGATCGGTGTATTCTATCGGTCACACCCGCGATTTCTTCGGCGTCGGCTCGCTCGTTAAATAGCGACGTTTGCACCACACCCCGCGCCCGATCCATCAAAACCGCTATTTCATTGGGCAGTTCGGTTGTTTTTGTCTCGACCCCGTTTTTGCTTACTGCGGTGTGCGCCATTTCCACGTTTTCTACGCTTTGGGTTTGCTTCAACGCGACGCCGCCTTTTCGTAGGCTTCCATCGTTAGCCGGGCCGTGCGCGCCCACGTAAAGGTTTGGGCGCGGGCGAGCGAAAGTTCGCGTCGCCGCGCGTTTTCGGCTCGGTCGCTCATCAAAAGGTGCAAAGCGGCGGCCATTTCTTGCGTGTTTTTTGGGTCTACTTGGATACCCGCATCGCCCACGACTTCGGGCAAACTGGACGTGTTAGACGTAACAACGGGTGCGCCGCACGTCATGGCTTCAAGCGGCGGCATTCCAAAGCCCTCGTACAGGGACACGTAGGCGAACACATCGCAGGCGGACATAAAGGCGTTGAGTTGCGTGTTGGACACATAGCCCGTGGTAACTAAGCGCCCGCCCGACAAACCGCATTCGAGCGCGTACAAACGCAGTTCGATGTCCAGCCGGTTCCAGTTCCCGCCCGCAAGCACCAGTTTGTGCGGCAGCGTCGGGTCTTGGCGCACCGCCTCGGAAAACGCCTTGATCAGTTTGAACAAGTTTTTGCGCGGCTCCAGCGTGCCCGTGTACAGCACAAACGGAACGTCGTCGAGTTCCCATTCTTTGAGCAGGGCGCGGCGCTCCGCGCTGTCCGGGAGCCGCTTCGCCGAAGCGCGGGCGGCGAGCGGCGTCACGGTAATTTGCTCGTCCTTGAAGCCGAACGCTTCCATGCAGTCGTGCTTGGTTGCCTCCGATATAGCGACGACATGAACGCAGTGGTTGACCGCGAAATCAAAATACCGCTGCCAAACGCCGATGTCGGTGGGCGTGTAGTTTTCCGGGAATTTGTGCGTGGCAATATCGTACAGCGTGGCGACTTTTTTTGTATTGTAATCGGAAAACGACATATCGACGGGTTCGGGCGAATGAAACACGTCGTAGTCTTGTACGCGCTCGCGCGGGCCATGGAACCGATGCCGCAATACTTTGCGCTCGCGCTGATGAATTTGCTCCGACAGCCACGGATGGTCGCGTTGAAATCGTTCCGGCACGAGGGTGGGCGCGATGGTTTCGCTTTTCGTGTCGAACCGAACCCCGGGTAAATCGCGCCATTCAAACGTGCCGGGATGGGTTTTGGCATATTCTTCCACGGCGGCTTCGCTGGTCAGTTCGGCGGCGAACGCCGTCAGTTCGTTTTGACCGCTCACTTGGGACGAATCCAAATACAAATGATGGATCAGCGAATCGATGCTGTGCTGAATGCCCGTCATGGGCTTGAACTGCCCGCTGATATTTATTGCAATTCGCATAAGCGATTTAATTTCACGTACCTATTTTTACGCGGCCCGTCGCGCCGTTTTTATTCGGCGCGAAACGAGGCAGTCAGCGCCGCCGCGAAGGGCGTAAGCAGGTTTCCGCTTGAAACGTCCAGCCCTTCAACAAGAGCCGCCCGCGCCACTTCCCGGCCCGCGTAATCGGCAAGCAAACGGGGCCGGGTTTGCGCGTCGCCGATGACTTGCTCCAAAAACGCGGTGATTCGGTCGGCGCACCGCGCGGCGGAATGGTCACGCTCGATGGTTTCGCGCGCCGCGTTTTCCCATTCTTTTCGATACGCCGCGTCGTTTTTGAGTTTCGCCATCGTTTGCGTGAGTTCGTTTGCGTCGGCGGCAAGCAAAACGCTGCCGGGCGACTCGTTTGCGAATTCGCCGGGCGCGCCGAACACGATGCAGGCTTTGCTGTGCGCCATCGCAAACAGCCGCTCCGCTTCCGCTTCGGTTTCGTCGCTCGCAAACACGCACGCATCGGCGACACGCGAAACCTCGCCCGGCGCGTTTATTCTGCCCGTGATTTTAACATAATTTTCCATTCCGCGCTTTTTCGCCCGTGCGTCGGCAGTTGCAGTGGCGTCGCTTGCTGCGGTCAACAGGAAAAAACTGTCGGGGTAATGCGCGTGATGGGCTTGCAAAACGTCCCATACCGCGCTCGTTTGCGCGGGCGATGCGCTGTCCAAACCGGCGACACACCAAACGAATGCGCTTTGCGGAATGCCCCATTCGGCTTTCAATGACGCGCTATCGTTTTGCGCGGCCTCGGACGGGTTCGGAACGGGAACGACAAGCGGAATGTGCGCGATATGCGGGCAAAAATCACCGTGTTCCCGCACAGCCCGCGCGTAGGCGCGGGCGCTGGTTAAAACGACACCCAGCGACCGGGTAAAAACGCGACGGTTCGTGCGAACGTTTTGGGTTGCCAAATCGCTTAGCGTTATTTTTTCGCGGGCCAAATCGGTCGTCCAAACGCGGGCTTGTTCGGCCCCGTATTGGTGCGTCATTTCATCGAGAAGCGACACCCCCAATTCGGGATTGTGGTTTGTCATCTGATGCAGCAAGCCGGTCAAATGGTCGTCGCGCAAAATGGTGATACCCGCATAGCGCATCAGGGCGGCGTAGGCCAATTTGTACGAGGGATTGTAGTCGTTCCGGTAGGGCGTGTTCGGGTCGCCCTTGTCGCTGCCGATTTGATACAGCACGCCCGCGTAATCGCGCCGCTTTTCTTCCACCGCATCAACAAACTGCGCGGCGTGAACCACGGATATGGTGTCGCTCAAACCGTCCACGCCTTCGGCTTCGGTGAAAACATCCAGCGCGAACCGACCTTCCAGCGCATTAGCGCAAAGGGCCATATCGCCGCCCACGCCGTTTTCACCGGACTGCGTTTTTTGCAAAAACAGCTGTGGCGACCACAGGGCGATCCGCTTCGTTTTCACCGCGCCGGATTTTACCGTCAGTTCGGCCATGTCGCTGGCGTTTTCGAGCCGGTTTTCGCATGCGAGCGCAATGGGTTCGTTTTCCGTCGCCGCCCGCTGAAAAACGAACGTTTCGCGCACGGGCGGCACAATAATATCGCCGCTCGTCTCGGATGCGGGTATTTCGCTTCCGTTTTTTCGGGCTGCCCATATAGCGGCGTTTCGCTCGAAAACCGCGCTTATTTTTTCCGCCACGGCTTGCCAAGTGAACGGGGCAGCCATGCGTGTTGCGTTGTCGCCGCTCAAACGCGACAACGCGCTCGGGTCGCTCAGCAAAACTTCCAAGCGCCGCGCGAGCGAATCGGGCGAGCGCGCCTCGAACTGCTGCTCCAGCGACGGCACAATTTCAACCAGCGAGGAATTATTGGCGGTTATAACCGGCGCGCCGCACGCCAGCGCTTCCACGAGCGGCAAGCCGAATCCTTCGTAAAACGAGGGAAACGCGAACAGTTTGCACAAGCCGTACAGCGCCCGCAATTCTTCGTCGGACACGAAACCGGTCACCGCCAGCGTGCCCGGCGGCAATCCGCGTTGCTGCGCCCGCTGCATCAAGGCGCGCTTGCCGCCATCGGACATTCGGCACGCGATCACCAACTGATGCTCTTTTTGCAACCGCGACGGCAAGCGGGCGAAACCGTCCACCAAGCCTTCCAGATTTTTGCGCCAATCTTCGCCGCCCGTGCATAGAACGTAGGGGCGCGTCAACTGGAACCGCCGCGCGAAAACGGCTTGCCACGCGGCGCGCTCACTTTCCGGCGTGGGCGCGAAAAACGGCGACACCCCAGCGGTGACATTGATTATTTTTTCGGGCGAAACATCGAGCAGGCGAATGCTGTCTTGCCGGGCCGATTCGGAAATAGCGAACAAGGCGTCCGCGTAGCGCAAATTTTGCATTCGCCGCGTGTACAACGCGCGCGTCGTGCGATCCCGCAGATATTTGTCGGGGAAAAGGAGCGGAACCAAATCGTAGCACACCGCATACACGGGCATGGGAAACTGCGTGAACGACGGCATGACGGGATCCGTCATTTCCAGCGGACTGGGCAAAAACAAGGCGTCGGGTTTATCGCGCAAAAGCACGGTTTTGTACAAAGCGTCGCTGACGCCCGAATGCGACGGCGTTTCGCACGAGAAAAAACGGATCGGCCCAAAATCGCCGCCCAGTTCCGGCGCGGGCAGATTTTTATTGGCGTACAGTTCGTAGGAAACGCTTTGGGCCAGCGGGAACAAGTGCTCCAAAAGCGACTGGACGTAGCGCCCAATTCCCCGGTTCCGCGACCCTTCCGATTGAAGGGCTTGTAGATCGACAGCAACACGCATCAGCAGTCGTTACTTTTCCACCGAAGAAGAAAGCCGCGCTTCCAACAGTTCGACTTTTTCTTCCAACGCGCGTATTTTTTGCAGCGCGTCTCGCAGGGCATCGGCTTCCTGTTCCACCGCGCCGCGCGTTTCGATTAAACCGTCGCGCACGGCCTCGTTGAACTCGACCTGCGGCCATAAAAAAGGAAACACGATGCGGCGCGCCAGTTTACGCACCAAAAGCCGCAGCGGGCGAATGGGAATGTGCTGCTTAAAATACAGCGGCGCGCGGGTGGTAACGTGATCCACACATTCCTGCAAGCGCGGATACGCCAGCGATTGCGCGGGGCTGACGCGCGGCACGCGAAGGGTCGCGGAAAACGTCGCCTGCATTCTTTCCGAAAGCATCTGCTCCGTGTGCGCGCTTCCGGCAACGCTAACGAAACGCTCTTCTTTTTGGCTTATCGCCTCGGCAACCCTCACGCGGCGCGTTCCCGCAATCCGACGCGCCACGCCAAAGAAAAACCGCCCATCTGCTGCATACGCCCATTATAGCGATTTTTTCGCATTATTGCCGCCGAATGCGGGCCGCGTCTTGGGTTCGTGCCGCCGTTTTCGCCACGGTTTCCCATTGCACGGGCATAAACGCGCAGCCATGCGCGAACGCCCCGCCATCGACCGTAAACCGAGCGGCATCTTCGACCGTGTCATCGGCGTGAAGGGGCCAGTCGGGCAGCGAGCAGTCGCTGAACTGCCGGTAGCGCACGTGGTATTCGCCTTCGTTCAAACCAAGCGCGGGCACATGGAGTACGACCTGCCCAATCATCGGTAGATTTTCGTACCAAATTTGGTGATCGTAGTTGCTGGTTCCGAACATCGCCAAACCGTCGGCGCGGAAAAACTCCACCCCAAACACCGGGTTCACCGGCGGTTGGGTGAACTGATATTTAATATGTATATTGACGGACGCGCCCACCTTGAACTCCGCACAAGGCACATTGTTTTTGTCGGTCAAATGCAAACTAAGCAGGCGGGGCCGGTTATAATCGGCGAGAAGTGTGGCTTTGCGGGCGGTTTCTTCGGCATTCTTGAGTTTTTCGTCTTCAGTCTCGGCGAGCGCCAAAAGCCGCGCTTCTTCCAGCGCGCGTTCGGCGGCGGCCTGCGCTTCCAGCCGGGCCTCTTCTTCGCGCCGGGCGGCCTGTTCCGCCTCAATCTTTCGCTCGGCTTGCAGCAATTCCCATTCTTCGGGGTGCATCCGCTGCCACTCGGCCTCTTCGCGCTCGGAAACTACGGCCATATACTGGTCGATGGCCTCTTCGGTTCTGCCGACATAGCGCACCTGACCGTGATCGAGCCACACGCACGTGCTGCACAACTCCGCCACTTGTCCCATCGCGTGCGACACGAAGACAACCGCCCCCCCCTGTTTGACGAACTCTTTGAGATGCGCCAAACATTTGCGCTGGAATAAGGTGTCGCCGACCGCTAAAACTTCGTCAATGAGCAGCACATCGGGGTCGGTGTGCGCGGCGACCGAAAAACCGAGCCGCATATACATCCCCGACGAATACCGCTTGACCGGCGTGTCGATAAACTGTTCCAAATTGGCGAATTGCACGATGCGGTCGAAACGCAAATCGATGTCGCGGCGCGAAAGCCCTAAAATGGAGCCGGACAGGTACACGTTTTCGCGCCCGGTTAAATCGGGGTGAAAGCCCGCGCCGACCTCGATCAGCGCGCCGATGCGCCCCTTGACCTTGATGCTGCCTTGCGTCGGATTCATGATGCCGGTAAGCAATTTGAGCATCGTGGATTTGCCCGACCCGTTGTGCCCGACAATTCCCACCGGCTGACCGGGCTTCACTTCAAAGGATACGTCGCGGAGCGCCCAAAACACATCATCGGGCTTGGCGGCCTGTACCAAGCGTTTGGAGTTGTTGCGACTGAGCAGATTGCCGAAGCGTTCGCGCAATTCGGTCGAGCGGCGTCCGTTTCGGAGGTTGAAGCGTTTGGAAACGCCGTCCACGACAACGACCGGAGAATCGATTTTTGCTTGTTTATCTGGTTCGGGCAATACCGAAGGCAACGGGCGCAAAGTTTCCTTCGCGCCCGGAGAAATTTCCGAAAGAAGTTGCGTCACAGTTTTAGTTTAGCGCATCCCCGGAACGACCGCTTTGAGGATGTTGAACAAACTCCAACTGGTAAACACGCCGCCCGCAATCACGTTGGGGTCGGTGCGCTTGACCTGCGGCACGTATACCATGTCACCGGGCTTGATTTCCGGGTTTTGCGACAAATCGCCTTTGCTTTGGTACTTGCCGAAATCGTAGGATTTGCGGCCCGTTTCCGTTTCGCCGTCGGCGGCGTAGTGGCGCACTTCGACCGAGCCGATTTTGGCGTTAGCGTAAGTTCCCCACTGCATGACGTCGGATAGATACGTTTTACGGTCTTCGGGCATATACCATTTTTTCGGCCCGCCGATTGCGCCCTGAATATTGACGAATCGCTTGGACGTTTGAATTTCCAACTCATCCAGATCGTTGAACTGGTAATCGGGCGACGTTTTATCCGTCAGAAGTTTGTACAAATCCACCGTTTCGCTTGTCACGGGCGAGGTAGGATCGCCGGATTTCGTATGACGGCGGAGCGTTGCGTTACGTAAATCGCCGGTCGCACCGATGGGCGAAAACCCGTTATAGTTGAGCGCGTCACGCAAACCGACGCGCTCATCGGCTTCTTTCGTGCCGCGCGGCCCTTCCCCGATAACGATTAGGCGTTTGTTTTGCGCGCCCTGCATATAAAAGGTGTCGCCTTCCATCAGCAAAATGTTATCTGGGGAGTCGGGGGTATTAATGGCGTGGGCGAGGTCTATAACGACCGGTTCGGGGCGCAAACTTTTGTCCGAGTTCTGAATGCGCGTTACAATCGCCTTTTTAGGATCGGGAACGCCGCCAATTTCAGCCACGAGTTCCGATACGCGCCAGCCGCTGACAAGATTCACCTCGCGGTTGGAAATCATATTACCCCGAATGTAAATGCGGTGCGGGCGCATCGCGGCAACCGACACGGTCACTTGACCGGGGCGCAAACGCAGTTTTCCCTCGGATTGCAGGCGCTGGGTCAACTCGTCGGCGACTTGGGCGCACGTTTTGCCGACCACGAGAACGGGCGCGTTCAAGCGCAAAAGGCGCACGCGACCGTCCACGGGAATGCGCACCCCCCGCGAAACGTCGCCGTGCCGAGCGACCTCAATGTTTATGGTGTCGTCCACATTGAGTTGGTAATTGTCCGGCACGTCCACGGCGGCGGGCAAAAGATTGCCAGAGGTCGTAGACGAGGGGGAACCGGATGGCGTCAGGGACGCGGGCGGCGCGCTAAGAGGCGCGACCGGTGTGGGCAGCGACGTTCCGCCACCTGCCGGGCTTGCGCTTGGCGCGGCGGTTTGCGCCCACGCGGACGCACCGCACAAAAAGGCTATCGAAAGCGTGCCGGTTAAGGCGTTGGATAATTTCATACCATTCCTCTGCGCCGATATTCGGCGTAAACGAAACGAACCTATCAAAAAACTATTCGGTCGGAAGCGTCGGCTGCGACGCGGCAGGAGCGGAAGCAGGTATCGGCGCGGGCACGGACGTTTCCACCGGGGCCGCGCTGACCACGACACCCAAAAGGCGGGGCCGGTAACCGTTCGACAGCATTCGGCGGGCGCGGACGACAGTTTCATCCGGGCTTGCATTGTCAATCCCGTTTTGCTCGGCGACAATCACCATACCGGACGCGGCTTTTTCCAGCGGCCCGATACGGCGCGCCGACCAAACGGTCGGGCCGGAAACAATCACGATGTCGGTATCGCGGCTGTCGGCGAGTTCATTAAACACTTCACGCGCTCCGGCCTCGGTCGTCGGGGCCGCATCGTCGGGCGCACCGGCGGCCATAAAGCGCAACGCGCCGTCGGCTCCGACATGTAAAATGTCGCGGGCGCGAACGCGGCCCGCCAAAACGTCCGCCAAGCCCGGCGCGTCCGGCGCACCGAAAACTCGGTTAAGCCTGGGGCGCGTTCGGTCGGCGTCCACGAGCGTAACGCGCAAGCCGTCGTGCGACAGGGCGGCGGCGATTTGGGCGGAAAGCGCCGCCGTTGCGTCCGTGTTTTGCGTTCCGGCGAACAGCACCACGGGCGGCTTGCCGTTCACGTCGCCGTGCGCCAGCACGTAGCCGACTTCACGCACGGCGTCCAAAAGGCCCGGCTGAAGCGCGGCATGCGCCATTCCCGTCGCGGCGGGAGCTGGAAGCGACGACAGCGGCACGCGGCCCAAAAGCGGAACGCCCGCAACGTGCGGCAGCCCCAAAAGCAAATCGTTGTGATCGTCGATGGCTTCGGCTTCCGCCCCGGTTGCGGAAAAGTATTCCGCCAAAACCGCGACGCCAAGTCCTAAAAACAAGCCCATGAAAACCGCCATGAGCGCGTTCATCAGCGGCTTCGGACTAATCGGAGCGGGCGGAAGTTGGGCTTTGTCCAGCAGTTCAAGGTGCGGCGGCGTCGTCAGGCGCGTCGTCCGCATATTGATAAGCCCTTGCCGGGTGCGCTCATACGCGCCGGTCGCCGATTGCTGCGCCCGTACCAAGCCTTCGTACTCGTTGCGCTGCTGGGCCAGATGCTTTTGCTCGGTCTGCAAATTAGAAAGGGCAACAGTGCTCGCCGCGATCTCGTTGCGCGTCGCCGCAACCGCATTTTGCGTGCGATACACATTGGACTGCGCTTCGGCGTAATCCGGGTTGCGGGCAAAACCGACCGAGCCTTTGGAATATAATTCCTTTTGCGCCTGCTCAACTTCTTTTTGCCGCGCGGCGATTTCGTCGTCAACGAATTTTACTTCATCGCTGTCTTCGGCATAATCGTTTAAGAGCGATTTTCGCCGCACGCTCAAATTGACTAACTCGGCTCGGAATCCGTCGATAACCGGGTTTTTGTTTTGCGAATAGCCGGTGGCAATCGTTGGCGGAATGGTGCGTGCCTGCTGAATATAGCGGGCAAGCTGGGCTTCTTGCAGCGGCAGGGCTTTTTTGGCGTCTTCGAGACCGTTCTGCATCGTGACGGTTTTGGTCGCGCGCTGCGAGTAAAAAATGGACGGATCGGAAAAGCCGACGCGCGCCATAAAGCGCGCCAATTTTTTGTCGGCGATTATTTTGTCTTGTTCGGTTTGATTGGCGGCAAGGCGCAAGCGGTGTTCGGAGGCGTCTGTTTTCTTGTCAAATTCGGCCTGTGTACTCGCCATATAAACGCGGGCAGTCGTGTTGGCGAGGGCTTGCGCCTCTTCCGCCGTTCGCGCCCGCGCGCCAATCGACAAAATCTGCCCCGCCGCGCTGAGAGTAATTTGGGCGCGCACCGCGTCGGGATCGGTTTCTTTGAGCGGGTGCGTTTTCGCGGCGATCCGCTCAAGAAAAGAACGCGAACGAATTTTCTCGATTTCCGTATCCAGTGGGCTGCTCGCGGGCCGCAAAAAGTCGGCGACACCGGCGGGGGTGCTTGCAGCGGCGGCAGACTCAATCAAAATACGGGCCTGCGCGTCGTACACTTTGGGCTGCTGCGCGGTGAAGGCGGCGGCGGCCCCGCACACGGCGACAAAGGTAAGCGCGGAAATCGGCCAGCGGCGGCGGATGATGCGCACCAAATCCTTTGCCGTCACTTCCGAAGAAGCAACTGGCGCGTTGGAGGCGGAATAAGCGTTGTGGGGCAGATTGTTTTGTGCGTACAAAAAAGTTTCTCGCGGTGTCGCGTTTCGATGCGCGGAATAAAGCGGCATTTTGGAAATCAGAATGAAGTGCAGGCCGTCTTCGTCAACGACCGCGCGACCCATTAAGTTCCAACGTATCTTAAAGCAACCCAATTCACTTTGTCAAGTAAAGTGAATTGTTTGACAGCGCGGGAACTCTTTTTTGACGCTATTAGTTGGCAGGAAGTAGCAAAAAACTATGGATAATACGTCGCCGATTGGTTCACGGTTTCCCAAACCTGCACGGCATGAACGCGCACGAACGGCCCGAAATCGTGCTCGCAAAGGGCGCAGGCGATATGATGCGCGACCCGCTCGGTCGTCGGGTTCTCAGTTTGGAAAGCGGGCAAATCGTTCAAGCAGGCGTGATCGAGCGGTCTGAGAATGGTTGCGAGCGCGATCTTCACATCGGAAAAATCGGCGATCATTCCCAGTCGGTTGAGTTCTTTGCCGCGGACGAACACAATCACGCGATAATTGTGCCCGTGCAGATTGGCGCACGGGCCGTCGAAATCGCGCAGATAATGGGCGGCGGCAAAGGTTTTTTCGACCGTCAGTTCGTACATGGGTTTACAAAAATTATAAGTGGCTTATAAATAGCGGACGAAGCGGTTTTCGCCGTCAACCAAAACGACCTGCGGCGTGATGGACGTAGGTTCGTCGGTCAAAGCGAAGGACGCGACAATCAAAACGTGCCCGACTTGGCAGCGCAGCGCGGCGGGGCCGTTCATGCAGATTTGCCCACTGCCCCGCTGGTCGCCGACAATAACGTAGGGTTGAAAACGCTCGCCGTTCGTCAAGTTCCAAATATGGCCGAATTCGCCCGCCGCCCTGCCCACTTTATCGCGCAAATCGGGGTCAATCGTAATCGAGCCGACATAATTGACATCGGCCTCGGTGACCGTGACTTGATGCAGCTTCGCGGACAAAATTTGCCGCAATACCATGCGTGTTTCGCTTCGCTTTCCGGATTCTACGCGCACCGCCGTCACTGCTTCGCAGTGCGCGGGCCAACCGTTTAGTATAACGGTTCGGTTTGGCCTTAGCAAACCAAAGGCGCGCGGCGACAAGGAAGCGGTGATTTAACCATGAACACAAATTTCAAATATCCGCGCACGCGGCACATCGAAGGGTCGGGCCTGCAAAAAGGCGACGGCGACCTTTCGACCGTGCCGTTTTCCGACATAGCGGGAAAATTTCTGGTCGTTGAGGAAAAAGTAGACGGCGCGAACGTCGGCGTGTCGTTCGACGAGTTAGGCCAAATGCGTTTGCAATGTCGGGGCCACTATTTAACCGGCGGGCCGCGCGAGGCGCAGTTTTCCTTGTTCAAACCGTGGGCCGAAGCGCATCGCTTTTATCTGCACGATATTTTAGGAACGCGCTATCTACTGTTTGGCGAATGGCTACAAGCCAAGCACACGGTTTTCTACGACGCGCTCCCCCATTATTTTATGGAGTTTGACGTATGCGATCAGGAAACCGGCGTTTTCCTTTGTACCGAAGCGCGGCGCGAATTGCTGCAAAACGGCCCGGTCGTTTCGGTTCCCGTCGTGTACGAGGGCGCGCTTGCCAAACGCAAGGACTTGGAAAAATTGGTCAGACCGTCGCTGTATAAAACAGCAAATTGGCGGAACGCTTTGAGGCAGGCCGCGCAAAACGCGGGAAGCGATCCCGACCACGTTTTGACCCGCGAAACCGACCCGTCGGACACCACAGAAGGCTTGTACATTAAATGGGAGGAAGCCGGGCGCGTGCTGGGCCGCTATAAATGGGTGCGCCGCGATTTCATCAACGCCATTTTGGATTCCGGCACGCACTGGCGCGACCGTCCCCTCCTTTTGAACGGGCTTGCGGAAAGCGTTGGCGGCGTGGAGGGATTGTTCGGGGGTTAAGCCATTTTGCACGCGGGTTTAGCACGCGGGTTTTCAACCCGCGTGCTCAATATGCGCGAAAAATAATGAAACCAAACGCAAAAAACAAACCATCTCTATTCCGCCACATTTTGGACGCGCCGAACGCGCCCGTCGAGTGGGACGAAATGCGCTACAAATACTCGTGGTGGCGCGATATGGAAGCGTGCCCGCAAGACGTAATCCACCACGGCGAGGGCGACGTTGCCACGCACACGCGCATGGTGTGGGATACCATGACAAGCGACGCCGAATATCAAAGCCTGCCGCACGACGCGCAGGGCGTTTTGCGCCTTGCCGCCCTGCTTCATGATATCGGCAAGCCGGACACGACGCGCACCGAAGACGACGGACGCATCACCGCCCGGGGCCATTCCCGCAAAGGCGAGGTTATGGCGCGGCGTTTGCTATGGGAGGCGGGCAACATTCCGGTTGCGGTTCGGGAAAGCGTGTGCGCGCTCATTCGCTGGCATCAGCACCCGTTTTGGCTCATCGAGCGCGAAACCGCCCGCGCCCGACGCGACACCATCGCCATCAGTTCGTCGGGCGCACGATGCGACTATCTCGCCGTCCTTGCAACCGCCGACGCGCGGGGGCGCATCTGCGACGATGCCGACCGTCTCTTGCTCAACGTCGGCTTATTCGCAGAATTGGCCCGCGACTTGAACTGTCTGTCCATCCCCTATCCTTTCGGTTCCGATCACAGCCGGGTGTGCTACTTTCGAGACGAAACCCAAACCCGCGACCCAGCCTACCAAGCCCACGACGATACGCAGGGCGAAATGATTTTGCTGTCCGGTCTGCCCGGCGCGGGCAAAGACACGTATGTCAAGCAGCAGTTGAGCCATTTGCCCGTCGTGAGTTTGGACGCCTTGCGGGCGGAACTCGGGGTTTTGCCGTCGGAAAATCAGGAGCCGGTTTTGTACGCGGCCCGCGAAAAAGCGCGAATTTTTCTGCGAAGCGGCGCGACGTTCGTATGGAACGCGACCAATTTATCCCGCGAATTGCGTCAGCGTTCGCTCGCCCTTGCCGCCGATTACAAGGCGCGGGTTCGTGTTGTTTACGTGGAATCGCCTGAAGCGCAGTTGTGGACACAAAACCGAAACCGCGAAAACGCCGTGCCGCAAAACGTGCTGGAACGGATGCTGTCCAAATGGGAGCCACCGGATCTAACTGAAGCCCACGAAATTATTTGGGCCGCCCGCGAAAATTCGTAATTTTTTCACTTAGCGCAAATCTCCACACGTTTGCCACACGGTAGCCGTGTAGAATTGCGTAAATCACGGGAGCCGCGTTTCCCACTGTACCTGCTTCACCGACGCGGCTTTCGTGGTTTATATTTTTACCCGTTAGCGAAAAACGCCCGTGTGTCCCAGCGAGTAGCGGCCCGGCTGCGGGTACACGCACAAACCGTGCGGGCCGTTGCCGACTTTGATGCGCGCTTTCAGTTTTCCGGTCGTCGTGTCAATCGCGTAGACCTCGCTGTTGTAGCGGCCCGACAGCCACAGCGTTTTGCCGTCGGCGGATACGCCGCCCATGTCGGGACTGCCTCCAGATAAAAACGACCACTTTTTGACGACCTTGCGCGACGCGAAATCAATCAGCGAGACCGACCCTTCGTGGCGATTGGAAACGTACAGCGTTTTGGAATCCCGCGAGGCATACAAACCGTGCGCGCCCGCCCCCGTCGGCACAAACCCGATTTTCTTGAACGTGTCGCCGTCCACCAAAAACACGCCGTTCGCCATCATATCCGCGACATAAAACACCTTGCCATCCGGCGACAGTTTTACGTCCTGCGGCATTCCGCCCTCTTTGAGTTTGAGAACGCCCAAGAGTTTTTGCTTCTGCACATCGACTTTCAGCACACTGCCGGAAAATTCCGCGCTTGCGATAAGGTACGCGCCGTCGCGGGAAAAATCGACGTGATCCACGCCTTTGGCGGGCACGGACAACGAATGCACAAGTTTCATCGTGTGCGCGTCGCGGAAATCAAGCCGCCGAAGCCGCTCACAAATGGCGATGGCATAGCGACCGTCGGGCGTGAAGTATAAATTGTACGGGTCGGTGACGGGAACGGGCGTACCGTGCTTGCCGGTAGAGGGGTCAATCGGGGTCAAACTGTCGCCCAAGTCGTTGGCGACCCACAGCGTTTTCAAATCCCACGAGGGCGTAACGTGCTGGGGAAGCCGCCCAACCTTGAAATGATCCACGATTTTGTAGGTCGCCGGGTCGATTACGTCCACAGTATTGCTTTCGCTGTTCGGCACATAAACCCGCGACGGGAAGTTTTTGACGACGGGGCTTAAATCGTTGGGATGGTCGGCGGCATACACGTCGCTCGGGTCGAGGAGCGGCGGAACGGTTCCTTCGCGCAGTTCGCCCGGCACGGTTGGCGCGGTCATTTTGGCGGCGGGCGCGTTTTTCGCGGCAGGCTTAACTTTTTCCGAGTTCGTGGGCGCGTTCGAGCGGCAGCCCGCGAAAAGCGCGGCAACAAGCGAAAAACTGGCGGCGCATAACACGCCCTTGTTTGTGTTCAATAGCATTTTATGTTTCGTTTAGCGAGCGGGGAGAAATTTTTGGACGCGCCGCCCCTTGACTTCGGCGACATACAGCGCACCGTTCGTTTGATCCACCTCGCACAAATGGGCGCGGCGAAAATTCCCGGGCGCGCTGCCCGTTCCGCCAAAGCGCGACAATCGCCTGCCCGCTCGGTCGTACACGCTGACGGTATCCTCTGCGCCATCGCACACAACCAAATTCTGTTCGGGCGTCCACGCAAGCCCGAACGGATGCCCGACCTGCGACCACTGCATCAGCCATTTGCCCTGCGACGTGAAAAGTTGAATGCGGGCGTTTTCACGGTCGGCAACATACACAATTCTGCTATTGTCTACGGCGACGCTGTGCACCAAATGAAACTGCCCCTTGCCCGTGCCGTGCGTGCCCCACGCATTCAAAAAGCGACCGTGCGCGTCCAAATGAACGACGCGGGCGTTGCCGTAGCCATCCGCGACAAACACACTTCCATCGGGCGCGAACGCGACATCGGCGGGTCGGTTGAAATGGCTGCGGTCATTGCCCGGCTTATTTTTAACACCATAGGTCGCAAGTAGCGCGCCGGTTTGCGAAAAGTGTAAAACGCGACTGTCGCCATCGTCGGTCATCCACAATTCGCCCGTGCGCGGACAAATGCGGCATCCATGCGGCATGGTAAATTGGCCCGCGCCCCACGACGTTAGAAACCGGCCCGCACGATTGAAAACTAAAACGGGATATTTTGCGGAATATTGAACGACAAACACGCGGTCGGTGCGCGGGTCGCACGCCACGCTCCGCACCTCGACGCGCCCATAATCCGGCACGGCGCGCGGATTCTGCGGCCACGGCGTCGGCTGATACGGTGCGAGTTTGGTGGAAATGGGCATAAACGCTTTGCTGGCGACAATCGCCAAGCAGGTTAAGCGTTCCAGCAGGGCAAACAGGTTCCCCTTTTAGCCGTGTACCGCAAACAAAATTTCTTTTCGGCAGGGCGTTAATGTATACTACGTCATTATGCTTTCGTATTTTCGCGGGTTGCGCGCTCGGCGCGCTGCCGAGGCGTTGTGTAAGCAAGTCCATCCCGACGAACTCATACAGGGGTCTTGGATTTGCGCAAGCGAAACTAACCGATTTATCGTGCGCGTGTTTTATGGACAGCGTGAACAAACGGCTACGATGCTGCCTCCGTGGCGCGAATGCTTTATCGTAGCCGTGAATAAAACAACGCTTTATGCCGCACCGGTTGGGGACGAAACGCCATACCGTCCCATTCTGCGATAAACGCTCCTTATTAACTAAACAGACGCCCCTACGGCTTCGGCTTCGAGCGTCGCGGCTTCCCATTCGTTCATACGGGCGGTCAAATCGTCTTTGACGCGGGCGTAATCGTGCGACAAGGCAAGCGCGGCATCGGCGGATTGCGGCGACGATAAGTCCGCTTCTATTTCTGAGAGCCGCGTCTCCAGTTTTTCCACGTCGGCCTCTAACTGCGCGACGCGCTTTGCGACCCGTTGCCGCTCTTTGGACAGTTCGCGGGCGGACAAATTTTGTCCCGTCTGCACGCCATTATTAGTTACGGCTTCGGCAATGGATTTCTTGGCAGGCAGGGCGTTTCGGCTCGCACCGTTTTGGGACGGTTGCGCGGCCTCTTTGCTGGCCCGGTACGCGGCATAGTTGCCCTCGAACTCCACGACTTTGCCGCCGCCTTCAAGCGCGAGCGTGTGATCGGTGACGGCATCAAGGAGCGAGCGGTCGTGTGAAACGAGAAGGAGCGTGCCTTGATAAGCTTGCAGGCTTTCGGCCAGCGCGTCGCACGAATACACGTCCAAATGGTTCGTCGGTTCGTCCAGAATGAGCAGGTTCGCGGGCGACAGCACCATCAATGCCATCGCAAGTTTTGCTCGTTCGCCACCCGATAAAGCAGACACGGGCTTGTAAATGTCTTCGCCCGTGAACAAATACTTGGCTAAATGCCCGCGCGCCTCGCCGACCGACATTCCGGCCCGCTCGTAAAAATTTTCCAGCACGGACTCGTCGGGGTCGAAATCGTCGGCTTCCTGCTTGTGATAGGCAACGGTGACACCGTGCCCACGCCGAATGTAGCCCGAGTCCGGGGATTCTTCGCCCAGCACCATTTCGATGAACGTGGTTTTGCCGACCCCGTTCGGCCCGACAATCCCGACCCGCTGATCCCGCTCGATGTTGAAGGTCGCGTTGTTGAGCAGCACTTTGTCGTCGTAGCGCTTGCTGGCCCGCTCGCACACGACAACTTCGCGGCCCGCGCGTCCGCCGGTTTGAATTTTCGCTTTCATCGCGCCGGGTTCGCTCACTGGGCGTTCGATGCGCTCAATGTGCGTGAGTTGCTTGGCGCGCCCGGCGGCGTTGCGGGCGTTTTGCCCGGCCTTGTTGCGCCGGATGTATTCCTCAATCCGCGCGATTTCCGCCGACTGCCGCTCGTATTCTTCCTGCTGCCGGGCGCGGTTGGCGTCGCGTTGCAGTTTGTAGCCCGCATAGCCGTTAGAATAGTCGGTTATATTGTGATTTTCGACTTCCCAAATGGTTTGCGAAACGTTCTGCAAAAGCCGCCGGTCGTGCGACACGACAAGCACCGCGCCGGGAAAACGGTTCAAAAACCCTTCCAGCCATTCGACCGCGCCGATGTCCAAATGGTTCGTCGGTTCATCGAGTGCCAACACGTCGGGCGCGGATGCCAAAAGTTTCGCCATCGCAAGCCGCGTTTTTTCGCCGCCCGACAATACGCCTACGGGCTTTTCCCAATCGGCGGGCTTGAAACCAAGCGCGGTCATAGCGGCATGGAGATTGCCCTCGGCCTGATCACCGCCCGCGAAATCCCAGCGGTCGCGGGCGGCTTGATAGGCGTCCAGCGCGTCGGCGTCGTGTGGGTTTTGCGCTAAGAGTTGTTCGGTTTCCCGCAGTTCGGCTTCCACATCGAACAGGGCGGAAAGCGCAGTTTCGGCCTCCTGCTTAACGGTTCGGGCGTCGTCGAGTTCCGCGATCTGCGACAAATACCCGACGCGCACCCCTTTGGCGACGCTGACCGTTCCTTTATCCGGGTCTTCGCGCCCAATCAGCATTTTGAGGAACGTCGTTTTGCCGCCGCCGTTCTTGCCGACGATACCGATTTTCTCGCCCCGCGCGACACGGATGGAAACATTTTCAAAAACGGTTTGCGGGCCGAACCCTTTGCTCAAACCGGAAACGGTAACAAGGCTCATACAATTTCATTTTATCGGATACCGCACGCCTTTTCGTTTCCGGCAGCGTTACGCCGTAGACGCCATTTTGCGGCAGGATTCCGCGCACTTTCGGCATTGCTGAACGCACTCATCCATGTCGCCTACTTGTTGACACGATTCGGCGCAGGTTTCGCAGATTTCCGCGCAGACACCGCAGGTTTTCGTGTGGAGTGGCGAGCCGGACAGCATGAAGTTCGCGCTCGTTTGGCACATTTCGGCACAGTTGATCATTGTGCGGAAATGGTCGGGTTCCAAATGCTTGCCGCCCATCGTCAAACAGTGGTTCATCGCCTCGCCCAAACAAACGCGGTGACAAGTCAAGCACTCGTCGATATAGGCTTGCATTTCGGGCGACATCGCGGGCATAGATGACATAGCAGCGTGGTTCACAGTTCAAATTCCTTTGCTTTGGCAGCGCGTCAGCGACGCACCATTTCAACCTGTGCATACCCTTCGCCGCTCGGAATTTATGCGCCTCCACTGGAAAACCCGACATAAAAACACGCCAAACAGTTTGAAGATGTCGGGCGTGTTTTCCAACGTTGCGTTGCTTAGTCGATGAAGTTGAACTCGTTGCTCATTAACAGGGCCTGCGTGTAGCGTTCCCAGCGCGTTAGTGGCGCGGGGGGCGCGGGCTGCGGGCCTTTGAAATGGGCGTTCGCGTCCCAAACGGTGGTGAAAATCGTGCCTGCCGTGTCCTTGCGCGTTTGCGTGACGACGGGCGACCACGAAAAGCCGTCGAAGGCATCTGACCCGATGCAGTCCACGATGAAATCAATCGTGTCGCCTTTTTGCACGGCGACCTCGACCGGTGTTTTCGATTCGCTGTTGTGGGCCGTCCATTCGCCGAGCAGGCCGGTTCGGCTGCTGACGATGCGGGCATGGACGCCGTCGCCCTGCGCTTCGGGGTGCTTGATCGTTCCGGCGATTTTAATGGTTCCCTCAACGGGCGAAACCCAGCGGCGAATGACGGCGTGGCCCGCGTCGCGTCCGGGATGGCCACCGTTTGAGGATAGCGAAATATAGCCCAGCATATCGTCGGGGAATTTTTTGCCGGCTTGGTATTTGCCCTCGTCGAAAACCGCGAGTGGCGCAAAGGCAACTTTCTTGGTTTGCGTGTCGTAGCCGCCCCAGCCGTACTGCCATTCGGGTTTGGTATTTCGCATTGCGTCGATTTCGCCGGTTGGCGCGTTGCTGCCTTTGAGATATTCCAAGCCGAGGGCCTGTTCGTCCACATCGGGCAAGCGGTCGAACAGGCGCAGATACAAGCGGCGCACTTTTTGCGGATTGTCTGCGCTTTTGGCGAGCAGCTCCATCTTAGCCAAATTTTGCGCCTGCTCAACGGCGAGCGGGCTATTCATCAAGTACAAGGCCTGCTGCGGAACCGTGGTTTTGAACCGCTGGCCCATTGTCGCGTCGGGGCTTGCGAAATCAAACGTGCGGAACGTGCCCGGCAAATTTTGCCGTTCGATAAAGCCATACACGGCCCGGCGGTGCGTAAACGGCGTGCGCCACAACTCTTCGGACTTGCCGCCGAGTTTTTTCGTGTCCAGTTCGCCGGACGCCCACAGCAAACTGTCACGCAGTTGCTCCATATCCAGCCGACGCCGGTTTTGGTGGGACACCAAGCGGTTTTCCGGGTCAACGGTTGCGGCCCGGGCGCTTGGGTCGCTCGCCATTTGATACGTGTTGGACAGCACAATCAAGCGGTGCATCTTTTTGGTTGACCAGTTTGCAGCAACCAGCCGCGACGCCAAATAATCCAGCAAGGCCGGGTTTGTGGGCCGCTCCCCTTGCTTGCCGAAATCCGACGGCGTACGCACAATGCCCGCGCCGAAATGGTTCAGCCACAAACGGTTCACCCAAACACGCGCCGTCAGCGGATTGGTCGGGGCGGTAATCGCGCGGGCCAAATCGAGGCGTCCGCTTCCCTGCCACACGGGCCGCTCGGCTTTTGCGGGCGATAGCGCGAGCAGGAACCGGCGCGGGGCTTCATCGCCTTGATTGCCGGGATTGCCCCTCTTGAAAACGTGTGCCTTGAAGTTTTTGTCACCCTCGGCCATCGCCATCGCGCGTTCGGGCGCGGGCGGGAACGATTTTTGCAAGCCCTCAATATCTTTGCGCAGGGCCATCAGTTTTTCGCGGGCCGGGGCCTCGAACGCAGGCAGCAATTTGCCTAATTGATCGTCGTTCGGCTCGTTCTCTTCGCGGAAGCCTTGCAGCGTTTTCTTCACGTCGTCGGTCAGCGGGCTATTGGGCGCGGCGTTGACTTCGCGCAGATGCTTAACCTGCGCTTTAACGAGGGCTTTGGATTCCGCCATTTTGGCGTTCAACTGCCCCTCGTGCGCCATGAACGGGTCGGAAATCGCTTTGGGCGAAATAGGCGGACTGTCTTCGCGCGACGAGGCGAACACGCCGTACAGCGAGTAATAGTCTTTGGTCGGGATGGGATCGAATTTATGGTCGTGGCAGCGGGCGCAGGCGACGGTGAGGCCCTCAAAACCGCGCATGGTCACGTCGATGCGGTCGTCGGCGATGTCGTGCCCGTTGTTCAAAAACCGTCGCCCGACCGTGAGGAATCCCAGCGCGGCGAGCGGCTTTTTGTTGTCGCCGTTTTGCACCTCGGGCAGCAAATCGGCGGCTAACTGCTCGGTAACGAAGCGGTCATACGGCAAATCGCTGTTAAACGATTCAATCAGCCAGTCGCGGTAGGTGTAGGCGTTCGGGTAGTTGCGGTCTTCGACGAACACGTAGCCTTTGGTGTCGGCGTAGCGGGCAATGTCCATCCATTGCCGAGCCTGCCGCTCGCCGTAGCGGGGCGAGGAGAGCAAGCGATCCACGACTTTGGCGTAGGCTTGCGGCGTTTTGTCCGCCAAAAAAGCGTCGGTTTCGCCGGGCGTGGGCGGCAAACCAGTTAAATCGTAGGTGACACGACGGAGGAGCGTGCGCTTGTCGGCGGGCGCGGCGGGTACAAGGTTCGCCTTTTCAAGCCCGGCTAAAACGAAAGCGTCAATCGGGTTACTTGTCGCCCACACCTTGTTTTTCACAACGGGAAGCGCGGGCTGTTTGACCGGCTGCAATGACCAAAACGTTTTTTGCGCGGGCGTCATCTGGTATTCGCCGTTCGCGGCAAGCGTCGCGGCGGCGGCCTGCGCGTCCGCTTTGGTTTCCGGCCACGGCGCACCGAGGGCAATCCACGCTTCCAAATCGGCGATTTCGGTCGGCTTTAACTTGTCGCCGCCTTTGGGCATCTTGAGCGGCCCGGTTTGATGAACGGCGGTCAAAAACAGCGACGCTTTGGCCTTGTCACCTAAGAGAAGCGACGGGCCGTTGTCGCCGCCTTTAAGCAGACCAGCACGGCTGTCCAGTCGCAAACCACCCTGCACCAAGTCTTTACCGTGGCACGAAATACAGTTGTCGAGGAGAACGGGGCGGATTTTGGCCTCAAAAAACGCGGCTTGTTCGGGCGTCGGCGGCAAAGCGGGCGGCGTTTGCGACTGCACGACAAGCGGCGCGAAAACCAAACCAATAAGTCCGGCCCCGGCAACAGCAGCCGTCCATCCCAAACGGCGCGAACGCAAAAAGCGGCGATGTTTTTTGAGCGTCATGCAAACAAAATCCTTAGAACCGGCAAAGCCAAACAACGGGAGAGTCAGGGATAAAAGAAACGGTTTACCCTGCGTCGAAGACGAAAACGCGACACGAAAAGTTCGGCGCGCTTCGGGCAAACGGGTACTATGAAACCGTGCTAATCCGTTCCCATTATACAGCGAATACGAATTGTGCCCCCGCGCTTCAGAACGCCCCGCATCACTTTGTGTTTTTCGGCATGGAGCGCGAAAGAATACGGGAAGCTGCCTTTTTGGATACCCAAGCGTTCGTCGGCGCGCAACTAAAATATACGTGGCGCGAACTGGAACCCCAAAAAGACGTGTTGATTTCGCGGCCCTGCACGGCGACTTGGCTTTTTTGACCAAGCATCGAAAGAAACTGTGGATTCAAATACAGGATTCCACGTTTTCTCCCTCGTATATCTGCGTTCCTCGGTATCTCTTGAAAGAAGCCGCGTATCACGGGGGAGCCGACAAACAATACACCATCAGCGGCGACGACGAAAAACACGCCACCGTGCAGGGTTGGGTATCGCGCCGCTGGGACAAAGCCGTACAGGGGCGGTTTGTCAAATTGCTCGATGCTTTGGGGCGCGCATTCGACAGCAAAATAGAAGGCATCAACCTGCCGGAAACCGCCGTGGACTTCGGGGAAACCGGCCTATTATTCCCTCGCGGCTTTACCCCGACGTTGTACCGAGACGCCATTGTCACGAATATTGCGGCTTTGAAGCGCGCGTTTCCTCGCTCCGTCGCTTTGCAGTACGCAAATTTCATGCCCGGTGAATGGCTGCCCGGAAACGATAAAGGGTATTTGAAAAGCGTCTTTGCACACGCCAAACGGCTGGGCGTCGGGGTCGGCGGGCCGGATATGCTGCCGTACAAGCCGGGCCAAATGAGCCATAGCTATCCGCTGATTCGCGGTTTGCACGGAAGCGGCGTACCCACCGCGATTGCCGTACAGGAAGGCAACTATTCCGCCATGAACCCCAAAACGGGCAAGCCGGTTAGTATTGCCGAACTGATGCAATTCGCCACGGACTATCTTCACGTCCAGTACATTTTTTGGTGTACGGAGGAGCCATATTTTTCAAAAAACCTGATACCGTTTTTGCGCCGCTCCGCATAAATTCCCCACCAATCCGCCTTGCGGAAAAGAGCGCGGCCCTTGCCACCCGTCCGATTAGGATTCCTTATCCCGCTCCGTATTCCCGCAACTCGTACCGCGCGGCCTCCTTAAAGCGCCGCTCCTGTATGGTCACTTCCTTGCAATGTTTGCGCGGATTACCACACCCATAGCACGAGCAAATTTTGAGGTTGTTGTACCAACGCATAACCTGCCGCCGCTTCCATTCGGGATCCCTGTTATCCCAAAAACTAAGTACGTAACTACGCGACGCGCTCCGAATCATGCGCTGCCGATGATGGCGACGCAACGCCCGCTTGGTGTTTTTCATGGGTTTCCTCCCGCATGCAGGGAGCGCACCACGATGGGCACGCTCCCTGCATACGGGTGAAACCGACCGAGTGTCGGGACATTTTCAAAGTGCCTTTATTCCTCATAGGGCGGCGCGACAACGGCGGTTTGTACCGCGCCGTTGCCGCTTGCGGGATAGAAGTTGAGAACGCCCGGCGTTAAAAGCGTCCATTTTTCGCGCTCGGCGGTGTCGGTGTCGCCGCTTGTGGGTTCGGACGCGACGACCCAGCCGCCCGCTTCGTTTTGCTCCACTTTTGGTTCCAGTTGACGCGCGTACAGCGTGTAATAAGTGGGGTCTTTGGAAAACTGCCGCAACACGAACAGGCCTGACGGGTGCGTGATAAGCAGACAAATAGACGAATACGTTTGCGTCAAATCGTTGTTCGGCGCGATTTCAACGGCCCGGGATGTCAGCGTTTGCAAGGCGTGGGCGAGGGCGTCAAACAGCAACGTTTCGGAGCTTGTTTTGGCGGTGGCTTCGATTTGCGCGCCGAGCCATGCGGCAAGCACAACCGTGTCCGAATCCGAAGACCGTTCCGGTTTTTCCGCCGTTTCCAAATCGTCGCGCAGGGTATCCAACAGCGGCTTGCGAACGGTTCCATTGTGGGCGACCATTAGGGTTTCGTGCCCGCCGACTCCGTGGTAATCCACGCGGATTGGGTGCGCGTTTTCGCTCGTGACGGCCCCGCACGACGCCTGCCGCAGATGCCCGATGACGACACGCCCCGGCCCGCTTCCGGCCCCGCCTCGGGCGGCGGACTCCGATGCGAACACGAAATACGCGGAATCGTATGCCGAGCCGGTTTGCCGCACGAGCGACGCTTCGCCCCGCGCGTCCATCCACGACACGCCCCACGAATCCGGGTGGCCTTTTTCGGTTCCCGGTGCGCCCAAGCCTTCGCGGGCCTGCACCCGGAGCGCGTGCGGCGCGCCGACCAAATACTGCCACACCGGCAAGCGCAACTCCACCCCGTCATTACCCTTTTGCGCGGCGGGCGATGCCGCCATTCCCAACATTCTACACATCGTAGAAAAATGATACTTCTTTTCGGCCTGCAATACAATTTGAGTGGTATTTTTCATGAAGCGCGGGCCGATTTGCTTTGTCATAATAGGTATATGAAGATCGCCCATTTTGTGCCGCCTGCCCTCGTTACGGGCGGTGTCGTTTGCTGCGCCCTGTTTGGCGGAAGCTGCGCCCGCGTTCCGACCGCGATGCCCACCCCGTCGGTGTCCGGTTCCGGCTCGCCAAGTTTGGGCGCGAAGTTTTTGTATGTCACGATGACGGTGCGCGGCAAAATCAACATTTTACAAACCGACGCCAGCACGACCGGCAACGCCTACTTCGTGCTGATCAACCGCTCCGACGATGCCAACGCGGGCGGCTCGGTTCCGATTGTCGCGCCGCCGTGGAGCAATGGGTTCGCCGCGCCCGCGATTACGAATGGGCAGGGCTTTATCGGATTTGTGCGCTACGATAACGCGCAGTCCAGCCAAAGCGGCTACGGCGTGTATTCCACCACCGATTCGAGCGGAAACATCGTCAACCCGCTGACGTTCGGTAGAAACGGCGGCACGTATCTTGGCCCGCCGGATTCCGCCGTTCCGCCGCAAAACGGAGTTAACAGCGGCACGACGCTCACGCCCGGCGACCAAAACACGCTCAATTTCCGTTTGGACTTGAGCAAACTGCCAAACAACAATGGGCGGTATTTGTTCATCAACTTGCTCGCCACCAACAACTTGCCGCAAGGCGCGACCGATGCCCCCAAAGTTTGGGACGCATTGGGCAACGGCGCGACCACAGGAACCATCAACAGTTCCATCCGTTTGGACGTAACGCAAAACCCGCGCTATTTGAACCAAAATCAAGGGACGGACACCCGCGAGCCGTCCGGCGACGTGCGTGATCACGCCGACCCGAATCTGCCGCTCGTGGACGCCCCGGATTTGGACATCATCGACTATTCCATCGAAGTCCGCTCGCAATAAGGTACGATATTTTCAATTCAAGATGATTGAGGTCGCCCCGACGCTATGCGACGCGAACCCGTTTTTCTTCAGCGATTGTTTAGAATGCGCCATTATGCAGCGACAATGCTGGTGCTGAATCTGGCGACGTTTATCGCCGGGCCTATTTTTGCCTTGTATTTCACCGGGCCGGAACCCAAATGGTTTTATCTGACGGTATGGCTCGTTATTTGCGGAGTTTTGGCGCTTAAAGCGTTGAAGATTTATTTGACCGAAAAGCGAAAACGGTTGGACGGTTCGCCACGCCCGTAACACATGGGCGGCGCGGCAGGATGTAACCCTAAAAGCAGGTATTTGTATGGAGCAGGTTTTGCTGTGGATCGCCCTTGTGGTGGGCGTACTGTTGTTTTGCGGTCGCTTCGTGCCGCTTGCCGCGTCGGCGGACGATGGTGAGGGCGTATCCGTCGATGCCGCCCCGCCTGTCGGAGCGACAAAATCGCCGCTGCAAACGGTCGCGCTCGGGCTTCCGTTTTTGGGTTTGCTTGCGACTTTGCCCGCAGGATTTGGGCCGTTCCATAGCGGCGCGAAGTTGGGCCTCGGCTTTCTTTTCGGCGGGATTGCTTTGCTTGCCGCGAACCGTGTGTCGCGCCGAAGCAACGGGGAAACCGCGCCGTTTTTGCGGGTCGCGGCCTCGTATGGCGCAAGCATCGCCGCCGTTTCGCTCGCGCTGCTGTTTTTGCGGGCGAGTTTGTACGACGCCCTACTCGGTGTCGCGCTGGGTGGCTTCAGCATCTCCTTTATCCTGTTTCTCGATTTGCCCCTTGCCGCCCGTGTGGGCGAAACAGGCAAACGGCTTGCGGTCGGGGCGGGCTTTTTGGGCGCGCTGTGCGCGGGCGCGGGCCTGATGGTATTCCGCGATTCCGTGACGACCGATTTGCCTAAACTGTCGTGGGCAGCAACCCTTTTGGCGTTTGCCGCGCTGGGAACGCTTTTGGCGGCGGGAACGTCGCTTTTGGTTCGCTCGCCGTCGGGGGCCGGACGACTTGCCCCGCTTGCCCTTGTCACGATTTTGGGCGGCATTATTTTGGCCTTGCTGTCGCAGAAAATTACGAACTCGTCTCCGCTCTACATAACGGGAATCGGCGGCTTGCTGTTGTGGCCGGTCGTGCTTGCCGTTGTTCAGCAGGAACACGGCGGGTTGGGCAGCGTGAACAAAGAACTGCTGCGCCCGGCTCTGCTTATCGCGTCACTGCTTGTTGTCAGCGGCTTTTTGGCCGCCTTGCAGTTTTTGCAGGGCGCAGGCGCGGCGATTGCCGTCGTCGCTTTGTTTATCGCTCACTTGTCCACGCTGTCGCTTTTGTCGTATGAGCAATTCGAGGATTTGGACGAGCGAACCGAACACGAAACCCGCAACAACGCGACGATTTCCGGCCTCTTGATGCTGGCGACGCTTCTGCTTCTTTGGCGGTTTTTCGTCACGCGCTGGGCGGGCGATTTGCGTGGCGTTAATTTGACCGACCAATACGCATTGTTTGGCCTTCTTGTTGGGGCCGCGCTGCCGCGCCTTTTGTCCGCCGTGCCCCAGCGATATTCCGTTGCGGGCGGCAAAGCGTCGGCGGCATGGGGAAGCCTCGTTTTTTGCGGCGCGATGGCCCTTGCCTGCCCTGCCGCCATCCTCGTTTTGTTCGGCGCGAAAAGCGCGACCGCTCTGCTTCTCGGTTTGGGCATCGGACTTTTGCCGCTTGCCGCGCAAAACACGTCGCTGTTTCCCGGCTTTTTTGCCCTCGCTATCGCCCTTGTTTTGGCGCAGTTTACGGGCCGCATCGTGCCCGACGACGCGCCGACACGCATGGAAAAAATCCGCGTGTTGCTCGTGATTATGGCGGGCGTCGTAGTCGCAACGCTTGCCGCCCGAAGTTTGACGCGCGGCGCGGTTGATTCCGACGACGAACGGGCGCAAGGCTAAGCAATGAAACCAACGGAACCTGCAGCGGCTTCCGCGCCCGCTTCTTCATCGGCCTCGTTTTCCGTTCTCGCGTTCGCCGCGTGTTTAATCGCGCTGTGCTGGGCGTACCTGATTTTGTCGGAAACGCCGCGCGGACAAGTGAACGGCGTCGCCGTTTTAGCGAACGTGGAACACGCGCCGCTTGCGGACTGCGACATTTATCTGACGCCCGCGCCGAACGCCACCCAAACCGACGGCGAAGGTATCGAAACCGCGCCTGCGGCAACGAGCCATAACAGCGCGGAGGCCGATGTGCGCGAACGGCGGCACGCCAAAACCGACAAACGGGGTCAGTTCCTTTTGCGAAACGTGCCCGCCGGTCGCTATCAACTTTCCGCGTCGGCCAAGTGGCATTCCGCGCCCGAAGTCGTCGTAGACGTGCGCGAGGGCAAACTGTCCACCGTGCCGCTCACGCTCAAACGCTCCGAAGCGGATCTCAGCGTCGGCGACCATCAATCCGTGTTCGCAACCAGCGAAATCCCGTTTTTGCCCGTGCGCGGCTACGCCACGCTCCCCATTCCCAAGCCCGCCAAAAAAGGCGCGACGACGACAAACGTGAACGTGCCCGGAACGGTTTCGCCGGAAACGCTGCGGGCGGCGAAAATTCTGCACGTCAAGGTGTGGCGTACCCGTTTGGGCGACGTGCTGACCCGCGCGGACGCCGCCGCCGATTTGAATAAACTGCGCCATTCCTACGACGGCAAGGAAGCGGTTTTGACGCCCGCCCTTTTGCGCCCGTCCCCCTATATCGCACCCGCTCCGCAACTTATCACCGATGCCGACATGCCGATTTCATCGAGCGACCGCGAAGGGTTTTTCGCCGAGCATTTTTCGCTTGGCGCGGCTAAAGCCAAGCCCGGTTTGTATTTGGTTAAGTACTCGTTCGGAACATTTTCTGCGTGTTCGTATGTCGTCGTGACCGATGTCGCCCTTGTGGTCAAGCGTGCGTCGCGGGCGAACCAGACCGTCGTGTACGCCGCCGACGTGATGAAGGGCACGCCGATTGGCGGGGCGAAAGTACGTGTCCTCAAACAAGGCAAAACCGTCGCCCGTGGCGAAACCGCAAGCGATGGCGTAGCGGCGATTGACACGCCGCCGTCGGCGGCCCGTAATGACGACGCGGAAAACGATACTCCCCTTTTGACGATGGCGACAGTCGGCGACGACGAGGCCGTGGTTTCGGGCACGTCGTACTACGGCGGCGGGGAAGACAAACGCTATGCCGTCCACGTGGTGACCGACCGAACGGTATACCGCCCCGGCGACACGATTTCCTACAAAGCCATCGCACGAACGCGGCGCGACAACGACGGGCAGCAGCAAGCCTATTCCGTACCCGACGGCGTAACCGCCCAGATGGAGTTGCGCGACGAGAGTGGCAATTTAGTGGCCCGGCAGTCCAAAACGACCAACCGGCACGGCGCGGTTTGGGGAAGCATGGACACGTCCAACGAAGGCGCGACCGGAACCTACACGCTGACAACGTCCTTGGGCGGCGAAACCCACGACAGCCAAATCGTGGTCGCCGCGTACCGCAAACCCGAGTTTTCCGTCACGGTTACGCCGCAAAAAGCGCGGCTTATTCGGGGCGAACCCGTGAAAATGACCGTCAAGGCGACCTATTACTTCGGCGGGCCGGTTGCGGGCGGCAAAGTCCATTACTACTGGTTCCGCGACGCCGACTGGTCAGCCGAATACGGCGACATTATGGACGGCGAAGAGGCCGATGAAAACGACGCTTCCTCATACCGCAGCCGCTCATACCAATCGTATTTTGGCGAAGGTATGGGCGACGGCGAAATCCAGCTGGACGAAAACGGCGAAGCCGTTATCACGTCCCGTACCGATATTCGCCACTTACCCGATCCTGAAGCCGACAAACTGCGGGAAGAAAACGGCGAAGATCCCAAAGACGACGAAGCCATTCCGCAAGTGGAAACCTACCGCTTGACCGCGCAGGTCGAGGATGAAGCAAAGCGAAGCGTGGAGTCCGACGGCGAGGCCGCTGTCGCCGCCTCGGATTTGACGGTTAGTGTCGCGCCCGAAGGCTACGTCGCCACACCGGATAAAGCGATGCCGGTTTTTGTGACCGTGCGCGACGGGCAGACGAAAAAGCTCAAAGCGGGCGCGATGGTCACGCTGCTTGCCGTGTACGACACGTGGAACAAGACGAAAAAAGAAACGGTCGCCGTCCCACTCACCAAGCCGCAAACCGAAACGACGGGCAAGGACGGGCGGGCAGTGTTCCAAGTCGTGCCGCCCCGTGCGGGCGACGTGCGCCTTGTCGCAACCGTGCAGGACGACGCGAAGCGGACAGCAAAAGCGGAGGGCAATTTGTGGGCCGCATCCGATACCGGCGACAATTTGGACACCGATTACGGCGACTTAACACTCTTGACCGATAAGCGGAATTACGAGCCGGGCGACACGGCGAAAATTTTGGTCAACTCGTCGCGGGTCGGGCAAAGCGTGCTGCTGTCGGTGGAAGGCGAGCGCGTGTATCAAACCGTCGTTTTGCCCATCGGCAAAAAAAGCACTGTGTATGCACTGCCCATTCTCGCCGATTGGGGGCCGAACGTCACGCTGTCCGCCAACTACGTCAAGGATAAAAAATTCGCAAGTTCCGAAACGCCGCTCCGCGTCCGCGTGCAGGCGCAAAACTTGACGGTGAGTGTCAAAGCCGTTGACGTACCCGCGAGCAAAAAGTACCAACCCGGCGATACGGCGACGTTCGCCGTTTCAACCAAAGACGCGCAAGGTCGGCCCGTTTCGTCGGACTTTGCTATCGGTGTCGTGGATGAAAGTATTTACGCTTTGCGCGAAGATAGCGCGAAAGCGACGGCCCAGACGTTTTATCCCCGGCGCAGCAACCGCGTTGCGACGCAATACTCGTTTAACGTCGAGTATCTGGGCGACGTGAGCAAGGCCGAGCCGAAAATCAAGGCCCGCACCAAGTTCCGCGACACAGCCTATTGGCGGGCGAGCAATCAAACGGGTGCAGACGGACAGGCGACCGTTTCGGTCACGCTTCCCGACAACTTGACGACGTGGCGGGCGACCGTGCAGGCCGTCAGCGACCGCACGGGCGTCGGCTACGCCAAAACGAAAATCGTGTCCACCAAACCGTTTTTCGTGCGCCTCAATCCGCCGCGCTATCTGGTCGGCGGCGACACATCGGTGTTGTCTGCCTTGGTGCATAACGAAACGGGGCAGGAACAACAAATTCGCGTGCGTTTGACCGCCTCGGCCCTGACCGTTGCGGGCGACGAAACGCAAACCCTGACCGTGAAATCCGGCGCGGTCGGAACCGTGACATGGCAAGTATCGCCGCAGGGCAACGGAACCGCCGACAGGGCCGGGCTGCGCGTCACGGCATGGACGGGCGCGTTCGCGCCGAACGGCAAGCCGTACACGGACGGCATTGAGCAAACCCTGCCCCTTCGTGCCTTCGGACGCACGACGTATACACCGTTCGCCGGAACCGTCGAGGGAAGCGGCGGGAATAGCGAAGGACAAAAACTCACGCTGTCGCCCGGCGCGATAAACGACGAAACGCGGCTTACGGTGCGCGTAACGCCGTCCGTGCGCGGCGCAATCGCGGGCGGGGTCGAGTATTTGGTCGGCTTCCCCTACGGCTGCACCGAGCAAACCCTGAGCCGCTTCGTGCCCGATCTGTTAGCGCAAAAATACGATTTACTGACCGGTGAAGCTGCAAACAAAAACGACCTGTCCCGCATGGTCGGCGACGGCGTCACCCGGCTGGCTCGAATGCAGCATTCGTCCGGCGCGTGGGGCTGGTGGGAAACCGACACCGACGATCCCTTTATGACCGCTTACGCTTTGGTCGGTTTGGCCCAAGCCAAAGCGTCGGGCTACGAAGTCAGCGACAGTATGCTGCAATCCGCAACAAAAGCCGCCGCCGAAATGGTGCAAACCAAGCCGGTTCGTCAGCGTCCGTTTTTGCTGTACGCCCTCCATCAAGCGGGCTACAAAGACACCAATAATCTGCTCCGCGCCCCGTTCCGCTACACGTCGGCGCGAACCCATTTGGTTCCCGAAAAACTGCCCGTGGACGCCTTGGCGTATCTGGTTCTGCTCGGTCACGCTCTGAATGAAAACGTCACGCCGTTCACGACGGAACTTGAGAAACGCGGCATTGAAGAAGGCACATTGCTTCACTTCACCGCGTATCCGCAAAAAAGCGGCAACGGGTACGACGGAATTTGCAGCGACCGCATGGCGTCCGCGCTCGCGCTTCGCGCCTTGCTCGCCGTGCGCCCCGACGATAAGCGCATCCCGGCTATTTTGCGCTATCTGATGCTGTCCCGTACGGGCGGCTATTTTGGTGATACGCGCGATACGGCATGGGTTTTGACGGCGTTTTGCGATTATCTCAACGTGTAC
>CAXTBP010000035.1:0-1650 GCA_964241985.1 uncultured Armatimonadaceae bacterium | reverse complement strand
GTGTACCCCCGCGAAGCCACTGCGCCGTCGGGCACGATAAACGTTTTGCTCAACAACAAAACGGTGGAAACCATCGACGCCCGCAGCGACAACCGCATGGAAAACGGCGAAGTCGTGTTGAAAATCCCGGCCCAACTATTGGACGAAGGAACCAACACGCTTGCGCTGTCGCGCGAGGGCGGCGCGGCAAAAAGCGGCACGATTTTCTATTCTGGCGAACTCGCCCAAACCGTCGCATCGAAAAACGGCGACTTGCCCGCTCTTTCCGAAGGCGTTCATGTGACCCGCGAAGTGCTGCGCGTCGTGCCTAAACAAGTCAATGGCTTTTGGCAGTTAGGCACGGAACCGACGGGCGGCACAATTAAGCAAGGCGACCGCTTGCGTATTCGTTTAACCGTCACCGCCGACAAAGACGCTTCCTACGTCTTGATTGAGGACACGTTCCCGTCCGGCGCGGAAGTCACCGAGCGCGGAACCGCCGACGAGGAAGTGTCCGACGGCGGCAGCGGCTCGCATTTCTGGTACGACCATGTGGACGTGCGCGACAGCACCATCGCGTTTTTCGCGGGCAAGTTGCCAAAGGGCAAACACGTTTTGGAATACAACCTGCGCGCGCAAACGCCGGGCAAAAGCGCGGCCCTGCCCGCAACCGTTCGCGCGATGTACGATCCGTCGTTCAAAGGCGAAAGCGGCGCGACGATTATGGAAATCAAGCCGTGAGCAAATCGCAAAAAACGCTTTGGGGGACAGGCGCGGGAGTGGGCGTTTTTGTTGGCGCGGGCTTGCTCGCCGTCGGCGGTGCGTTCGCGGCCTTTTTGGTTAAGTTGCCGCCCGCGCAGGTGCGGTTGAGCGCGTTCGCAACCAACCTTGACGGACGCTCGCGGGCGCAAAAGCACAACGCCGAACTTGCGGCCCAGTCCATTGACGGGGCCGTCATCGCGCCGCGCGGCACGTTCTCGTTTAACAAAATCGCGCGGGGTTGGTCGTCGGATCAAGGCTACGTGCGCGCCCCGGTTTCGTTTGACGGCGAACTCGTGCCCGCGTTCGGCGGCGGCGTGTGCCAAACGTCCACGACGCTGTATAACGCCGCCCTGCTTGCGGGCCTCAAACCGACCGAACGGCATCATCACGTGTTCGCGCCGCAGTATGTCGCGCCGGGCCGAGACGCCGCTGTCGCGTACCCGTCGCTGGATTTGCGGCTGCAAAACCCGTACCCGTTCGCCGTGCGCTTGCAGGCGCGGGCCGTGGGAAATCAATTGCGCGTGGAACTGTGGGGCAAACAATCCCCGCCCGCAAGTTACACGCTCGTCAGCCGCGTCTTGTCGCAGGAAGCCCCGGCAACCGTATTTCGCGCCGCGCCGTCGCCGGGCGTCGTGTGCGGTTTGCTCCGTGTCGGCGTTCGCAAACCCGCCGCCCGCAGTGTGGGCGCGACCGGCTTTCGCGTCGTCACCTACCGCGTCGCAACCGGCGGCGACGGTTCCGCAAACCAAACGCGCCGCGAACGCCTCAGCGACGATTCGTACCCGTCTATGCCCGCCGTCGTGCGGCGCGCGGGACTTTAAGTCAGGGACATGAACCTCCCTGCCTAAGCCCTTTGGGCACAATGTCCGTGCCGGGACGTAGAAAGTGCAAAGGCGTTTGATTATGCCG
>CAXTBP010000034.1:24823-36332 GCA_964241985.1 uncultured Armatimonadaceae bacterium | reverse complement strand
GATCTTGGCGGCTCTTTTCGTACTTGGTTTGAATGCGGGCGATTTCTTTTTCATCCGTTACCAAATGGAGTTGTGCCTCAAAAAGTTTGGGGGCGGGTTCTTCGGCTTTTGCATCAGGGGCCGCCATGACGGTTTGCAGGCTGGCGTCAAGGGCGTCCAAAATACCGCTTTGTTTTTCGACCGCCTCTTTGTCGGGGAACAGTTTGCGCGGCTCTGGTTTGCTCCGCCCAATGTTTTGCGGAATGAGCATCAAATAGTCGTTGAGCGTTTGCAGCGCGTTCTTCGCGGTGTCCCACGAATCGGCCTGCACCAATCCGGCAATCTCCGTCAGCAGGCCGCGCGCCTCTCCGATGGCTTCTTTGGTCACGATACCGAGCGGCGTGGAAAACGTGCCCCGGCTCGTATCGTACTGCATCGTGGTCGCCTGCAAAATGCGGTGGACGTTTACGCGGGCCAAATACGAAACGAGTTTGAGGGTTTCCGGCGAGTTCGTGCCGATTTGTGATACGGCGGCTTCGGCTAATTTGTCGTTGTTGGTGGAACTGCCCACTCCGTTGTTGAGCGTGCGCTGGAGTTTGTAGCCTTTGTTTTCTTTTTCGCGGCATTTGGAATCGAAGGCGTACTCGGAATAGGCCGCTGCCCATTTTTTCTGCCCGTCCTCGCCGACGCGGCCCCAATGGGTTTCGCACGAGTTGTCGCCGAACAGGCGAATGTTCCAAAACTTGTTGTTGTTGCCCGCGATGCTTACTAAAACGTACCGCGCCTCTTTGACCACGGACGCGCTCGTTACCGCCGTTGCTGCTACTGCTGTCATCGAAAAGTCCCTCGCTTCGAGAGTGAAAATCTTGGGGAAGTGGGGCTTTTGGCCCCGGCTTCCTATGGTGTTTTCACTCCCTAAAAGCGGGGACGAGCGGAAATATTCGCGCGAAAATTTTACGGCAGTTTTTTACACCGAAGTGTACAGGCGGGCGATTTCGCGGGCAATCGTGGGGGCATCGCCCTTGTCGGAATTGGTTAAAACAAGCACGCTGAGGCCGTCGTCGAGGCCCCGCAAAAAGTCCGAAACAAAACCCGGCTGCCCGCCGCTGTGTTCTACGCGCCGCGCTCCCTTGAAATTCCTTATCTCCCAGCCCAAGCCGTAGGACGCCGCCGACCCATCGTTGAGCCGTGCCGGTGTCCACCACTGGCGACGGCTTTCCGGTTTCAAAAGCGTGTCCCGGTACAAAAGGGCGTCCCATTTCGCCATGTCTTTGGGCGTGGATAAAAACGCCCCCGACGGGCGCAGCGCGATAATGTCCCGCTCGTTGACGCGCGTGCCGTCTTTGCTGCGAAAATCATAGCCCACCGTACGGTCGGGTGCGGACTCCGATGTGAGGCACGTTTTCGTCATTCCCGCTGGTCGGAAAGTGCGCGCCTTGCTAAATGCGCCCCACGGTCCGCCCGACACGATGCGGATAATTTCGGCAATCGTGAAATAGCCCAAATTGCTGTATTGCCACTTTTCCCCCGGCGCGAAAACGAGCGGGAGCGGAAACCCGGAGCGCACGATGTCGATGTCCGGCTGCACTTTTCTGTACTCGAACCCCGGCCCTTCCCGAACCAAGCCGGACGTATGCGACAACAAATGGCGAATGGTAATTCCGCTCCACGAAGCGGGGGCGTCCGTGATATATTTGGAAACCGGATCGTCGAGGGTCAGCTTTTTCTCCTGCGCCAAGAGCAAAATCGCGGCGGCGAAAAACTGCTTGCTGATGGAGGCGATCCGAAACGGCGTGTCCACGGTCGCCTTGATAGCTTTTTCGCGGTCGGCCATGCCGTAGGCGCGAAAAAGCGCGGGCGCGCCCCAGCGCGAAACCATGACCGTCACGGCGGGAACTTGTCCTGCCGCCATCTTTTCCTGCACGAAGGCGTCGGTCGCGTCGGTGGCTATCGTCGTGTCCGCAAAGGCGATTTCGTCCACCAACAAATAGCCCCGCTCGCTTGATGCGGTCGCGTCCACGATTTCCAGCCGCGCTTTTTTACCGATAAGCGGCGACACATCCCAAGCGCCGGTCGACAAACGGGCGGTGTTGTCGCCGGTCGTGCTGCGCTCCACCACGCCGTCAACGACGAGAGTCAAACCGGATTGACCGGAAGTCTCCCATGCGGGAAAATGCCCGCCACCGATTTTGAACGTGATGAACGGCTTTTCGATGACGAACTCGCGGGAAACGGCTTTCCCAAACGCGGCATTTCCCGTTTTCGGATTGAGCGTACAAACAAAGCCGCGCCCGTTCAACCCGGTGATTCTCCCCGGAAACAGCGCGCCCGTCGCAGGCCGCGCGCCAAAAGCGGTTCCGTTTACCGTCCAATCGCCCCAGCCATTTTCAAAGTTTTCAAAAACAACGGTTTTGCCGGTTTGCGCCTCGCCCGCAAACGCGCGGGCGGCAAGCAGGGAGGGCGCAACGAGCACGGACTGCAAAAAGAAACGACGGGGAAGCGGCATAGCAACCTCTTTCGCGGGTCAAACAACTATCAAACAACTAAAAGATTGCCGCAAGTATACCATCAAACCGGGCAAGCGAGAAATGGTACGTCCGGTTTTCCTGTTTACGAAATCAGTGGATATATAATGGGCTGACCGGTTAATCGTAAAGGAAGACGGGCCTGTAAAGGTATCTACTATGAAGTTATTTTCAAACGACGCTTTCTTGGATTGGTCTGCACAGCACGGAATTGGGCCTGACCCGAAGTACCCTCAACTGCTTGCTTTCGTGCCGGAGAAAGGCGAGAGCCGGTTTTGGGTCACGCCCTTTGATTCGCGCGAGATGCTCGCCTTCGTGCTCATCCTGCTGGACGCTCTGGATTCGTGGCAAAACTGCTGGATATACAAGCGCGCCGGGGCGTGGAGCTTTTCCACGGCGGCAGGGGCGGACGCCGACAATCGGGCACAGGACATCGTGACGCAGTGGCTTGGCATTCCCGAAGGCTATCGGGGAAGTGTCTGCTTTGATGAGGAAGACAGGGCCAAACTGGTTGCCCTTATTATGGTTCAAGACCTGTTCGGCTGGAACGTCGAACACGATTACTACTTTGTGCCTAACCACGGCCAGCAATTCTTATGGCTGGATCATGAAGGAGCAATATGGGTGTTTTTTGCTGAATCCGCGCGAATTGAAGCGTTTGTTCAGCAGATGGCGACGTTCGGTTATGCACTGCCTAAGGAGCCGCCTACACCCATCGCGTGGCAGAAGTGGATGGGAGAAAAGCCCGCAGATTGGAAGCGCCCCGAATAGAATGGGCCAAACTGCGGTTTGGAAAGAATTATAGATTTGCGCTCGGCGAAGGGGCCGACAGGCAGGCAATAACTTTCGCCACCTGCCCATCGCCCTTCTTACTGTCCAAGCTGTGCCATGCGACGCCTTGCAGCACACGGTCGGCGGCGGGTAAATGGGCGTCTTCGGGGTCGTAGCCGAGCGCGGCTTCCTGCGCCGCGTCGGCATTTACGAGAAAGCAGCGGCACACGCCGCTTGCGAAGGGTTCATCAAACAAAAAGCGGGCGACAGAGGCGTCAAGGCCGGTTTCTTCCTTGACTTCGCGGACGACGGCTTGCTCCGGCGTTTCGCCTGCCTCGACACTGCCGCCCGGCAGCGTCCAAAACGAACGCTCCGCGCTTTGGTGGAAAACCATCAAAATGCGGTCGTTTCGGACGATGGCTCCGCATACGCGGACGACGTTTGGGGCAGTGGTCATTTCGTGGTTCTGCCGTATTAGGAATGGGCTTCCAAATCGCCCCACATCGTTTGCAGATATTCCAACTGACTTGTGTGCGCCATCATGTGATCCGAAGGAATCCGCATCCAAACCACAAACGGGATTTGACCGACCGGACTTTGCGGCGATGATTGGAACAATTCGGGCGTTACCGTATCAAGGGCGGCGAGTAATTTTTCGGTGGACTTTTCCACCATTTCGACGGCTTCCGCGCGGGTGGTGACGGTTTGCCCCCCGGCTCGAATAGCGGCGGTGATTTCAGCGGGGTCGCTTGGCATAGGAACGGATTCGCCGCGCAGTATGGCCGCGAACACTTCGTTGGAGGCTCCGCAATGGGCGACCATCCAAACGGGCGTCCGCGCGGGCGGCAGCGGCGACCAATTCAGTTTCTCGTCGGGAATAAACGCGAAAGTTTTGAGGAGGCCCGTTTTTGCATTCACAATGGCTTCTTTCGCCTGTTGAACAGGATCGATAGATGGAATTTCGCTCATGATTGGGTAGGTTCTTTCGTTTATTTGATGCCGAGCTGCGACGCAATATAATTGATTTGCCCCTCGTGGTAGGTCGCGTTCCAGTAGGGATAGGCGATAAGTTCGTGAACGGGAATCCTGCGCCACGGCGTCGGCAATTCGATTGTTAGATCGGCATCGGGCACGGCGCGAATGACTTCCATGACGCGGGCCGTGTTCGTTTGGAGCAGGCTTTCGAGCGCGGGCCAGTCATGCCACAAAGCGGCTTTTTCGCGTTCGTGGGCGGGCAAATCGAAGTTCGGGTTCCATGCGCGGTTTTGGATCGTCCACGCGCTGCTTGCACTGAGCAAAGCGACCTCGGCGAGCAAATCAATCGCGGGCCGCGCATCGTCGCTTGGCTTCCAATTCCATTTGTCTTGGGGCAAGGCCAAAAAGGCGGCTTTCAAATCCTCTGCCGCCTTTTCCGCCGAAACCGCCAAAAACTCCTGAACCGTCATTAGTCGTTCACCCTATTACCCTCCCGCCGGATTCGTGACACCTTCGCCCCGAATGAGATCAATAAACCGGCGATGGTTCGCGTCGCTGTCCGCGAAGTCGAGGCCCGTGTGTTTGATCCGGCCCGGCTTGAAGTTTTTACGCCGCGCGTCAATCGCATCCACGGTTGCATCCGACGATTTTTTTGCCTGCTTGAGTGCCCATGCCCCGTTATATTTAATGGTTTGCATCACGCGCTCAAAGGCGGCCTGTGCTTTCGCCCCGCGCGTGTTTGCGCTCCCATCGTTTACGCAGGCGACAATCGACGGCTCGGCCCACCAAACGTTGCCCAAATCGCTGCTCGGAGAGTACATGTGGCGAATGCGCGATAAAAGCAGGCCCGTCACCGGCTTGCCCGTTTCTTTGGACGTGCCCGTAAACCGCGTCACGCCCGCCGTTATCTCGATCACATAGCCGGGCGGCACAAAATCCTGTTTGGCTTGCGCGGTCAGTTTGCGGGATACGTCGGAAAGGGGTTTTGAATTGCCGATTTGCACGTCGTCCATGAGCTGGCTCAAACGGTTTTGTAGATACCACTGATTGAATTCTAAGGGCGGCATAAAATGGAGCAAAATGGTTTGGAAGTTCCCGTTGACCAGTGTCGCCGTGCCTTCGGGTTTGCCCATCTGCTGATCGGTTTCGGTTGGATTGACGAACATCGCCATGCCGAAATCGCCGACGATAACGGCCATATCGTCGCTCGGCGCGCTGACCTCAATCATACGGCGGACTTCCGTTTTGCCGACGTGCAAAATGCCGCCTTCGACTTTCCAGCCTTTGGGCACATCGACCGTGAACGCCCCCTCTTTCGGCTCTTTCCACGTCACATACGATCCCGGCGCGGTTGTTTTGGCCTGCGCGCCGAGCATCTTCGGCGCGGGCTTCGTCTTTTTTGCCTGCGCCAAGCAAGCCGGAGCCGAACCGACCGCGACCGCAACGGTCAGCGCGAGCGGAATACACAGAGTAAAAAGCCGCGCTTTGCTCGCGCGAAACGAACGAAACGAAAATGCCATCATTGGAACCTTTCTGCTTAAGAACGATAGGTCGGCCCGAAGGGAAAATTTTGTGTCGCTTTTACTTGATACCCAGCAGGGACGCGATGTAATTGATCTGACCGGTGTGGTATTTGGTGTTCCAGTACGGGTATGCCATGTACTCGGAAAACGGCTCCTTGCCCCACGGCATCGTGATTTCAACCGCCAAATCGCTGTCGGGCACGGCACGGATAAGTTCCGCCACGCGGGCGGTATTGGTTTCCAGAACCGTTTCCAGTGTGGCCCAGTCGCCGCCTAATTCGGCTTGCGCGCGGTTGTGCTGTTCCGGGTCGAAATCCGAGGGCCACACTTTGCCTTCCAGCATCCGCGCCGTGACCTCGTTGTTCAGTGCGACTTCGGCCATCATATCAATGGCGGTTCGGGCGTCGGCCTCCGGCGACCAGTTGCGTTTGTCTTCGGGCAAGGCTAAAAAAGCGGTCTTCAATTCGTTCGCCGAAGTTACCGCAGACGTGGCGAGAAATTCCTGTAATGTGCCGGGCATGGTTGTTCCTCCGCGAAACAAGGTAGGTGGTTTGTTTGGCAGATTATAGCGCAATTCCGAGAAAAATAGCAAACGTTCGGCAAACAGAAATAAAAAAAGGCAACAGTTTTTCCGTTGCCTTTTTTCGCGCTTTGCGCTATGCCGCGTTTACCATTTGGAACTGCGGTACATGGAGCCGGAAATCGGCGCGTTGTACTTCACCCATTGGTAATCTTGATACGCCTTCATCGCTTTGGCTTGCCGCTGGGCCGCCGTTTCCGTGCTGCCGCTCCGGGCAGCCGTGGACGACTTGGACGATTTTTCCAGCCGCGCTTTCGCCGCCGTAACGGATTTGACGCGCTCTTTCCGTTCTTCTTCGGCGCGGTTTGCAGCGGCGACCGACTTTTTCGCGGCGATGTTAGGCTTGGCCGCTTGCGCTACGGTTTTCAGCGGCGCGGCATCTTCCACGAGCTTGCCCCAAACCAATAGTTTTTCGCCGGTTTTGGTCTCGATCCACAAGCCAATAATGCGATCCGATTTGCTTCCGCGCTGGGCGGCGAGCGGGGTAATTCGACCGGCTTCCGAATCAAAAGGCGATACTTCGGCGACCATGTAGCCGCTTTGTTTGAGCGCGCCCGAAATATCGGAAATTACGGATTTGGCCTCATCGCCCGTCCAAATCAATACTTCCGAACTGGTAATGCGCCCGTCGTTGTTTTTGGCCGCTTCCTGCAACGCTTTGTTGAAGTTCGCCATATCCCCTGCGGCGGTCGCACGAACGGCTCCGCCCGGCAAATGGATGTCCGCGACGAGCGAGGCCGTGGTCGCTTCGACCGCGCCTTTCGCGTCGCCGCTGCTTGCCGCCGTTTGCTCCTGCGGCGCAATCGCCAAAACCTGCGGGGCCGCCGTCAGCGTTCCCCCGACCGTCAGCAAAACCGCGCCGAGGGCCATAAAATAATTTCGTACGAACATGGTTGTTCTTCCTTTCGCCACGGTTTTTCGCGCTGTTTGCTGTTTGCCGTGGTTTGTTGTTCGTATTGTAAAGGCGCGGGCGGCTTAACAGCATCGCCCGGTAGGCGTATTTTTAACCCGCCCGAAAGGCGCAAAACGGCCTGCAACTTTGGTTGCAGACCCGCGCGAATAGGAAGCCGCGCGAAAACGGGGAAACACTAAACTATGGAAATCAACCTGACGACGCCCGCGCTTTTGTTTCCGGCCCTGTCGCTTCTCATGCTCGCGTACACGAACCGGTTTTTGAGCCTCGCCAATCTCATTCGCACCTTGTACGCCACCTACCAAACCGCGCCCGACGCCCGCATCGTTCAGCAAATCCGAAACTTGCGGCAGCGCGTCGCGCTCATTCGCAATATGCAGGCGTGCGGCGTTACGTCGATTTTCCTATGCGTTTTGTGTATGTTTTTGGTGTACGAGGGGCAAGCCGAGGCGGGGCGCGTCGTTTTCGCCGCGAGTTTGCTGTGCTTGATGGCGTCGCTCGTTTTGTCGTTTTGGGAAATCCAGATTTCGGTCGTTTCGCTGAACGTCGCCTTGAGCGATCTGGAAGACGAAGGGCGCGAAGAAAACAAAACCGGCAAAAACAAAAACGGCCCGCCCGGCAATTAAAGCCAAGCGAGCCGCTTCGATGGTGCGCCGAACAAACGAAAATCTATGCGTTCGGGTTCGTGATGGAAATTGTGCCGCTGTTGAACGCCACGTCGTAGCCGTAAGCGTCGCGGAAAAAATCGAACGGCACGTACATCTCGTCGTTGTCTACATACGCGGGCGCGGTGATCGTGACGGGCGTCGTGGTTCCGTTGCCCTCGACCGTGACGTCCTCACTCGCCATCGGGACGCTTGCGACCCACGGGCCAATTGTCGCCTGCGCGGTTTTGCTGGTGTTGTCGAACGTTACCTGACCGCCCAGCGCCTCGGTGACTTCGCGGAGCGAAACGTAGTTTTTGTCATTTTTAAGGAACGGCTCGGTTCCCAAATCAACGGTGTTGCCTTGAATAATATACGGCATGGGGTTCTTTTCCTTTGGTAGCAGAACCGGCGTTAAGAGAAACGCCGTGCTGCGCTGTGATGCACAACTGCTTTATCAAAATACCCGCTTGCTTCGCGCCCCTAAACGCTGCCGGTTGCAGAGGGTACGCCGGGTAGGGAAACCCCCGGCCCAATAGGCGGCAAAGGGTCGGTGTCCAGCCGCGCGACCGTGGCCTGCAAAAGCGCAAGCAGGCGCGGGGCCGCGTCGCGCATCGCCTCTTCCACTTCGGTGTGCGTTAAGGGGTTGGGGGACAAGCCCGCGCCCGGATTGGTCACGAGTGACACGCCCGCGTAATGCAAACCTGCCTCGCGGGCCAGCGTCGCTTCCGGCACGCCCGTCATCCCGACAACATCCGCGCCCCAACCGGCGAAAAGCCGCACCTCGGCGGGCGATTCATAGCGCGGCCCGTCGCAGCACAAATAGGTTCCCGTCGGCAAGAGCGCGATAGTTTCGGCTCGCGCCGCGTCCATCAAGGCCACCCGCAAAACCGGCGAATAAGGCTGTGTAAAATCGGTGTGCACAACCGGAGCACCATTTGTTGCGTCGCCGTCGAAAAACGTTTTGCCCGTTCGACTGCCCGTAAAGTCGATGAAATCGTCCAGCAAAACGAGCGTACCGGGCGGCAAGTTGACGCGCAAACCGCCGACCGCCGTCGTCGCAAGCACGGCCCGAACGCCCAGCATTTGCAGCGCGGCGATATTGGCGCGGTAGTTGATTTTATGCGGCGCGACCTTGTGCCCCGCCCCATGCCGCGCCATAAAAACCAAGGGCTTTCCGCGCAAACTGCCCTTTTGCGCCGTCGCGTTTCCCCACGGCGTTTGCAGTTCCACGGTTTCCGGCGCGCCGTCAAGGGCGAACTGCGTGACGCCCGTTCCGCCAATAATAGCAATCGGTGCTTGGTTCATACTTATATTGTATTTTTGGTTTCTTCGTTTGGTGTGGGAAATTCAATGAAGAGCGGCTGCCCCGCCTCGGCAACAAAACGGATTGCACAGCCGCGCATTAAAAGCATTCCGCCAAGTGGCTTGTTTTCCGAAGCGATGACCGGCAGTTTGCGCGGCTGGTTGTTTAAAAGCGTCGCGCCGTAATAATCGGACGCTATAGGAGAGCCATCCGCCAAGACGCCGCGCGCCTGCGTCAGCAACGGAAAACCCAGCGTCATGATAACGGATAAAGGAAGCGTTAAGTAGTCGTCGAAACCTGTGTCCAAAGTAATTTCAAGCGTTACTTCCTTCCCGTCTGCGCCCTGTAAAGTCAAAGGAAAAACAGCCGCCCAATCTTCGGTAACGCGCCCCTCAACCACGGTACGTTCCACCGCCGATGCTAAACGAAGCGGGAAAGCCGATGCGAACGGAATAGGTTTGTGCGTTTGGAAAACGTATTTTTAATTTGTCAGCAGCCTGCCAAACATCGGGTGCAATCTCGTACGCGCCCGTGGCAATATCGAGTACAAGTCGCTGCCCATAGTTGGTCGGATCTGCTTCCACAACGTCCCGTATAGTGCGCCGGTATATTTCCTCGCCTTTGCGTACCGCATCTTCGGCGGCAGGATCTTTAGTCAGCATTGGTTCAACTCCTTGTAACGCTGCCCCCGCTTTTGGCGGGGGCAACTTGCCACGGATTAAGCGTCGCGTAGGTCTTGGAACAGGATAGTGGACAGATACCGCTCAGCGTTCGACGGGATGATGACGACGATTAGTTTCCCTGCGTTTTCCGGGCGCTTGCCGACTTCAATCGCGGCCTGCACGGCCCCGCCCGACGAAATCCCAATCGCCAAGCCCTCTTCGCGCATCACGCGGCGGGCCATAGCAACCGAATCTTCGTTCGTGACCTGCACGACCTCATCGACCTCATCGACATGAAGGTTGTTCGGAATGAAGCCCGCGCCAATACCCTGAATTTTATGCGGGCCGGGTTGGAGCGTCTCACCCCCCTTGAACTGCGTGATAATCGGCGACGCGCTCGGCTCGACGGCGACCGTTCGGAATTCGGGTTTGCGGGGCCGAATGGTTTCGGCGATACCCGTAATGGTTCCGCCCGTGCCCACGCCCGCGACCAAAAAGTCCACTTTGCCGTCGGTATCGTTCCAGATTTCCTCAGCGGTGGTGCGCTTATGCACAGCAGGGTTCGCCGGATTGTTGAACTGCTGCGGCATAAAGTAGGTGTCCGGGTTTTCCGCCACGATTTCCTCGGCTTTGGCGACCGCGCCCTTCATACCTTTCGGCCCTTCGGTCAGCACGAGTTCCGCGCCGTAGCCTTTAAGCAGAAGCCGTCGCTCCATACTCATGGTTTCCGGCATACACAAAATGAGCTTGTAGCCTTTGGCGGCGCACGTAAAGGCGAGCGCGATTCCTGTATTGCCGGACGTTGGCTCGACAATCGTGGTTTTGCCGGGCGTAATCAGGCCGCGCGCTTCGGCATCCTCGATCATGTTGACCCCGATGCGGTCTTTCACGGACAGGCCGGGGTTCAGATATTCCAGTTTGCACACAATGTCGGCGACAACGCCTTCGGCTTGGGGAACGCGCTGAAGGCGCACGAGCGGCGTATTGCCGATGAGTTGGGTCGGATTGTCAAAAATTCGCATAACGATTTCCTTTGGAAGAAAAATTAAGGGGAGTAGGTTTATCCTAAATGTGCATCATGTAGCTTTGGTCGCGGTCGGATAGGTTCCGCTTGTCCAGAAGCATTTGCAAGGTCGTCGTGTCGCAGGTTTTACTAAGTGCGTCTTGCACCGTTTTCCACACGCCTTGTACGACAGCCGCTTCCGGCGCGCTGCTTTCGTCCGGTTCGCCGCTCACGAGTTCGGTGGGAACCAGCGGGCCGGACAAAGCGCGCAGCACGTCGCCAACGCTAATTTTGCTCGGCGAGGCCGCGAGCGAGTAGCCCCCGCCCGCGCCGCGTGTCGAGCGCACGACTTCGGCCCGGCGCAAACTCGCCATAAGCTGCTCCAAAAACTGTTCGGGAATGCGCTGCCGGGCCGCGATTTCGCGGGTTTGCACCGGCCCGCCGCCATCGTGGACGGCTAAGTCCAAAACGGCGCGCAATCCGTAGTCTTCTTTGGCGGTAAAATTCATGATCGGCAGTTGGTTCAGAAAAAGCGGCGTTGCTTGCGGTTGACTAATTCAATCGGGAACAACGGCTTTAACATATTGTACCCCGTGCCCGCCGCGTTTAGCGTTCGGGGCCACCGTCG
>CAXTBP010000034.1:0-24813 GCA_964241985.1 uncultured Armatimonadaceae bacterium | reverse complement strand
GCGCGAGGTCAAGGCGATCGCGGCCGCCTTCGTGTTCGGGGCCACCGTCGCCGCTTATTCGCCTTCGTCGGCGGTATCGGCAAAAGACCGGTCAAATTGCGCCGTCAGTGGTTCGCTGGCGCTATGCCGAATAGATAAAACCCGCAGTTCGTTTACAAAGCCGTCTGCGTTCGACAAAAGTGCGTAATACAAAAAATAGACACCTGTTGCTTGGCCTCGCTTTCTGTTCTTTGTGGCAGTGGTAAACGTGTGCTTGAAGGCCGGACGTGCGAACGCGATAGACGCGGCTTCATCGGGGCGGGGCAAATTGATACCCGTCGCCAAACGCTCGGCTACGTCAGCGCACAAATTAGGCAGTTCACGATCAAGGACGAGGGAAAATTGGCGTGCGGCCTCATCGCCGCCAAACGGCAACGAGCGCAGCCAATCCGCCGTGACTTTGTTTTCTGCTTTTGCTCGGTCGGTCAGCGAAAACGCCAAAGGGCGAGTGTCAGGCAATAATCAGGCACGGAAAATTATTCCCGACCGACGTAGCGGCGCAGTTCCGCAAGCGCGGCTTCGCCCTCGGTCACGCGCCCGGCATCGCTGTCGGCAAATCCCGCCCGCAACGCTTCGGACAGCGGTTCACGCAGCAACGGGGGAAGTGGAAAACGCTCGTACACGTTATTTGGAAAACCGACCTCATCTTCGCCTTCTATTGAGCCGTTTTCCCATCGGTCGGCGACGGCATCTAAAAGTAGATCGACTATAGGGCGGTTCTGGGCGCGGGCGTCGGCTTCCACGCGGCCCGCGAGATGGGATGGCAAATCAAGGGTGACGATCATGCTTTAAGAATTCTCCTGCGTCCGGCCCGCGCCGCCGTTGTTTTTCGTACCTTAATAATACCGCTCAAAAAGGCCGGAAACCCTGTGACATTGCCCCGGCTGGCGGCAGGTGCTACACTTGCAATTATGCAGTGCCGCTTACCTCTTTACGCCGCGTTTTCGTTGCTGCCGCTTGCTTTTGGCGCGGCGCTGCCTGTGAACGCGCAGGCGCAAACCGCTCCCAAAGCGGCCTCGCTGCCGCCGCTCACCGAACGCATGAACGAATTTCCGTCGCTGTGCCAGCACGACGAGCGGGGCGGCTTTTTGGGGAACGGAGCGGGGTTTTGCGGGCCGGTCGCAGCGTCCAACGCCCTCGTTTGGCTCGCGGCCCACGGGTATCCCCGCTTGCTTCTGGGCGAAAATGGCGACACGCTCTATGGGGGAGTGGCATACGCCAGCCAGTCCAAAACGCTCAAAGCGCAAATCGCCCTTGTCCATGCTCTAACCGGCGATAACTTCGTTCACATGGGCGGCAACGGAGCTTCGCCTGCGTACATGGCAAAAGGGGTAAGGGCGTATGTGGAATCCAAAGGCTATCAAGTAGAACGACTGGATAGTGCCGCCGTTGTAAACGACGCCCCCGCCGATTTTCCCAAAACGCTGCCCCTTTTACCGCTTGAATCTATCAAGGAGGCCTTTCAAAAGGGAGCCGTGGTGTGGCTGGCTATCGGGTGGTATCAGCGGGACGGCGACGCCAACACGTTCACGCGCACCGGTGGGCACTTTGTCACACTCGTCGGGTATGGCAAAGACGCGACGGGAACCGTGGACGAAAACGTGCTGATTTTTCGTGACCCGAGTCAACGCGCGGGGCGCAATTATCCCAACGAGTTCGTGCGCCTGCACCGCATAACGGGCAGCACGTTTGGGGGTGGCTATTTCGCGTCCCGCTACGGGGCCGACAAAGGCCGCTCCGCCGACGGGCGTTTTGAAATCATAAGCGGCATACCTTTGCGGGCGGGCATGACGGCGATTATCGACAACGCCACCATCATGACGCTGAAGCCGCCGACAACGCAAGCCCCTTGAAATAATGGAAAGAAACGAAATCCTGCGCTCCTTTGTTGCTTTCGCTTGCGCGGCTTTTTGCGCGTTCCCCTTTGTACACGCGCAGGCGCAAACCGCGCCCGTCAAACCCGCGCCGCTCGCGCCGTGCATTGAGCGCATGAACGAGTTCCCGACGCTGTACCAAATGGACGCCAGCGCAAACTTCGAGGGCAGTGGGGCCAAATACTGCGGCCCGGTCGCCGCGTCGAACGCTTTGGTTTGGCTTGCCGCCCACGGTTATCCGCGTCTTTTGCCGGATGCGAGCGGCGACACGCTGTATGGCGGCCTCAATTACGCAACGTCGCGCACCCGCAAAGCGCAAACGGATTTGGTGCACTCGATCATGGACGGCGGGTTCGTGAAAATGCGCCCCGAAGACGGAACGCCCAAAGGCGGCGGAACGTCCGCCTTCGGGATCGCGCAGGGCGTTCGCGCGTATGTCGAATCCAAAGGCTACCAAATCGACGAGTTGAAAATGGCGCAAATCCTCACCGAGCCGTCCGCCGATTATCCGTCGGGTATGCTGTCAAACACCCTATCCCTCGACGCGGTGAAGAAAGCGTTTGCGGACGGCGCGATGGTTTGGCTCAATATCGGTTGGTACGCCCGCGTCGGGGACGACGGTTTGTACACGCGCAAAGGCGGGCATTTCGTGACGCTCGTCGGTTTCGGCAAGGACGCGAGCGGCAAAGTCGATGACAGTGTACTTGTTTTCCGCGACCCGGCCCGCAACAGCGGGCACAATTTCCCCAACGAGTTCGTCCACGTTCGCCGCCTGACCGAAGGCTGGTGGAATAATGGGCAGAATGAAAAAGGCCGCCAGAGCGTCGGCTACTTCGCCATAGACGGCCTTTTCACCGACCCGCGCACCATAGCCATTTTAAGCGGCGCGACCATCTTGACTCTCAAACCCCCGACGCCCGCGCCGTAATTGAAGCGGCCCGCCCGCTACTTTGCCTTAACCCGTCCCTGCGCGACGCCTTGATTGGCTAATTTGTCGGCGAGGGCGTTGCTGCCGCGCAGGACATGGACGATTTTCGCGCTTTCAAAACGTGCCATGAGCTGCACGGCTTCGCGGTGCAGCGGGATTAAATCCGGCGAATTGACTTTGTAGCGGCCCATCACTTGCCGCGCCATAAGTTCGGAATCGGTGCGAATTTCGATTTCGTCGCCGCCCCGGAGCAGGGCTTCGTGCAAACCGCGAAGCAAGGCTTTGTATTCGGCGACATTATTGGTCGCGTCCCCGATGAACTCGGCGACCACGGCTAAGGGTTCGCCCGCCCCGTCCTCGTCGCCTTTTTTGTATAAAACGACCCCGATACCCGACGGCCCGGGGTTGCCTTTGGCGGCCCCGTCGGTGTGAAGAATGAATTGCGTTGGCATTGTCCGAATATATCCGCGAATGCGGCGCGGGGCAAGGACGCGCGCCCCACTTTTTCCAATGAACAACGCAGCCATACACGATCCGTACAAGATGTACAAACGCGAGGGCGTCATACCGTGGGTGGCTTCGGAGGGCGGCCCGCTTCTTTTACTGTCCGTGTCGGATGCGGACTTATGGAACGGCGTCGGGCCGGAATTGGGGCCGAGCGTCACCGATTATTCGCACCCTTCGACCGGCACGGATTATTCCCGCGCCTGCGCCGCCGTCAATGGCACGGTTGCTTTGATTTCGGTTGGAGACGCGGCGGCGCTTGCTGTGGACGGTTTTAACCAAGACATCGGCGTGATGAAAGACAAACAGGGGCAGTTTTTGTTAGTTGCCGCCGAGCGCATGGACGACGAAAAAGAAATCGTGGACGCTTTACTAAATGGCTCGGACGCGCTTACTTGGAACGCAACGGATTTGATGCTGAACCTGTCGGGCGACGCCCTGCTATTTGACAGCGCCTTGCCGGGAACTTACGCAAAGCAAGAGGGTAGCGGTCTGCGTATTCCGATGCCGCCGGGCCGCTATCAAATCTACACGGCGGTTTTTCAGCCGGACAAGTGGACGAGGCTGACCGTGTATCGCTTCACGGCAGCAAAATAATAGGAAGAACCGGATAGGGTATGGCGAAAATGAGCAGGCGGAGCGCAGTGAAAAATATCGTCGGTGCGGCGGCGGCAACGGTCGCGGCAGGAACCACGGCGGCGTTGGCATCGGAAACCGGCGAAGAAAAGAAAACCGAGGGAGAAGCCGCGCCTGATCCGCGCGCGATAACGGTTTCCGATATTGCCGCGAGCGATAAAATCGCGGGGCGCGACCAGAACGGGACGGGAACGTCTACGGAAGCCGAGAAAAAGCAGATGGTCGCAACGCTCACCCGAACGCGAAAGGGTTTGGAAGCATTGCGCGCGTCGCCGCTCGCCGACGGCATGGCTCCCGCCGCGCACTTCGACGCCCGCGTTCCCGGCGTTCCGTATCCGATGGGCGGCAAAAGCAAAGTCACCGTTTCGCGCGCCTCGCTCCCACACTACAACGGCGACGTGGAAACGCTCGCCTTTATGTCCGCAACCGATTTGGGGCGATTGCTTCATGCGCAAAAAGTGACTTCGACGGAACTGACGCAAATGTATCTGCGGCGGCTCAAAAAATTCGGGCCGCGTTTGCTGTGCGTCGTGTCGTTATGCGAAGAGATCGCGCTTTCACAGGCGGCCCGCGCGGACAGCGAAATCGAGCGCGGTAAAATTCGCGGCCCGCTGCACGGCGTTCCGTATGCGGTCAAGGACTTGCTGGCGGCCCGGGGGACGCGCACGACGTTTGGGGCCAAGCCCTACGAAGATCAGCGCTGGGATTACGACAGCACGGTTGTCGCCCGTTTGGAAGACGCGGGCTGCGTCCTCATGGGCAAACTGTCGATGGGCGAGCTTGCGATGGACGACGTATGGTTCGGCGGCAAAACGCGCAACCCGTGGAAGCCGGATACCGGCTCGTCCGGTTCGTCGGCGGGTTCGGGAAGCGCGACGGCGGCAGGACTGGTCGGCTTTTCGATTGGAACCGAAACACTCGGGAGCATCGTGTCGCCGTGCGTGCGCTGCGGAACCACGGGTTTGCGTCCCACGTTCGGGCGCGTGTCCCGCCACGGCGCGATGCCGCTGTCGTGGACGATGGATAAAATCGGCCCGATGACGCGCAGCGTGGAAGACGCCGCGCTCGTTTTCGCTGCAATTCATGGGCCGGACGGGCACGATTTGACCGTGCATTCGGGTATCCCGTTTTTGTGGGAACCGGCAAGCAAACTGTCTAAATTGCGCGTCGGGGTTGACCAAGCCGTTTTGGACGAACTGGAAAAAAGCAAAGACGACGGCCCGGGAACCCGCACCCAAGCGCGGCGCGACGCATTGGCAACCCTCGATAAACTGGGCGTCAAGCCCGTACCCGTTCATTTGCCGCCAAACAATCCCGCCTATGACGCCATCGCGGGCCTGACGATCAATGCCGAAGGGGCCGCCTCGTTCGCGCAACTGACGCAAAGCGGTGGCCTACGCGAGTTGGCCCGGCAGGAAGACTGGAACTGGCCCAACGCACTCCGCGCGGGCGCGACGATTCCCGCCGCCGAGTACGTTCAGGCCCTCCGCATTCGCGCCCATTTGCAGCGCGAAATGGCCCAAGTTGTCAAAGACGTGGACGTGTATGTGACATTCCCGTTCGTCGGATCGTCGCTGACCTACACGAACCTGACCGGCCACCCAACCGTGGTCACGCGGTGCGGCATGGTCAAGGAAAAGGAGGACGTGCCGCTTCCCGTGATGGTGGAGTTCACCGGCAACCTGTTCCGCGAAGACGCCGCTTTGCGTCTCGCCTACGCCTACGAGCGCGCGACCGACTGGCACAAACACTGGCCCGACACGGAAAGCCTCCCGACCGCACCGCCACCGCTGGAAAAATAGCAAATAAACAAAAAAGCCCGCTAACGCGGGCTTTTTTATTTTGGTGCGCGTAAAAGTGGGTATCATGGCGGGGCGTAAGCCGAATCCACTGCGAAACCGGTAGTCGGCCTATCGCGCGTTTTTCGTTCGCCGCGAAAAAAGATACCCGTGGAAGCGGAATATTTTACCGAACATTGGGGCGAAGTATGGCTAAACGTAGACGTGCCCAAAAAAGTACGGTGTTTTGTCGGCAGGTCGCCGATAGTTTGATGGGACGCCGTTAACCCCCACTGCGGATTTGGGCGAGCCGAAACTTTGAAACCGTTTGAGGAAGTTGTTGATGACGGAAGAAATTCGTGACGTTTTGGACAAGCACGCGCGCCTAAGCGTGGACGCCAGCCGTTTAACCGAAGACACCAATTTGTACGATGCCGGGATGACCTCGCACGCCAGCGTGAACGTCATGCTCGCTCTTGAAAACGCCTTCGATGTGGAGTTTCCCGACCGAATGCTGCGCCGCAATGTGTTTGAAAGCATCGCGGCCATGCGGACGGCGCTGGAAGAAATCAAAGAGGATAGCTAAATATCGTGCAGTTTCACAGCAAACTCAGCGACGCACTGGCTCCGTCCGAACTGCTCGCCCGGGCCGCCTACATCGGGGAAACCATCGCCGCGCCCAACGCCTCCGACGTGGATAAAAACGCGCGCTTTCCCCGCGAATCTATCGCGGCCCTTAAAAGCGAGTGCTTGATGGGTGCGGGCGTGCCGACCGAATGGGGCGGGTTCGGCGCGCCCGTCACGGTTTTGGCGTCGCTTTGCGAAACGCTGGCCCAACACTGCTCGTCCACGGCGATGATTTTCGCCATGCACCAGATTCAGGTCGCAAGCATCGTCCGTCATGCCGACCAGTCGGATTTCTTCGCCGATTTCCTTCACGATTTGGCGCAAAATCAGTGGCTCATCGCCTCCGTCACGTCGGAAGTCGGCGTGGGCGGCGATATGCGAACCAGCCGTGCTTGCGTGGAAGCAACCGGCAACCGCTTTGTTTTGCATAAAGACGCGACCACGATTTCCTATGGCGCGCAGGCCGACGCCTTGCTCGTCACCGCCCGTCGCACGCCGGATTCTTCGCCAAACGACCAATCGCTCGTTCTCGTTCGCAAGCCCGATTACACGCTGATGCAGACCGGCGAATGGGACACGCTCGGGATGCGCGGAACGTGCAGCCCCGGCTTTTCGTTGCGCGCCGAGGGAAACGTCGAGCAAATCCTGCCGGTTCCATTTGCCGACATCGCTGCGCAAACGATGGTTCCGTATTCCCATTTGGTGTGGGCATCGTGCTGGGCCGGAATTGCGCGCGGCGCGGTCGCCAAAGCCCGCCGCTACGTGCGAACCGAAGCGCGTAAAAAGCCCGATTGCGTTCCCCCGCAAGCCCTGCGCCTTGCCGAAACCGTCGCCCTTTTGCAAACCATGCGTAACAGCGTTTCCGCGTCGTGCACGGCCTACGAAACGCTCTCCGGCGATTCGCCCGGCGCGCGCGACGCCTTGTCGAGCATCGGCTGGGCGATTCAAATGAACAATCTCAAACTTTCGGCCTCGCAGCAGGTACGGCAAATCGTTTCCCAGTCGCTCGATATTTGCGGTATCGCCGCCTACAAAAACGACGGCCCGCTCGCGCTGGGGCGGCAACTGCGCGACGCCCAATCCGCCGCCCTGATGATCGCAAACGAACGCATTTTGGCGACCAACGCCGCCCTGCTTCTGATGCACAAGGACAACTAAGACCCGTTATGACGATTGCTGACAATCCTGTTGAGAAAGAGTTTTTGGACGCGCTGCTTGGCAGCGGTCTTTTGTTTGACACCGGGGTCGCGGGCGTGTATGGGCGCAGCGAAATTTTCGAGGACATCTTAACCCGCTTCGACAATCTGGTCACGCAAGCGGGTAAAGGCGACAAGGCCGAAGTCATCCGCTTCCCGCCCGTTTTGAACCGGAAAGATTTTGAAACGAGCGAGTATTTGAAATCGTTTCCGCAGCTTGCCGGGGTCGTTTTCAGTTTCGACGGGAAAGAAGCCGACCAGTTCAAACTTTTGGATTGCATCCACGAAGGCAAAGACTGGAGCGAGTTCCAAAAAATGACCGATGTGGTCATGACGCCTGCGGCCTGTTATCCCGTGTATCCACTCGTCGCGCGTCGCGGAACCGTTCCCACAAACGGCCATCTTTTCGACGTGTTTTCCTACTGCTTCCGGCACGAGCCGTCCGGCGATCCTGCCCGAATGCAGTTATTCCGTATGCGCGAGTTCGTGCGGGTCGGCACGCCGGAATCGGTCGTGCCGTGGCGCGACGAATGGCTTGTGCGCGGAAAGCAATTGCTCAACGACGTAGGCCTGACGCCCGAAAGCGATTTGGCGAACGACCCGTTTTTCGGACGCGGAGGCCGAATGCTCGCGGTCAATCAGCGCGACCAGCAGCTCAAATTCGAGATGCTGATTCCGATTTGCTCAACCGAAAAACCGACGGCGGTGATGTCGTTCAACTACCATCAAGACCACTTCGGCGTTTTGTTTGGCTTGAAAACCGCCGATGGCGAAACGTCACATACCGCTTGTGTCGGCTGGGGAATGGAGCGTATTGTGCTCGCCCTTCTAAAAACGCACGGCTTGAAGCCCAGCGAATGGCCCGCGAGCGTTCGGGAAAAACTGTGGGGCGCGGCGTGAGTTCGGTTGTCAGTGGCGGCACGGTAATTCTGGGCTTGTCGCCGGAAAATTACGCCGCCCATACGTTCCATACCAGCGCGGAGGCGTGGGCGGAAACTAACTGCTACACCGACGTGTGGATCGAATTACTCCACACGCTCGGGCTGGAGCCGCTCGCCCTGCTGCCGTTTGGTTTCGGCGCGGATTTCGAGGGCGACCAATGGACGTTTTTGAAGCCGTCGCCTTCCGATGTGTGGGAATTGTACGGATTGGACGTGCAGGAACTTAACCTGTGGGACGATTTGGCGGGCCACGTCGGCGAGCAAGTCCGGCGCGGTAATCTGTCGCTCGTGGAAGTGGATTCCTTCTACTTGCCCGATACGCGCGGCACGGCTTACCAAACCGAACACGCCAAAACCACGATTGCCATAAACGCCATCGATTTCGAGCGGCGTCATTTGGGCTACTTCCACAACGCCGGTTATTATGAACTCGCGGGCGAGGATTTTTCCGGCGTGTTGCGAATCGGAAACGAACAGTGCCCAAACGCGCTTGCGCCCTACGCCGAATTCATCAAACTGAAACGGCGCGTCCATTTGTCGCCGGAGCGGCTGCGGGAAACATCGCTTGAACTGGCGCGGCAATACCTATCGCGTCGCCCGTTGGACAATCCGTTTACGGCTTACCGCGCCGTTTTCGCCCGCGACGTGGAAACGCTGCTTACCCGGCCCGCCACCTATTACCACAAGTACGCTTTCGCGTCGCTGCGCCAAATGGGAACCGGCTTTTTGCTCGCCGCGACGTATGTTGAGTGGCTTCAAGTCGAGCAGGATTTGGGCTTAGGTGAAGCCGCCCGCGCGTTCAATGACATTTCGGACGCGGCGAAAATGCTGATGCTCAAACTCGCCCGCGCCGTCAATCGGAACAAGCCCTTTGAGGGTGACGCCGCTTTCGATGCAATGGAAGCGAATTGGCAAATCGCGTTCGCGCTTCTCGATGCACGGATCGGGGGCGACTCCGATTTGCGTGGGGCCAAGTAATCCGCAATGGCTCTCCCGCGCACCGTTAGTACGCAAACCGTGGTTCCTTTATCCGGCGATTGGGACGTTTTCGTCACGGATCCGGGGGCGTTCACCTGCCCGTCCTGCCTGCGTGACGCGAACCTGCCGTCCGTTCCGGGAAGCGCGCCGGGAACCGTCGTGTCTGCGCTCCGTGCGGTTGGCTCCAAACGGCTCGACCGCCAATCGCCGGACGACTTCGACGTATGGTATGTGCGCCACTTCGACGGCCCGCAAATCGGCGAAGCGGACGAAACAAGGGCGTCCCTCGTGTTCGACGGACTGGCGACGCTCGCCGACGTGTGGCTCAACGGCGAACCGCTCCTCCATTCCGAAAATATGTTCGTGCGGCACGTCGTAGATGTAAACGGTCTGCTTCTTCCGAGCAACGAATTAGCCATTCGCTTTGCGTCGCTGAATCGGTTTTTGGAGGCACGCCGCCCGCGCCCCGCATGGAAAACGCATTTGGTGGACAATCAGCAGGTGCGCTGGGCGCGAACCTCGCTTGTGGGCCGAATGTCCGCGTGGCATTACGAGCCGGGAACCATTCACGCGGTCGGCCCGTGGAAACCCATATCGCTCGTGCTTGACCGCGTTGTCCGCATTGAGGGCAGCGATTTTCGCGTGTCCCTTGACGGCACAACCGGCGTCGTGCAGGCCGAACTGCGCGGCGCAAGCCTCGACGGGCGCGTGCGAAACGCCGCCCTTCACGTCGGCGAGGAATCGGCGAACCTGACCGTTTCGCAAAAAGCGGACGGCGATTTTTCCCTAAGCGGCGCGGCCCGCGTTGACGACGCTTCGCTGTGGTGGCCGCATACGCACGGCGAAACCCAAGCCCTGTATCCGGTTCGCATACATTTAGACACGGACGCGGGGCCGGTCGAAATCGACTACGGCAAAACCGGATTTCGCGCCCTTTCCCTCGATACTGAAAACGGCGATTTTGCCGTTTCCGTGAACGACACGCCGGTTTTTTGGCGCGGCGCGTGCTGGCAAGGAATGGACGCCGCGCGCCTTATTGGCGAGGCGCGCGATTACGACCGGCCCCTCGATTTGGCGCGCGAAGCGAATATGAATATGCTGCGCGTGCCGGGAACCGCCTTTTACGAGACCGACGCCTTTTACGATGGCTGCGCCGAGCGCGGCATTGCCGTGTGGCAGGATTTCGCGTTCGCCCTGATGGATTATCCCGCAAACGATGCAGCCTTTTTGCAGTCCGTCCAAGTTGAGGCGCGCCAGTTTTTGGATCGGGTTCAGTTGAATCCCGCCCTTGCGGTTTTGTGCGGAAACAGCGAATGCGAGGCCGCAAGTGCCATGCACGGACTGCCTCGCGAGCAATGGGACAATGGGCTGTTCACCGACGTTTTGCCCAGCGCCGCCCGCGAGATTCGGCCCGATGTACTTTGGGCGCGCTCGTCGCAGTGGGGTGGGGCGCTGCCGTTTCACGTCGATAAAGGCACTTCGCATTATTACGGCGTGGGCGCGTATTTGCGCCCCGTGGACGACGCCCGCCGCAGTCAAGTGCGCTTTACCACCGAATGCTTGGGGTTTGCCAATATTCCCAGCGATCAAGCCGTTAACGCTTTTTTGGCGCGCGGCGAATGGCCGGGGCGGCATCCCTCATGGAAAGCGGGCGTGCCGCGCAGTGTTTCGCTGGGCTGGGACTTCGACGACGTGCGGGATTATTACGTCAAGCAGATGTTGGACGAAGACCCGCTCGCCGCTTTGTACAGCGATTCCGAACGGTATCTGATGCTGGGGCGCATCGTCAACGGCGAACTCATGGCGCAAACCTTTGCCGAATGGCGTCGGGCGGAGTCGCCGTGTCGGGGCGCGCTCGTTTGGTGGTTTCAAGACTTGTGGCCGGGCGCGGGCTGGGGCATTTTGGACGACCGGGGCAAGCCCAAATCCGTCTTCTATTATCTCAAACGAAGCCTCGCCCCGCTTGCGGTTTTCTTTTCCGACGAAGGCCTTAACGGTTTGCGCGTTCACATCGTCAACGAGCGGTCGCGCCCGTTTGCGGGAAACCTGCGGCTCACACTGTACCGCCAAGGGCAGGTAAGTCAAGAAAAAATCGTGTCCGTTTCCGTGGCTTCTCGCGGCGTATGGGAAAGGGGCGTAGACGAACTCATCGGGCACTTTGTCGATTCGACATACGCCTACCGCTTCGGCCCGCCCGTGCAAAATGTGACGGCTGCCGTATTGGAGGAAACCGACGCGGCAAAGAAGAATACAAACCGGGCGTTTTTCTTTCCGCAGGGGCAAAAACTTCCTTCCCCTGTCGATTTGGGATTGGAAGCGCAGGCCGAACTCCGCGCGGGCGGTCGCTATGACCTCGTGGTTCGTGCGGACAAATTCGCGCACTCCGTTCACATCGGCGCGCGCGGCTATCACGCAAGCGACGATTTTTTTCATATCGAGCCGAATCGTCCGGTTACCATAACTCTTTCACCAATGGACAAAACACCGAAATCTCTCAATGGCACGATCAGTGCCGCCAACGGCAAGGAGCGCGCGCGGATCGTTCTCGTTCCCCGCGAGGAAGCGGCTGACGCATGATGTGCGAAATCTATAACGTGCGGGATAAAGTTTTTGAAGGGGCCGATGCGGCCTCGTCGGCCCCGACGCCTGCGCCGTTCTACTTTGGGCCTGCAAGCCGCCGTTTGTTCGGTTGGTATCACGCGCCACGGGCGGGAGCGGAGCGCCATGTCGGGGTTGTGTTGTGCCGACCGCTCCATCACGAGGCCGTTTTCACGTATGCGTTTTACCGCCATTTGGCCGAGGAACTCGCGCACGCCGGATATGCGGTTTTGCGCTTCGACTATGACGGAACCGGAAACTCGTTTGGCGACGACATGGAACCGGGCCGCGTGCAGGCATGGCGCGAAAGCATCCACTTTGCCATCGAAACGCTGCAGGGCGCGAGCCAAACGAGCGAAACCGTCCTGTTTGGAATGCGTTTGGGCGCGACCCTTGCCGCAAGTGTCGCTTCGGAGCGGGACGACGTGTCCGGCCTCGTTTTTTGGGGAGCCTGTCCGACCGGGCGCAATTACCTGCGGGAAATGCGGGCCTTGCGCGCCTCCTCCGCCCAGCCCTCTGGGGAAGGAGAAGCCGCCGCCGCCGAATATGAAGAAACCGCCGGTTTCGTCGTCACCACGGAAACCGCGACCGATCTAAGCGCGCTGGATGCGACCAAACTGTCGCAACGTCTGGCCCCGCGCGCGTTGCTCATCGACCGCGACGACTTACCCGGCGAGAAAAAACTGGGCAAACGGCTAACTGAACTGGGAACGACGGTTACAACCGCCGAAGGCCTTGGCTATGCCGCCTTGATGCGCGACACCAAGGAATCCGAGATGCCGGAAACGGCGGCTGCTGAGATTATCGACTGGCTGAATCGCGAGCGTACCACCACGCCCCGCGCGGCGCGCCTCACCCCGTCGCGTTCCCTGCTGCCGCAGCGCGCGCGTTTGGAAGCGGAGGGGTATTTCGAGGAACCCGTACTGCATAACGGCTCCTTCGGGATTTTGACGCACCCGTGCCAGCGCACGCCCCGCAGCAAAACGACGGTGGTTTTACTGTCGGTCGGCGCGAACCCGCACATCGGGCCGGGCCGAATGTATGTCACGCTCGCTCGCGCCCTCGCAACGCAGGGCTTTTCGGTTTTCCGCTTGGATGTGACCGGGGTCGGCGACAGCGTACAGGGAAGCGCGACGGGGCGGGACAGTATTTATTCCGAAACCGCGCGCGACGACGTACCCGCAACGCTGGACGATTTATCCCAGCGGCTTCAAAGCGAAAAATTCGTTCTCGTCGGGCTTTGCTCCGGGGCCTATATCGCCTACCAAGTCGCCGCCAAAGACGCGCGGGTTTCGGCCCAAGTTTTGCTGAATGTGCAAGCCCTCGAATGGCATGAGGGCGATTCGGTCGAGGTGCATATCGTCCGCTCCATGCAAAACTACAAGCCGACCAATGTGTATTTTTCGACCCTTCCCAATGGCGGAACGGTGAAACGCTTGCTGCTCGGTCAAATCGATGTCAAAGGAATTGCGGGCGCGCTCCGCAAGCGGTTTGTCGCCCGCGCCCGGCTCCATGCAAAAAATCTCGGCTCGCTCGTGCGTCACGGGCGATTGTACGAAACGTCCGTTTGTCGCACGTTGCGTCAAACGGCGGAGCGCGGAACGCGCACGTTGTTTGTGCTCGCTGAGGGCGATCACGGCGTCGAAATAACAACCGCTCATATTGGAAACAACGGGCGAAAAATCCGCGCGGCCCATCGGCCCACCATAGAAATCATTGCGGAGGGGGATCACACGTTTACGCTCAAAGCGGCCCGCGACCAAATGCTTTTTCAAGTCGTTCGGCACTTGTGCGATTTTTTCCCCACTACGCGGGCGTAAACGTGGGCGACCGTCGCCTGCGGTGCGATTGGCCGGTTCAAAATCCGCCCGCGCCGCTTGAAACGGGCGACGTGCATTTGTGGCTTGCCGCGCTAAATGGTTCGGCCCGCGAAATCGACGAATACGCCGCGCTTTTAAGCAGGGACGAACGGGAACGGGCCGCGCGTTTTCTACAACCGGTGGATCGTGACCGCTTCGTGATGGCGCGGGGATTTCTTCGGACGCTTTTGGGCGCGTACACGAACGCCGATCCGCGCGCCGTGCGTTTCGACTACAACCCGCACGGGAAACCGGCACTGTTCGCCGACAAAAACCCGAACGAAATCCAGTTCAATCTTTCCCATTCCGACGATCAAGCGCTTTTGGCGGTTACGCAAAACCGGCCCGTAGGCGTTGATTTGGAGCGCGTCGCACCGGATTTCGATTGTCGCCCGCTTATCCGCCGGTTTCTTTCGCCATCCGAACAAGCGGGCTTTGACAATCTGCCGCCAAACGAACTGCCCGAGGCGTGGTTTCGCTTTTGGACGATCAAGGAGGCCCGCGCCAAAGCCGTCGGAACCGGGCTTGCGGCTGCGCTGAACCCCAAGCTCTCAGCAAGCGAGGCGCAGTGGAACGTCGAAACGTTCACCCCGTGTTCCGGTTACGCCGCCGCCGTGGCCGTGCGCGGCGAAGTAACCAACCTCGTGTGCCGACGCTGGGCGCAAAATACCTAAACCCGCCCCCCCTTTTTTGTTGACAGACAAAAAAGGCCGGTGTAGAATTGATTTGAACACACGTTCGTTCACATTGTTTGTTCACAGCGTTTGTGAAAGGTTTGGTTAAACACTCCAGCGTGAAAACGACCATCCGCGAAATAGCACGGCAGGCAAAGGTGCATCATGGAACCGTTTCGACGATTCTAAATGGCGCGCGCGGGGGCACGCGCGTTTCCGAAGACACTCGCCAGCGCGTTTTGCAGGTCGCCGCCGATTTGGGCTACGAACCCAATCGCGCTGCCCAGCAGTTGCGCACCCGCCGCAGCAACGTGGTCGGCCTTCTTGTCGGCGATTTAGAAAATCCGTTTTTTGCGCGCTTGACTTCCCTTTGCACCGCCGCGCTCCAAGACGCAGGATATGACAGCGTCCTTGCGATGCGCCGTCAGAGCGAGTTCAGCGATATGCACCACCTGCAAGCCCTCGTATCGCGCCAAGTCGATGGTCTCATTGTTTGGAGTGAAACCGATACCGAAATTCGCACGTGGCTTTCCCAAACGACATCAGAACGCAGTGTCGTGGTTTTGGGGCAAAAAATCCCCGGCTACGACAGCATTGACGCTTCGCTTGCCACCGGTGTCCTCGATGCGTTGGAGCATCTCATCGCGCAGGGACGGCGAAAAATCGGGTATCTTGCCCCGCAGTCATCGCTGGACAGCACGGGCGATCCCCGTCCCGGAGCCTGCCGCGAAATGAGCCGACGGACAGGGCTGCTCATTTCGGTGTATTCTTTCGCCGGGGATGGTTTGTCTCCCGAGGCGGCCTGTTTGCGGGCCGAAGAAATCGCGCGGCTCGACCCCAAGTTTCGCCCCGACGCCTTGTTTTGCTTCAACGATCTGACCGCAATCGGCGCGCTCCTCGGACTACGGCGGGCCGGGCTTCGGGTTCCCGAAGACATCGCCCTCGTCGGCTGCGACGGGCTGCCGCTCGCCGCGCAAATGGATGTCCCGCTTTCCAGCCTTATTTTTCCGCTCGAAGAAATGTGCCGCGCAGCGGTCGCGCTGCTTCGCGCGCGCATCGAATCCGAAAAAGAAGACGAAGCGCCCGCGCCGCAACACCGCAGTTTTCCCATGCGGCTCGCCGTTCGGGCGTCGAGCCATCGCAGCGCGGACGCGGCAGCGTCCGCCAACCCAACGTTAACCTAACGCACGTCACTCTGTATTGCACTGTTTGCAAAGGAACAACCAAAGATGACCTTTTCTAATTTCCGAAACAAGCGAAATGGCTCCCAGCCCGGGGCGGGCTTTACGCTCATTGAACTGCTTGTCGTTATCGCAATTATCGCCATTTTAGCGGCGATCATGTTCCCGGTCTTTGCCCAAGCCCGCGAAAAGGCCCGGCAAACCGCGTGTTTGAGCAATCAAAAGCAGCTCGGCCTCGGGATTATCATGTACTCGCAGGACTATGATGAAACCTTGCCCCCCAACGGAGCGCCCGACACGACTACCGATGCAAATGGTAAGCCCAACTATCGCCTGTCCTTGTTTGAGCGAACCCTGCCCTATGTCAAGAACAGTGGTGTGTTGCATTGCCCTAATGACGACACCGACTTCAATTCTCCCACCGGGCGGTTTACGATATTGGCCGATTCCAACAATTTGCCCGCGTCAGGGGCAGATCGATTTATCTTCGTTAGCTACTATCCGACCGGAGTCGGCACATCAAACGGTGCGGGCTGGGGTTTGTTTCAAGGCGGGGACAGAACACCCACGTCTGACCCCGTGCCGCTATCGGAATGCAAGGCTCCGGCAGAAACCATCATGTTCGGCGAGCGCCGCAGTCGCAGCGAGGGCCAGAACTTCGATTCCACCATCGACATTGGTGGGGCAACGCCAACGGTTGGCGATTCCTATGACGCCAATGGAACAAGCAACGGTACGAACCCTACCAATAACGGCGTCACGCGACGGCACAGCGAGGGCGCGGTCTACGCTTTTGCGGACGGGCACGCCAAATGGTTCAAGCGCGGCAAAAACGTCAACGGCGATACGACGGGAGCCAACGCGACGATTAACGGCGTCCGCTACTACTACTTTTGGCGCAATGGTGTAAGCGGCAAGTAAGCACGCTCGTTTACCGCTTGACGGGCTTGGGTTCTTTTTGAACCCAAGCCTTTTTTCTAAACCGAGAACCCGTAGACCGATGTTCAAAGCTGCCAAACGCCCCGGCCCGAAGGCAAAAGCCTCCTGACAAATGGAGTGGTTTTCTTGCTCCTACTTCTTGTAAACTAAACCGGAAGTAAAGAAGATATGTCAGACAGAGAAGTCAGTAGCCTTTCCCGCCGCCAGCTTTTACAGCGGCTTGTGCTCCTTGCGGGAGCCGCCCGCCTCGGCGAGGCCTACGGTTTAGCCGCGCGGCCTTTTCGCGCCGCCGCGCGCGAAGCGCCCAATCTCGTCGCGTTCGTCAACCCGCTGCAAGGAACCACCTCCAAGTTCGAGTTTTCGCGCGGCAACACGCTTCCCCTCGTCGGCCTTCCGTTTGGGATGACCTATTGGAGTTTGCAAACCAGCGAAAACGGCGGTTGGTATTTCGATCCGAACGCAGGCAAAACGCAGGGCATCCGTGCGACCCGTCAGCCCAGCCCGTGGATCGGCGACTACGGCTATTTCACCGTTATGCCGCAGGCGGGCGAGTCGGTCTACGCTCCCGACGCCCGCGCCGCCGCATATCGTTTGGCCGACTTTGAGGTACACCCGCACTATCAAACGATAGCGTTCGCCCAAAGCGGCATTCGCACCGAGTTGACGCCGACCGAGCGATGCGCCATCTTTCGGTTCACGTTTCCCCAGCCGGGCAAGGCGCGCGTTCTTATCGATACCCACTCGCAGGTCGAGGTCGGCGCGGATAACAAATCGCTTTCCGGTTTCTCGCGCAATAAAGCTGGGGGAGCGCCCGATAATTTCGCCGGTTATTTCTACGCCGAGTTCGACACACCGTTCACATCGACGACGGTTCTAAACAATCATCAGCCCGAACCGGGCGTGACCACGCTCGAAGCCAAAGACAAAAAGCAGGAAGTGGGGATCTCTGCCGAGTTCGCCGGGCCAACGACCGTCACGATGCGCGTCGCGACCTCGTTTATCAGCGTCGAGCAGGCAAAAAGCAACCTCAAGCGGGAAGTCGGGGGCGCGACCTTTGACGAGGTGCGGGCCGCAGGCGAGCGGACGTGGAATGCAACGCTTAGCATTATTGAACTTGGTGCGAGCGTCCAAGACCGCGAACGGCGGATTTTTTATAGCTGTTTGTACCGTGCGCATTTGTTTCCGCGAATGCTCCATGAACCGGACGCAGTAAACGGCAAGCCAATCCATTACAGCCCTTACGATGGCAAAGTCCACGAGGGCGTTTTGTACGGCGATACGGGCTTGTGGGACGGCTACCACACCCTATATCCGCTTCTTTCGCTGATTCAACCGACGCGCTTCGGTGAGATGATCGAGGGGTTCTTGAACGCCTACCGCGAAGGGGGATGGCTGCCGCAGTGGCCGTCGCCGGGAACGCGCGGGGGCATGGGCGGGACGCACAGCGATGCCATTATCGCCGACGCCATTTGCAAAAATATTCCCGGCTTCGACCGGGAAGTGGCGTATGCAGCCGCCCGCAAGAACGCATTCACCGAACCCGGTAAGTTTGTGTTTGAAGGGCGACAGCAACTCAAAGAATACATGGACAACGGTTTCCGCCCGAACACCGTTTCCAATTCGCTGGACTACGCCTACGACGACGCCTGCATCGCGCTCGCGGCCCGCGCGCTGGGTAAAACCGACGACGACGCGCTCCTGTCCAAACGTGCGCAAAACTACCGAAACCTGTACAATGCGCAAACCGGATTCATGCAGGCCAAAAACGCCGACGGCACGTGGAAGACGCCGTTTGACCCCCACACGTGGAGCGACGCCTACACGGAAGGCGCGGCGTGGCACTGGACATGGGCCGTCCCGCACGACCCGGCGGGCTTGATGACGCTGATGGGCGGGCAAAAGCCGTTTCTGGCGAAACTGGATCGGATGCTGCTCCAGCCATCTACCTATAAACCCGGCGGCCCGTGGGGCGTGATTCACGAGATGCGGGAAATGGCCGCCTTTCCGTTTGGGCAGTACGCTCAGGGCAATCAGCCCGTTCATCAAGTTTTGCCGCTTTTTGCCGCCGCCGGTTGCCCGTGGAAAACGGCCTACTGGATGCGCCGCGTCGCCACCCTTTGCTATGGCCCCGACGACTTTCCCGGCGACGAGGACAACGGCGAAATGGGGGCGTGGTACGTTTTGGCCGCGCTGGGAATTTTCCCGTCGTGTGTCGGCCACCCATCGTATGTCATTGCATCGCCGCTGTACCGCGAAGCGCGCATTCATCTGACAAACGGCAAGACACTCACGCTGCGCGCTCCGCATACGTCGCGCGAAAATGTGTACGTCAACGGCGTCAAGGTCAACGGAAAATCCCACTCCGCGCTGACGCTCGCCCACGCGGATCTTGCCTCCGGTGGAACCATTGAATTCGACATGGGCGCGTTCCCCAAAGAACGCGCCATCGCTCCCGCCGACCTGCCGTTTGCTTTCTCGCCCTATCCCGCCCTCGCCGCAAACACGGCAGGCAGTCGGCAGACTGCAATCCGCATCCACTGCGGCGGCGATAACACCGCTGATGGCGCGTTCGTCGGCGACTGCTTCTTTTCGGGCGGAGCCGCCGTTTCGCAGGACGACCAATCCGAGCGCCACGGCACGTTTACCTACGCCATTCCGCTGCCGATGCTGCCCAGCAATCGCGCCTACACCGTTCGCCTGCGCTTCGCTTCAGAGAGCGACCTCGCCATCGCAATCAATGGACAGCAGCGTTCCCCCACGCGCCGCGCCGTAAAAGCGACCCCCGCGACAGCATCGGCGACCTACGAATACGCCAGCGTCCGCCCCGAACGCGACGGCATGATCGTTCTTGCCATTTCAGGAACGCTCCACACCATTGAAATCGAATCCACGTGAACGGCACGTAGGGTTGAGGGGAGATAACCACTCCTTATAGTGACTCGATTAGGGATAGGCCTTACAAATTGGTATAGTTCTCACAATGGTACAGGTGCTATCATAGATAGATGAGTCTTCCCAAAACACTAAATTGTGTCACATAGCATTTGGGTACGAACGGGGCGGATGCAAATGAAGATCGGGCAGCGTATCGTGGCAGAGCGCAAGCGGCAGTTTGTCGGACGAGACGCCGAACTGGAATTATTGCGCTCTGCGCTTTTATCGTCCGCATTTCCTTTTTCCCTTCTATATTTACACGGGCCGGGCGGCGTGGGAAAAACAACGCTTTTGCAATCGTTCGCGGAACTGTGCCGAGACTGCGATGCCCTACCTTTGCATTTAGACGCCCGAAATATCGAACCCACACCGATAGTTTTTCTTGATACGCTCCGAACCGCGCTGGAACTGCCACTCCATGCCGACCCCGTCGCTTTTTTGGGTGCGTCGGTGGAACGTCGAGTCGTGCTTCTGGATACGTTCGAGTTGCTGGATGGAATGCAGGTTTGGTTCCGCGATGTTTTTTTGCCGCAGCTTTCCACCAATGTGCTTCTCATTACGGCGGGCAGGCAAAGCCCGCAAATCGCATGGCCGCTGGATTCCAGTTGGCACTCGGTTCTGCGCTCGATAGGTTTGCAAAATTTCAGCCGCGATGAAAGCCGCGCGTATCTTGAGCGGCGCACGTTTCCCCTTGACAACCAAGCCGCTGCCATCGACTTTACCCACGGCCATCCGCTTGCATTGTCGCTGCTTGCCGATCTGCACGGTAGCCTTCCGCACGTTGCTGAACTCTCGCTTTTCGCCGATAAAATGGCCTCGCCGGAAGTCGTGGATACCCTGCTCAAACGCTTCATGGCCGAAACGCCGCGCGGTTTGCGAAAAAGCGCCCTTGAAGTATGCGCCGTGCTGCGGGTAACCAACGAAACGCTGCTTCGGGAAATACTGTTTCCCGCAACTTCGGAGCCGGAACCCGGCGTATCGTTTACAGACGAAGACGCGCGCTCGCTTTTCGTTTGGCTGCGCAGCCTATCCTTTGTGGACGCCGGGCCATCGGGCTTGTTTTTGCACGACATCGCCCGCGAAGCCTTGCTTGCCGATTTGCGCTGGCGCGACCCCGATTGGTATTCCGAACTACACCATCGCGCCCGCGCACATTACGTGCATCAGTTGCAGCAGGCAAGCGGCGAAACGGCGCAAAAACGTTCCCTTTACGATTGCGTTTTTTTGCACCGGGACAGCCCCATTGTCCGCGCCGCATTCACTTGGCAGGAAACCTCGGAAGTTTTTGCCGACCGTCTTAACGACAATGACATCGAGCCGATAGTGAAAATGGTTGCCACGCACGAAGGAACGGATGCGGCACAAGCGGCGCGATATTGGCTCCAAACACAGCCCGACGCGACCGTCGTGTTTCGGGCCAACGGAGCAAGCCGTGCCAAAGAACAAGAACCCGTTGCCTTTTTCACCATGCTGGGTCTTCACAACGTTTGCGAGGCCGACTTTGCCGCCGATCCCGCCGCGCAGATCATTGCAAACCATATCAAAGCGACCAGCCCACTGCGGGAAAACGAGGGGGCGACGTGTTTACGGTTTTGGATCGCGCCGAACACGACAGAGGCGGCATCACCGCTGCAAAGCCTGCTTATCGTGCACATTCTGCGCCATTTTTTGACGAGCGGTCAGCGATTGGCGTACACCTTCTTTTGCTGTTCCGATCCGCAAGCATGGCAGGCGGTTTTCGATTACGCCGAAATCCCGTTCGTTGCAAACTATCCGATTGGCGACAAGACCGGTGCGATTTTTGGGCGGGATTGGCGGCGCGCGCCGCTTTCTCGGTGGCTGGAAACCATTGCCGGAAAAGAAACGGAGCGAGGCGGAACCGAGGAAACAGCCGCGCCGTCCGCACATGAAAAGAAAACGTCCGCGCAGGTCGCAGACACCTATGCCACCTTGACGGAGGTACAGTTTGCCATTGCCGTTCAGGATGCGTTGCGCCATCTGAACCAGCCGGAAAAACTCCGCGCTAATCTTTTGCTGCGCTCCCATCTTTTTGCTGCAACGGCTTATGACGAAAACAGAGGAACGGGCGCGCTTGCTTCGCCGGACGCGCTCAAAAAACTGCTCCATGACACGGCGGAATCGCTCAATCGGCCCGGCGTACAAAGGAAGCGCGCCTATTTGGCATTGCGCCATACGTACCTAACACCTGCCGCGACACAAGACGCCGCCGCCGACCGATTAGGGTTGCCGTTCAGCACGTATCGTCGCCACCTTGCCGAAGGAATCGCCGCGCTTTCCGCCGCGCTTTGGGACAAAGAAATCAGCCGAAGCGGAAACTAAATGCGCGTTTCCGCTTCGGCTGATTTCCATAATACAATCGTTATTTGCGCTTCTTCGCCATTTCGGCGTCCTGCGCGGCTTTCGCCAGCAGATAGTCGATGTTGTTTCGCCGCTGGGCGATCCAGCCCGACGAAAAGTAAGCGGATTCAAATGCGGCGATTTCGTCTTTTTCTTTTTCCAGATGAGACAAATTCGTTCCGTGCGCGACGCTTGCAAACGATTCGCCTCGCCCAACAGCGGCGACTACGCTGCTAAACGGCACGTGCCGCGCGCGGGCAATTCGCAAAGCGCGGGCCACGTCGTCATCGCTCAGTTTAGCGGCTTTGGCTTTGACGATGTCATTGTAATCGTAGGTGATGTTGAACAGTTTGCTGTAATCCAGCGGTTCATCGAGGGGTGGGCGCAACGTGCTCGACGCCATCATGGGCGGCTGGTTGGGCTGCTGTTTGGATATGGCGGGCGTTTCGCTCCATACTGCGCGGGCGGCAACTGTAGAAAGCAGAATGCTTGCCATAGCAGCGGAAAGCAAAAGGGACTGGGTTCGTTTCATAATTTGGATTTCCTTTACGCACGGTTACGAGCGAACGATAAAGGGCGATACAGCTGCCAAAACGGCGTCCGGTTCCATCGGCATATCGGCCCCGTGATTGTCGCCTGCGAGCGGCGCGGCGGGCTTGGCGCTTCCGCCGTTGAATAGTTTATTTTGCACAATGGTAATGGCCGTTGTGTGACGGGCTTCGGTTCCCAAAATCGCCGCCGCTGCGGTCACAAACTGCCGTGTTTTCAGGTATGGGATCGCGCCCAGATACGCGGATACGCCCAGTGTCTCCGCCGTCAAAACGAGGGCAAGCACTTCTTCGCGGCTTTTGCTTTCAATCCCGAAATCGTGCTTGAACGGCGTCATATCCGTCAGGCCGGGGTTCAGTTCATGAAGCGAGCCACGGATAAAATCGCGGTGCTCGGCCTCAACCTCGGCGAACTCGCGCAGATAGGCGACATCGGGTTCCATATTGCTTACGCCCAAGCCGGGAATGGTTTTGCCGACCTCATTCATGCCGCCCGTGGTCAAGCGCAGAATCGCCTGAATATAGAGGTCAGATTCCAAATCTTCCAAAACGAGGGCGTAGTTGAGGACGTGAATGTCGTCGCCGAGTTTGAGGCCCGGCAGGTTCAAGATGCGCGGGCGTTTGATGTCCTTGAAAGTCAGTGGCGGGCGCGTACCCGTAGTGGGCGGCGCGGAATCTTGGTTTGCAAAAAGCGTGTTCATTTCGTGGGTTTTCTTGTTGTTACGATGTGGTTACGATAAGGTTTCGCCATGAACGGCGAAAACGACGCTTAGGCAAAAAACGGTTTGGCTTTAGCCAGCACCTGTTCGGGCGTCAGAAAATACTCAAAGTTGTTGTTGCCGTGCTGTTTGTAGGCGGCCTGACTGTCCAATCGCTGTTTGGCGGGGCCAATGTCAATTCCGAGGGCGTAATTGATCGCCGCCGAATGGCGGCACTCAGTTGAGTAGATGGCCGCCCCGGCTTGAATCAACTTAAAGTCCGTGATGAAGCCCGCCGCGCCCAGATAGCCCCGGACGCCGGTTTCTTCGAGGGTGCGTATGACTTCCAAAATGGAGCGCAAGTCGCCGCCGAACGGCGCTTTATAGCCGCCCGGGTTGGGCGCGATAGGCGTCCATTTATTCGCCCGACATACCTCGCGCAAATAGTCGCGGTGCGCGGCCTCGACAGGCGCGAACTGCTGCAAATACAAAAAGCCTTCCTCGGGGTGCACAACGCCTTCGCCGGACACGGTCATGGTGTAGCCTGCGTAGCCGGACGTATCGGCGGGAAGCGGCGTTTCGAGTGGCTTGCCGGACGCGGCGTTCAGCGCTTGCCGGTAGATGTCGGCTTCGAGGGTTTCGAGTGCGAGTGCGTAGTTGATAACCCGCTCGCTGATGCTGCGCCCCGGAATGCCGGGAAATTTGGAATTGTCGGGCACATTGACAATATCGAGTAGCGGTGTTCCCGACGCCTGCGCCGGGGCCGCGTTACCCAAAAGGCTAAGTGCCGCCGCGCCTAATCCCGCCGCCGTCATGCGGGTCAAAAACTCGCGCCGACTGGACATTGTGTCGGTATCGTCGGAAAAAATATCGCTATCCATAATCAGGATTTTCCTTTTGTTAAACGCACAAAGTGGTGATACGCCGAATGTACCCGACCCGAAAATTCGGCTAAACTGCTCATTTTTCGCAACATAAGACGGTCGAACTGCTCATTTTGACGTTCCTATCGGCTTTGACGGAAAGACCTTCTCGTTACAAATCTTTGTATTTCCGCTTGCTTTTTTGGGAATTTTTTGCAGAAGGATGAACTTCCTGACAAAATGGCCGGAAAGTGAATAGTTTTTGGACTGGTAATTGAGCAGTCCACCCGCCCATACTCATAGATGAACGCGATGCCACCCCAATCTTTCGGCATCGTATGGAGGAGTGTGTGCATACGATGACCTTATTTTCACCAATACAAAGGGTGCGCGGCAAGCTGTGCGTTTTTCTTGTCGCCGGGTGCGGTGCGACCGCTTTGCTGCTCATGCCCCAAGCGGCGCATGCCCAGCAGGTAACCGCGTTTTTTACGCAAAGCGGTGGTTTCTTCAATTACAACTTCACGGTGCGAAATAATACCGCCGTTACGCTCGCCGATGTGAACATTCTCACCGGGGCAAGCCTCATTTCCAACTTGGCCGCTCCTATGGGGTGTCAAACCGCCTACGATGCTAGCGGCAACGGGCCCGGACATGGCAGCG
>CAXTBP010000033.1:0-36421 GCA_964241985.1 uncultured Armatimonadaceae bacterium | reverse complement strand
ACTGGTGAAAAGGGCTACATTTCTTGCATGAACGACGCTCCCTCGCCCGCTGATCCAAAACAAAAGCCCGCCTTTGAAGTGCGCTTGGGCTGTATCAAAGCCACGCTTTGGGCAAATTACGGCGAACATGGCGAATTTTATAACACCACAGTCAGCCGCCTCTACAAAGATGCAAGCGGAAACTGGCAGCAGTCCGACAGCTTCAGCCGTGACGACCTGCCTGTTCTGCAAAAAGCTCTTGATCTCGCCTATCTGTGGCAGTTCGAGCAGGCCGACAGGCAAGTTTTGTAGAGATCCTTTATGGCGCGGGTGCGGTAATGATCGCCTGCGCCTCGGCTTCATAAGGCGCGGTTTGATGGGCTTTCTCGGCCTGCAAAACGCGCACGATGCGTTGCACCTCGTCACGGCTCATCTGCCAGCCCTCGGTCGGGAAAAGCGCGACTGTTTTCCACTTGAAGTTTTGATATAGCAAAAGGGCTTGCTCGGCGTCGTTCAAAGCGTCGGCAAGCAAGGCGAGCGCAAGCTGGGCGGGGCCGCTGCCGCCGTAGCCCCATTCAAAGCCCGTCGGCGAATGGTTCCGCAAATCAAAGCGCGGAGATAATGCCCGCTCCCGTGTTGCGGTTCCGCCTGCGTTATGGGTGCGCCGCGTCACCACAACGTCGCCGTTCGGGCTGCGCTTGCCCTCATAGATCACCATTTCATCAGCCGCGCCGCTTGTTTTGCTCATGCGCCAAAACATAGTGCGGCGGGCCGGTCGTGGCAACCGTTGCGGCAAAGCGCAAACGAAACCGGCCCGGGCGCATTCTGCATCCGGGCCGGTTTTCCGTTGCCGCGTCGATTAGCTGGCTACTTTTTGAATGTAGACGACGCTTGACCACGGTATGAGGCGTTCTACTGCCGGTTGACCGGGTGAAAGTACAGTTTCACAGCATAGAAAGCCATCGGTAGTTCGGGTAACCTTGCCGGTAAATCCAACTTCGTCAACCAAACGAATGTCTACGGTAGAACCGGTAAAGCTACTGAGTAATCTCTGCTTTTTCGTTTCTTCGTCTGGTTTCAAAGGGGCTGCAATCATTTTGCACCTTGCTCCTTTCTGGGGTATTTGTCGCGTGGCGACACGCTAAACACTCCGCAGAGCGCAACCAAAGGGGAATGCAGGCCGCCGCAAAACATCGCTTAAATCACGCCGAACAAGACAAAACCAAATGCACTGAGGCCACGATGTTTTTAGTTGAAGTGGGTCGCCAAAAACTGCTCAACTCCACTAATGGCTGTTTGTACGTCGGCTTCGTTGTACTCTCCAAATTCACCGTGGGCAGCTTTGTTGCCGATGGTAAGCCACGCGCTGATCATGTTCCATTGAGGCTGATTATAACGCTCTGCTTTCCACAAGTTTTGATTGAGCATAGCCGCTTTCAGCGTGTCATCGAGGCCTTCTTCGCGCGTCATACGTTTCAGCGCATCTTCCAACACGACACGCATGAGAACCGCCGCAGGGTCTTTGAAATGGTGATCGTTTAGGTACTTTGCTTGCTCCAGAACGTTGGCGAAGACTCCGCTCGCTATGGCAAATTCTTGGCCTTTGACAAAGCCGCCTTCCAAGTCGCTTAATGCCGCTCGCAGGCAACCTGTCCCCGAATCAATCGGCCCTTTGCAGAACGGGTTGACTGCGGTACTTCTCGTGAAAAGATTAAAGTGGCTTGAAGTTGAGCCAAAAACAGCGTTGATAGCGTGAGTAGATTTTGTCACCCATGCAAAAACCGCTGCGGTGTCCCAGTTGCCGCTCCCGTTACTGCCTATTTCAACATCCCATATTCTCGTCGCACGCTGACAACCTTTAGACAGGGCTTCGCCCTCGGAAATCAGTTCTTTGAAGCGGTCAGCATACTTTTGAAGATGTGGGTTTGGCATAGAAATTTCTACCTTTCACCTGAAACACTCCGCAGGGCATTGTAAAAGGGGAACGCAGACCGCCGAAAAGCACCGCTCAAATGAATTCAGATTGCCCAAAACAAAGCGAAACCGGCCCAGATGCAACTAATATGCACGCTTAGACTGGTTTCGCTTTGTTGATTGACCTACAAATTATCTGTAGCCTTTTGGAAAGCCGAAGTCCACTTGGATCGGTTTTTGTTCATTTTTTCGATTGTCTGCATATCAGGTGGCTTGACTGCCGTTGCCATCTTAATTTGTTCGTCGCAATGGCGTATTGCAGCAACGATGTCGGACACGGTTGCTTTAGTTTTTTCGGGCATAGGAGGAACAACCATCGATTTGCCTTTGCTTGTACGGGTGTAAATGGCCCACCGATTCGGGCCTCATAAGAATAGACGTAAGGAACCGGCAAAAAGCGTCGCTGAGGGCATCAGATTGCCCAAAATGAAGCAAGAATGGTCGGCAGGCAGAAATGCGCTGGGCGGCTTTGGCTTGTTGATATTTCAGCTTAAAATAAACTACTGATAGTTTTCAAAAAATCGGTAAAAAATATTCTCAACTTAACACCGAAATAGGCAGGAATAGTGTGTCAACATGATATATCTTAAGCTACAACATACGATTATCATTAAGCTTATTCTTCTTCTTGAAGGATAAGCTTTTTTGTTTTTAGGGACAAAAAGATTTGCCGGTGGACACTACCAATGCCCACCGGCGAAACCCACGGCACAGGGAGTGTGCCAATAGTCGGGCGTCGGAAAGCGCCCTAACACGCGCCGCAGGTGGAGCCTGCAAAGCAATCTGCGGCGCAGAGGTTTATATTATGCCATATCACGTCAAGGGCGTTCCTGCCGAAAGGCCCCGACCGCCTCGACCGCCGATTGATTGGGAAAAGATGCTCGCCCATCTTTATCATGCAGTCTTTATCGTGTATGCACTGGTTTTCATCATGCAAGCCATTCAGCATTTGATGAGCCGCTAAAAAGCATACAGAAACCGCCCGGCATATTTGTTCGCCGGGCGGTTTTTTATTCGGCCTTCATTAGCAGTTCGCCGCTTTCGCTCAAGATGCCGAGTGCGATCTCCTCGAGCCGCGCCGACTCTTCAAACACAAGTGTCACCGTCGATATGAACGCGCCAACCTTTGCGGGCCTGTCTTATCGCTTGCGCCTGCTCATGGGAGCCAGAACCGAAGGGAGTTCCGCCACGATCTGGAGGCTATCTGTTGTGCCCTCAAGCCTTCTGACTGGAGCGGCTTCGTTCGGCCCGGTTTTCGCAAAGGCGAGCCGCAGAGCTTTGTAATCGACCTTTTCACGGGCGCGGCGAACGACGAAGATCGTTCGCTTTTCGTCCGGTGTTTCTTTCGCCCACAAATACAGAACGCAGGGTCGAGTTACGTTGCCTAAGCTGAAAAGTGCGCCTGCCTTGAGTGCCGGTTCGTGAACGGCCATAACGAACGCGCCGGGCACGTCGGGCGCATTGAATTGAAGCACGTCTACACCCTGCTCCCCAAGCGCCACGGCCAGCCGCGCGTCGAAACTGACAGGCCCGGGCGGTACGACAAATTTTGAATCGCTCATATCTCTTTTTACCCGCGCGTCGTCCTAAGTCCGGTCACGACACCGCTTGTAACCGCGTCTTCGATTTTTTCTAACCCACCCAAATTATTTACATCGCCGTAATGTTGGTAGTTGATGTTCACAGCACGCCCGTCCAAATCCGCTAACGGCGCGAAACAAGCGAAATAAAAACCGGGTCGCTTTTTCTTTGCGTTCGCGCTCCGCCACCCTATCTTGTTGCCTATGACGGCGGCACGAACGGCAAGAAGTAAACGCGCGACCGGCGCGGAAACGGCGGCGCAGCAAGCCGCCGAAGAAACGCCGAGCGATTCCGCGTGGGAAACTGTGTTTACCGGCACGGGGTCGCCCGCCAGCAACGCGGGCTATGAACTAAGCGGCGGGGCCGTATCGACGGCGTGGAAAAACGCCAAGCCCATGATCCGGCAGGGCTACACCTTCCGGCCTGACGGCATTTTTCACTGGCACGGCGGCTGTGTCACCAGTCCATTAGGCAAGTGCTACGACGTGTACCTGCCCGGCGCGTATCCCGGTTGCGAAGAAGGGCGCTGCTCCTGTCCGTTTTTCAGCCTCCATCATATCTGCAAGCACATCTACTTCGCGGTTCATCAATTCCAAGCCCTGCCGCTGCCAGCGGCCCCGGCAGCCACTAAAACAATTAAAGCGGCCCGTCCCGCGCCGGGGTTCTGATATGCCTCGCCGCAAACGCGCTGCGTGTTCCTGCGCCGCGCAAACCGATTTTTCTGCCCTGCTGGCCGCGCCGGATCAGGCCCCGCAGGCCGCGCCCGTCGTCCATGAAACGGGCGCGGGCCTGCTCGCCGATTACGCGCCCGTGTATGCGATAAAACTCGTGCGAACCGGGGCGGTTGGCCTCAAAGACGGCCCGATTATCTCAAGCCCGCGCCAAGCCGCCAATTTGCTTAATCCGTTTCTGTCGGGCGCGGATCGGGAGCATTTCGTCATCCTGATGCTCGACGCCAAAAACCGCGCCATCGGGATTAGCACCATCAGCATAGGCGATTTGTTTTCTGCCCTCGTGCATCCGCGCGAAGTGTTCAAACCGGCAATTCTTGCCAACGCCGCAAGCGTTCTGCTTGCCCATAATCACCCGTCAGGTGATCCCACGCCGTCGGGTGAAGATGTGGCCGTAACACGGCGGCTGGGCGAGGCCGGGGAACTTCTCGGTATCTCCGTGGTGGATCACGTCGTACTGGGCGACAAAGGCCGCTGGGTGTCGCTGCGCGAGCGCGGCCTGTACTATGCCGACATGACTTCGTTCGCAAGCAAAACCGCCGCTGATGGGCCGCTTCCATAGCGGAAAGGTCGGTAAAAGGTTTCCCGCTGTCCGGCAGAATGCCGCCAGCCCTCACCGCCGTCAAGGGCGCTGCCCTGCTCCTCTGCGCGTGCGCTTCGTTGCGCCCCTTCGGGTGACGGCGGCGCGGGCTGGCAGCGGTGGTTGCCATGCGAGAAAGCCTTCTTTTGTGTCAAATGACACAACTACAAATCGGCTCGTTTTTCGTCTATGATGCTGTATAAAGTCGTTTTACTCCCTGTGGGATGGTAAATAGGCGGCGGCTTACCTCTTCTTCCGCGTAAAGCCTTCTCTATATTTTTTATCCTCTTGATCCTAACGAAAGGCAGATTTATCCCCAAATCAGGAAAGAATTCGTAGGTATGAAGTAGATGTCTGCGTTCATCGTGCTTATTCGCCGATTGAGTTATAACCATTTGACGCTGTTCGCGGCGTGAAGCATATCTTTTGCCAATAACTATAGCGGTATTTAACTGGCTTTTGTCAGCGTATAGACATTGAGCCGAATTTACTACTATCATCGAGTTTAACTGATTCACGCTTTGAATGTCAGTAATTGGTACAACACAGCCGTTTGTAGTGAAAACTTGATAGATAGTTTTGTCGTAGAGTAGCAAAGCTTTATATGTGGACACAGGTACATACAGGATGACCCCCGCAGATTGCGCGCCCCTGTGACTTGCCCCTCGAAGGCTTTGGGCTGCAATGTTGTATGCAACAACAGGATTGTCAGATGTTATGAAGCCAGTTTCAGTATCGTTACTCAGCACAACCATGCCTAAGTCTGATATGAATTCCAGCGTTGGCTTGTAAAAGCTCAACGACGTTAATACAGAGTCGTACTCATTGGTGCTTTGCTGAAATTGTCTTTGCAATTCCCCTTCGCCTAAAATTTCACCCATTAGTTCAAGTGCTTTTTTAATATCACCAGCTCTGTGAACGTTTCTTGTATAGGATAGGGCGACAAAATCACGAGCAGTTTCGCGCTCTTCTTTTGAAAAGCAAAATGTGCAATCACTTTTTCCTATCGCCTTAAGAAATTCAGCATGAACCCCTTCTTTTCTACAAAGATCATCCTCGATTTGCTGGCGCTTGTAACCGTTTACTCGGTAGCATTGCCCTTTTATCGGCGCATCTATAATTTCTTTTTGATCACGGAGCACATAAACTGCAATTCTTCTATCTAAAGAAGAAAATCTTTGTAGATACGATTGGGCGACGTAGTGATGGTTTTTTCCCATAAATCAGTATCACACGCTCCTTTCAAACTAAAGTCACTTACATATTTCGATTGTATCAATAAGCGAGCGAAGAAATTAAATGCACTGCCGTCCGAGATACTGACGGGCGAACAGAAAATTTGCCTTTTAAGCGGGCGTATAGGCCCGCAAATTTTCGGCTGGTATGATTTGCCCTATTAAGGGATTAAAGCCCGCACACGCCCCGGAAACTGGCCTTAGCGTTGGTGTAGTGGCTTTAGCTGTGCCGCCGCTCCGCACTTATCCACGCAAAACCCAAACGAAACTATCAGCGCACCCGCCAGTTATTGGCTTTGCGATAGCGTTTTTGCTTGTAGTTAGATTTCATGGCTTCCTGCCGATCTTGTGAATACTGCTCCAGCGTCCCGAACTCCAGTATCAGGTTTGATAGAACGGCTTTGGCTTCCATGTCGCTGCACCGGCTGTCGCGGATCATGCCCGCAAGGGTTCCCGTCACGGTTTGTATTTTGCGCTGCTGCGCCTCGGTCGGCGTGGGCAAGCCGGGTAATCTGCCAGTTTGGGCGAAAGTCATCGAAACACCATCCAACAAATCATATAGATAAAAATTCAAAACGGCGCAACGCGCCTACAGGATTAATTCATATAGGAGATTCCTATAGGAATCCATATATGTAGGTGTAAACGATGGGTACACCCTGCGTAAACGATGGGTACAGGCTCCGTAAACGATGGGTACGTCTAAAGCGTAAACGATGGGTACACTTTTTCCAAGTTATCCACAGGCCCAAAACAAGAAAATTAAGGGTTGCGTTTGACGTGACTGCGAACGAATTTTAGGTAGTGTGCATCGGGCGTGGCGGGCACAATACCCTTCTTTTCCACCCATTCAAAATACTGCTGCGTGATGTAGTCGATATTGTGTTTGTCGGCGATCACGCGGGCTTTGGCGCGGGTCGCGGTGCTAAACTCGCGCCGCGTAAACAAGTCTGCCGCCGCTTCTTTATCCGTCATGCGGTCGCCTCGTCCGACCAACAGCGGGCTATGGTACAACTGCAAGCCGGTGTCGATGAACTCATACTGCAATAGCGATTTTTTCGGTGGATCGTCCGTGCCCTCGTGCCATAGAACAGCAACCTTGCTAAACGCGATTTTTAATTCTTGGCGGAACTGCCGGTAGTTTTCTTCGGCGATACCTGTACCGAACTGGGCTTGTAGTGCGCTAAATGAAACGTGCAATTCCTGCTGGCCGGAGGCCCGCATCCCAAACAAACGGTACGAAACCCACATATACACATCGATTGCCAGCGGCGATTTTTTGAGGGCTTTCAAAACATCCGTGCGGAGCGGCACGGGCGAGCGCAAAATGGCGTCGTAAAACTCCTGCGAGATTTCAACCCAACTGCTGAAAAGACTTTCCTGTTCAGGGGCTTTGTAGTTCCACCATAAATCAAAGTCGGGAGCGACGCTCATTTGATGGACGCGCATCCGTCCGACGGTTTCATCCCCTTCTCGATACTGGAACGAAATATGGGCGTTAAGCAGGCGGCTTAACTGGTCGTGCAATCGCTGCGACTTGACGCCATTGCCTCGGTGATTGCTGGTGTAGCCGATTTCTTTCAAAAAGCTGCTGAAGTGGGATGCCAAATCAATCCGGCGCTCGCGCGTGGCGACAACGCGCGTAATGATGTGCGCCAGCACCAAGCGCGGGAAAGAACCGTAGGGAACGCCAAACGGCTGTAAGTTGCCGTCTACCCCGCTGCTGATAACAAGCGCGAAATTGCCGTTTTTCCGCGCCCAGTCGCGGGTTTTGGGGTCGCTATGGGGCAGCGTGCATTGAATGAGTTCCGGGCTGTAATAACTAAGCGGCGGCCTATCCGGGGCAATCTGTCCGCGCATTTGGGCGATCTCGTTGGTTGCTTTGACATAGCCGCGCTGGTTTGGGTGAACCCGTTTGGTGGGCGGCGTCTCGGCTGGTGCGACCGCTTGCTTAGGCGCGGCTTGCTTGGGGCGCGGCGTTTCCTTCGGCGCATCCTCCGCTTGCGGCGCGGCAGGCCGTTCCCGTAGGGCGGCGATACGGGCTTGAATGCGGTCTAAGCCATCGCCCAACGTGCGCGGTTCGCTCATTATTGCGTTATCTTACCTGACAGTTTACGCGCCTGTATAGAATACAAAATAGGTTTAAGTGCGTAGGCATTTAAGCACCCAAGCATTTAGGTACGTGCGTACTTAGGTTCTTAGCCATTTGCCGCCCATTGATCGAGCAATTCATTAATCACATCGGAAAGATCGCGCTGCCCGCCCTCGTCTAACAGCTTTTTGTGCGCCGCAGTATGCGTAGTGCGCCGGATATAGGCTGAAATATGCCGGTAGTCCGGGTTGGAACTTTTGCCGCCACTCTTTTTGGCTTGAATCGGCTTTGTTTTCGCGGGCGGCTTTGGGGGCGCGGGCGCTGGTTCCCTTTCTGGTTCGTCGGCTTGCGCGGGCTGCTCGGCTTGCCGGGCGCGGGTCGCGTCAAGGATGCCGCCAAAACGGTTCTTGGGCGCGCTCATACCAGTATCTCCCGGCCAACGGCGGCGTATGCTTCCGCGCCCTCTTTGGCCCCTGATTTTTTTATGTCCTGCACTAACATTCCTTGTGTTGCGGCGTCTTGAAAAGCCACGAGGCGCGGTATGCCGCTATTGAACAGCGGGAACCCCGCTTCAATTAAAAAAGCGCGGGCCTCATCGCCTTGCTTGTTGGGCCGTGGCGGAATAACGGTTAGCAAAACGCGGTAAGCGTCTGTGCCCAGCGACCGCAGGGTTTCCAGCGTCAATACCAGTGCTTCCAGTGCCAGCGTGTCCGGGGTAGAGGGGATGATAAGCAAGTCGCATCCGGCAACGAGGGCTTCCAAGTCTTCGCGTTCGGGCCGCGCTTTGGTGTCGATCACGATATGCTCAAAATCGCGCGATACACGGGCGGCTTGGCGTTCGTCAACAACTTGAAAAGGAAGTTGCCCCCGCTTGGCCCAGCCGGTCGCGCTGCGGTTTGGGTCGCCGTCGATCAGCAGAGTAGGGGCTTTGCTTTGCAAATAGCCTGCAAGATGAACCGCCGAAGTCGTTTTGCCGACGCCGCCTTTGTAAGATGCTACCGTAACAATCATTCATGGCTCCATGTAAATGCTTAGATGCTTAAATGCCTATGTACCTAAGCATTTGAGTACGTGGGTATTTAGATGCTTAGGTACATAGATACCTGAACATCCAAGCATCTGTCAATAGCTGGGCGGTTTCACCATTCGGCAAACGGCTTGATGTGGAGAGAAAAGGCTGTCACACGGGGGCGAGGGGGAACACCCGCAAACAATCAAGGACGCGCAGCGTTACCTGCTATAAGGTGCGGCGCTGCTCGATGATAGTCAAAAAAGCGCCCGGCTTCAATACCTGTGGCTGGTGGGGCAGGGCCGCAAAATCAGGGTGTTGTGGCAAGTCCAGCAGATCGTTGTCGAGTGTCACCAGATAATCGGCTTTAACGGCCACGGCCAGATTGATCAGCGGCTCGTCGTTGGGGTCGCGGGCATAGGCCATTGCCTGCGGCGGGTTGTCGATGCGCTCGGCGTATTGGTCAATCAGGTCAAGGACGGCGACGGCGTATTCCAGCGACGTGGTGAAGCGGTCGAGGTTGCCCGGATGCGTGACAATACGCTCATACTCGCTGCGTAGCCGGTTGCTGACAGTCACGGCCACTTCGCCGCGCACCATAAGCTGCACGACTTTGGCCGCAACGCCCGTCGGGGCGAAGGTTGCGCCAAAAATAACGCCGGTGTCATAGATCGCTTGCGGCGGCTGGGCAAGCGGCGAAGTCACGGCTGCGCGTTCATTTCGGAGCGTACCTGCTTTACCAGTTGCTCGCCGTAGGTATAAACGTCTTCCTCGCTCATGCCGCTGGCCGCAAAATCAGCGGCGGCTTTGGCGTGTAACTGAGCGAAGGTCTTCTTTTGACGCAGGGCGGTGGCGAAAAGCTGCTGGGCGAGTTCGCGGCTTGGCACACCTTCGCTAATGGCGAGCGTTTCTAAATCGCGTTCTTGGGTGGGGTTAAGGTCAAGGGTCAAGGACATGGCTTTTCCTCCGGTCTATCTCGATTGTAAAGCAACCGCGCGTGAAAGTCACGCGCGGCCCGTTTTTATAACGTAGGCGCGGGCGGCAGTGCCCGCTGCGCCATGTGCGGCTCCGGCTGCTCCTGCAAGCCGTGCAGGTAATCGGCGGCCTGCTGCGCCTTGCTCGCCGCCGTGAAGATGGCCCGGCTATCGTTTTTCAGCACCTTTAACCAGCTTGCGACGTAGGCGGCATGGTCGGGCCGGGGCGTGTTCGTCAAACCCAAATCAGCACATAAAAACGCGGCTCCAAGTTCGGCCACTAATTCCTCGGCGGCATAGGCTTCCGATCCAAACCGACCTGTCAAGTCGCGGTCGAGCCGACGCTTTGCGCTTGTCCAGTGAATCGTCTCATGTCCCAGTGTCGAGTAATAATCTACCGGGTTGGGAAACGCTGTAAAGGCGGGCATTTGGATGTGATCCGTCACGGGCCGGTAACAGGCGCGGTCGCCGCCGTGCCGAATAACGGCTTCGGTTGCTGCGAAGAATGCTTCCGCCTCGCTGTTGCGCTCGGCTTCCGGTACGGTTGGCAGTTCGGGCAGTGGGGGAGGGGTGTAGCCGTCCACTTGTGAGGCATTGAACACATAGTAGCCCCGTGCCAAAATGCGCCGCTGGCTTGCGTCTGCGGTGTCATCGCCGCCGTTGCTGCTGCCTTCGTGGTTTTCTTCGTCCTTGTCGCTATCGTTTATCTTCCAAAATACGACAAGGCTGCTTTTCTCGCCCTTTCGGACTTGTGCGCCTTTCTCCTGCCACTGCTTGTAGGTCGCCCATTCGTTGGATGTGTAGCTCTGATCACTGGCCGCGATCCAAAGGGCAAGCGTGTTCACGCCCCGGTATGGCTTTTTAGAAACGGCGTTTACGGGCCGGGTCGCGTTGGTTGCCCCTGCGGTATGCCACGGCATTTCCCACTTGCCCGCGCCCACTTCAATGGCCGCTACGATCTGGTCGGTGACGCGCTGATAAATGTCGGCCCGGCTGGCTGTGGCTTCATTTGCTGCGGCGTCTGTCGTCTTGTCTTTAGCTTTGCGCTTGGTAAGTTGCTTCGGCTGTTTTGTGTGTTTAGTGTTTGCATAAGGCAAATCGCTCTCCTGTGGGTTCGGTGTTTGTTTATAGATTCACTTATTCATTTACTGGCTGGTTGCAAGGCCGCGCCTGCAACCTTGCCCGTTGGCGAAACCGGGGGTTAGCAAGCGCAAGGGCGCACGGAGGGGAGGGGGATCACCCAAGTCAATTAGCAAGCGAAATGACGTGCTTGCAGAACGGAACCGCAGGGGCCGGGCGAAAGTTGGGGAAACCCCTTCGGGCGGGCGAGGCAACGAGCCGCACCCTTGCGGGCGCGAGGGGAAGTCACCCCTTAGCGGTACAATTAAAACACTCTATGAACGCCAAAACTTGTTATATGTGTGAGCGGGCGGCAACCTCTGACGAACACGTTCCGCCTAAATGTATTTTTCCTGAAATGAAGGATGCAGGTGTCAATTTACGAAAGGAACTTATCACAGTTCCTTCCTGTGATCTGCATAACGGGAAGAAGTCGGCAGACGACGAGTTTCTGATGGTAAGCCTTGCCGGGATAATAGGCAGCAATTCTATTGGCTACAATCACAAATTCACCAAAGTTGTTCGCTCTATCAAGCGAACATCTTTCCGCATTTTAATGGACGCTATGAAAAATCAAAGCGTCCACTGGGTTGAGGTTGCGCCCAACAAGTTTATTGATGTCATATGGGGAACCCCCGATTTTCAGAGGTTGGAGAAGTGCTTTGATCACATGGTTAGGGGTCTGCACTATCACCATTTTGGGCGGAAGTTTTTAGGAGAAACCAGTACGCTGCTTGGATACACGCACGATCAGGAACACAATCCTGCTGAATTTAAGCGATTTATAAAAGCCAAAGTAGAGGAGGAACTCAGAGGCAAAGAGCGGTTGGGCAACAACCCGGATGTCTTTACGTATCAATTCACAGAACCTGCCGAATACGGCATTTTCTTAGCGCATCTCCAATTTTATGGCGGGCTTAATATCTATGTAAGTCTAAGCCCAATGAAAATAAAAGACATACCGAAAACTCTGCCAATGATGTTGATGGAGAGAGGCATTACCACTCACATTCAATTAGGGAGCGAAGTGTATACATTCAACCAAAGACCTCTATCAGAACAAAATGAAACGCCTGCCGAAAACTCATAATGGACGAAAATCAGTATGACGTACAAAGTGCTCGACCACGACACCAATCGCATTATTGAGGGTAGTCCTCGAACTATTTTAGAAGATTGTCAAAATCAAAATGGCGATAAGTCCGTGATGGCGATGACGGTAGAAGAGTACGCTATCAAACTCATACAATCCGCACGATTCAGAGGGTCACATTCTTTGATAGAGCAACTTACGTTCTTTCATCCCGATGATCCGTTAACGCAGGCACTATTTTTGCTCACAACACAATATGGCGCGCTGTCTCTTTTAGGTTCGACCCCTTAAAAGCCGCGTCCGAGCTATGTCGTCCGCGCTCCCAATATCGCGGCGACGGTCGTAGATTTGCTTTGTCCTCGTGCTGCTGTGGCCCGTATAGCACGCGGCTTTTTCAATGGCCCCGTCGTTTCGTATTCACTTAATGGAAATAATCAAGGCTTCGGCGCATTTTTCCACGGGCCGTCGGGCAGGAGGGCGGCAAGGCCACCGGGCCGGTTGTTCAGTTCGTAGTGAACCGCTCCCATTTCGCGCACGATGACGCGCAGGCCCGCTATGAGCACGGCGCGTACCAGCGGGTCAGGGTCTATGTTCTTTGGATTGTCCATACCCGACGGATGCCGCCCGGCTCTTGTTTCGCCCGCCAGCTTTTGCTCGGCCAGTTCGTAGTACCGGTCGGCAAGCTGTTCGTTGCTCGCGCCTTCCAGTTCGGGCGGCAGTTGCAGCCACCACGGCAGATTTTCTTTATCGACCTGATCTTCTGCCATTTCCACTATCACTTTTGCCTTCTTTGTTGGACTGCTCATACTCGCTCTCATTGTCCTTTTCATTCTTTGTGCTGTGCCTGCTCCTAATCATAAACCAAACGCTCCCTGTTTTGATAGCAAACCGGAAACCGCAGCGAAAACTATGGCAACCATCGCACGGTCGTGCCGTTTCGCGTAACGCAAAAAGCGTACCTCAACAGCGCAAAACACTGGCCTGCATGAGTAGAACCCGACTATGCTACGGGCTTCATGTCTGCCACGCTCGTTCCGCTTCGCCGGGGCTTTCTGCTGCCTGCGCTGCTTGTTGCCGACGCCCGCTTGTATGGCCGGTGGGATTATCTGACCGACGCTTGGGAGGCCAGTGCGCTGCCTGACGCGCCCATTCCGCGCCTGCCGCTGTTGTCCACGCCGGATAAAGCCACATGGCACATGATCGCAAGGTGCTTGGACGCCATACCCAACCACGGCACAAGCGGCTGGATGGGCTGGAGCAGCGACACCTATTTCCGCTTCTTTTTGGACTGGATGCTGTTTGGCTTCCACCACGCCGGGCAGCCCGAACCGCCAAGCGAGCCGGGCGGCTGCACCGGCGCGAGCGAGCGGTTAATGAAAACGCTGGACTTGGCCCTGTGGCAGGCCAACCCGTATGACTATCTGGGCGATCTGCTTGCACAAAACACGTATGGCAAAAAGCAGGGCTTCTTTCCCACGCCCCACCATGTCGCCGAACTCATGACGCAAATGACGATGCCGGAGGGTGTGGACTGCCGAGTGCAAACGGTATGCGACCCGTGCGTGGGAACCGGGCGGCTTTTGCTTCACGCGAGCAACCATAGCCTGCGTCTGTACGGGCAGGACATCGACGCCCTGATGTGTAAGGCAACGCTGGTCAACGGGTATCTGTTCGCCCCGTGGCTGGTCAAGCCGCTGCCGTTCCTCGATAAAGCGCAGTACAACAAAGAAGCCAGCGCGGCTTTATCCGACAGCATGACGGCGCAGGCTTCGCCGCACATCGCGGATCAGCTTGCGGGCAGTGAGCATGACGCAGAACAGCAGTGGCGGTTTGAGCCGATCAAGAAGCGCAAAAAGGCGGGAGTGATGGCCGAACCGACGGCGCGGCAGGGACTGCTTTTCGAGCCGTAAAGCATCCTATCGAAAGCATCATCGCATATTATTGTGATATGGTGGAACCGTTTCCAGTAAAGCAAAAGGAAGACACAACCGAACTGCCCCATGTCGCGCATAAAGCATTACAGAGAGTACTGGAATACAAACCGTAAAAGGCTTCCGTCCCCCCATCTTTGGCACGGGGATAACAAAGAGTTGACCGTTTGCCTTGCGGTTTCCGCCCCTTTGTTTTTGATTGTCACCGCGCCCCTGATAGTGACGCCGATAGCGTCCGCCGCATCACAGCAAAAGGCTGGGGGCGCATCTTCATCGGCCCCGCCCACTACGCCACCGCCTGCGTACTTGACGACGCTCAAGATGCAGGTCGCCCCCAACAACGACAACGGCCCGCTCGCCCCCGTACCGCCGCCCGCGCCCGGCGAAGAAGTCACATCCACCACGCCCGAAATCATCGCGCTGGGCAAACGGCTCTTTTTCGACCCAATCCTGTCTGGCTCCAATAAGCAAAGCTGCGCCTCGTGCCACCAGCCCGACCACGGATACGCCGATACCCGCCGCCTATCCGTCGGCGACGACGGCAAAACCGTATCCCGGAACACGCCGTCCCTTACCAACATCGCCTACAGTTCGCTCCTCTTTTGGGACGGGCGCACCAACCGACTGGAAGAGCAGGCGCTGCTCCCCATCCAAAACCCCGCCGAAATGAACCAGAAGCTGCCTGACCTGTTGGTCGAACTCATAGCGTCGGGATACGAAAAAGACTTCGCCCAAGCGTTCGGCGGCGTGGGTAATACGGCCCTAACCGAAACGACGCTTGCTCGCGCGCTCGCCGCTTATGAGCGTACCCTCACCCTGACCGACACGCGCTACGACCGGTGGATGCGCGGCGACAAAGAAGCCCTGTCGTATGATGCGCTGCGTGGCCTGCTCGTATTTACCAGCGACAAAGCGGGCTGTGTGCGCTGCCACAGCGGGCCGAGCTTCACCCGTGCCGCGCCCAGTAGATCCGATGCCTTCGTGCGGCTGGGTCTGTTGCCCATACCCGGCGACCCCAAAGATTTGGGCAGGGCCGCCGTCGCTGGTACGCCGGGCCAGCCGCTTCGCATGAGCGAACTCTTTGCGCGCGCGGGGGCGTTTCGCATACCAGCCCTACGCGGTGTTTCTCAAACCGCCCCGTATATGCACAACGGCAGCTTGCCGACCCTCGAAGCCGTGGTGGATTTCTACGACCGAGGCGGCGACGAGAATCTGCTGCGCCCGCTGGGTTTAACCCCAGATGAGAAGCGGCATCTGGTCGTCTTTTTGCGCGAAGGGCTATCGCACCAAACCCCATAATTTCCGCACATCGTATGAGTGACTAAAAAAGTTCCCAAATATACAAACCTCGTTTGACAAATTTGGCACACCCGTGTTATAGTTCCTCAACCCTTCGTGCTCTGTATGCCTGCCTGCCATTTACGGTCGGCGAGAAGTTTTCAGTTCGCGCCTTATGCGCCCATTTTGAGATCACGGTCTGCACTTCGATAGTTCGCTTTCAACCTTTTTATTTCGATGATCGCATTGCGTTCGTTTTCAACGCTTCCTATTAGTTCCCGGCTCTAACAGCAGGGATTGCCTTGGATACTGCCTTGGTTTGACTTTGTGGCTGCTTGATCCAAGTAGTTCGCCGTTCCTGTTGATCCGGTTCGATAGAAAAGAGATTTGCTTTGTGACTGTTTTTGGTAATGTCGCCATTCGTTTGTGTTCGTGGCTACGCCTGCGAGGAGAATGCACTTGGCCTAACGGGTCGTCTGCCTCTTCGACAATTTCTACTGCCGCCGCATTTTTGTGCGGGCTGGTGCTATTTTGCTTTGCCTCAAGCCGCTCGGCCCACGCGCAAATCGAGCATCCCTTGGACTACCACGAGTACGTCGCCGTATTCTGCAAGGGAACCAAAGGCGCGACGATGGGCGACCCCATCGACGTAGCAACCGGCGCGGTTAGTTTGTCCGAAAAGCTGGGCACGCTGCCCGGACGGATGCCTTTCACCTTATCGTGGGGCTTCGAGGCGCAGGACTACACGGCTGGCCCTCTCGGAACCGGAACCTACCTATCGTGCGACTTCTTCCTCATCGGAGGAGGAACCTATGGGGCGTATAAACTCATCACGCCTGACAATCGCCATTTCGTCTTTATGCCCGATGGCACGGGAACGACGTATTCCAACCACAGTGCGCTGGAAATGATGGGCGCGAAGCTATCGTCCTACACCGTCGATGGCGGAACGCTTCAGGTGCGCTACTATGTTCTGCGCTGGAAGAATGGAACCAAGCTCCTGTTCAATCCGCGCGGCGCGCTGGTCAACATCACCGACCGGTTTGGCAACGCCGTTCAAATCGAGCGCAACAAGTGGGGGTTTGCGACCCGCATCTTCAATCAAGACGGGCGGCAGATACTTCTTACCTACACGCCGGGCGGCTACTTGTCGCAGGTCACGCTTCCGCTAAACCGCACGTGGAACTTTTCCTACAAATTTTACCAAGACAACCCGGATCTGCTCCTTGATACGGTGACCGACACGATGGCGGGCACGACCCGCTACATTTGGGCGGGTTACACGCGCCCGTCGCTTGGGTTTTACTCCCCCGCCGATCCGACCGACCCCAGCAATCCACCGGATTCGACCAACCCGACTAACCCAACCAACCCACCGTCCAATCCGCCTGCGGATCCCGTTTTTCCTCCCGTGCCGTTCCCCGGCTACCCAATTTACCCGCCTATTGTGGGCGATCCGCTTCCGCCAATCAAGCACCCCGGTGAACCAGACCCCGATCCTAATGAACCCGACTGGGATTTTACAATCGGTGACCATTGGTATCGTTTACCGCATCAAGACCCTATTTTGGCGAATCCCTACGATTGGTGGACTTATGTCGATGAAGGCGGGTTCGGGCTATGGCCGATTCTGGTGCTCAATCCGCCCTCGACCACGCCGCAACCGCCAACCAACGGCCCTGCGACCTCGGAGCTGGGTCAAATAATTACTGTGCCTGAGCAACCCTCGCTGGATGGCTCCGTTGGCGGTGGCGACGACCCGCCCATTGGAGAGGAGCCAAATCCCCCCCCACCAGATCCACCAGCACGGGGTGTGCCCGGCCTGCTGCCGCAATTGCTTCGCATCATCGACCGCGCCCATCGTGTCCGCATCATCAATACCTACGATACGGAAGGCCGCGTCATTACCCAGAAAACCGCCGACGGGGCGACCTTGCACTTCACCTATGGCGCAGGTGCGACGACGATGACCGACGACGCTGGCGATACGACAACGTGGCACTGGGGCGGCGGGGCGGGCTACGGCTACGTCATCAACTCCGTAACCAACCCGCTCGGAGAAACGACGACGTTCGGCTACGGCGGGGCGAATCTCGTAAACAGCATCACCGATTTTCGGGGCCGAACGACGCAGCTTTCGTGGGACGCGGCTACCGGCAATTTGCTTTCGGTCACCACGCCGACGGCAACCGGGAACCAAACGACCTCGGCGACCTACGATCCGGTTTGGAACGTGCCGGTTTCGGTCACCAGTCCGCTGGGAACCACGTCGGCGACGCTCGACCCCGACACGGGCGTGGTGACTTCCTCCACCAATCCCGTTAGCGGTACGACGTACTATTCGTACAGCCCCAAAGGCGATCTGCTGCAAGTCAAGAACGCACTGAATCAAAAAACGATTTTGGCTTATACGTCTCGGGGCGAACTCCAACGGGTAACCAGCCCGGAAGGACGCCAGCAGCGCTTTGAATACGACGATGCGTCACGCTTGACGGCGAGCCTGCCCGCCACGCCCAATCTCGGCCCGGTCGGCTGGCAAAAATACTACGATTACAACGATATGGATCAGGTGACCTACACGGGCAACGTCCCGCTTAATGGTATTACCTATCCTGAGTTCCCCTACTTCGGCGTGCGCTACGACTACGATGTGGAAGGCAATGTGGCGCGGCTCAATCTGCCGGGCAACCAGAAATGGGAATGGGACTACGACGCGATGGATCGCGTTATCCGGGCGCGGGATCCGCTGAATAAGCAAAGCAAGATTACCTACAATTTGGATGGTACGGTCGCCACGGAAACCGACCGTAAAAATCAGAAAACGGTTTACACGTATCTGTCCGGGGGGCGGCTTGGAACGTCCAAAACGTATAAAGCCAGCGGCGCGCTCGATTCGACCCAAACGTTCACGTATAGCCCGACTACGCACCTACTCAGTTCGGTTCTCGATAGCCGGGGCAGCAGTTCGGAGCAGTATTCGTTTGGCTACGATGCCATCGATAGAATGATCAGCGAAACCGGGCCACAGGGCGCGGAATCGTGGACGCTCGATAATTTCGGGCGGCGCACCAGCTATTCGCTCCCGAACCGTCCGACGATAACCTACTCCTACAATGGGCCGGGTGGGATGTTCTCCAGCATGGCCGAAAGCGGCTCAACAGGGCAGCGCGCCTCGGTGTCGTATGACGCGCTGGGCCGTGTGAACACGAGTGCTATTGGGCCGGTGAACGATTTTACCGGCTACTACTCGAAGCTTTCTTCGAGCGCCTTCACGCCCGACGGTCAAGTCAGTCAGGAAACCGTGCAGCGGCGCGGACAAACGCTTGATAGCCGCAGCACCATCTATGATTTGGCCGGGCGTCAAAGCAAAACAATCGTCAACGGGCAAACCCAGCTTTTCGGCTACGACTTGATGGGCAGCCTGCGCTTCGCCGACTACGGAAACGACAAGCGGTACACATTCTCGTATGACTCGCTGGGTAACCGTTTGAACGCGCGCGGCGACGGCTTCCTGACCCAGTTCAGCTATGGGCAGGGAAACCGCCTGCTCGAAGCGGTTCGCACCGATTTGACCACCAATCAGCAAGTGTTCGACAAAACGGCGGATTATGATTTCAACGGGAACATGACCCGCTGGGGTAATGCGAACTATTCGTGGAGCACGGACGGCGAACTCACGGGCGTGTCGGGCGGAGCGGCTCCGGGCGGGACGTATAACTACGATGCGTTCGGTCGGCGCAAAGGGCAGCCCGGTGAAACGATTCCGTCGGTGTGGGACGGGTGGAGCGAGGCGGAACCCTTCGACCGGGATTTAGTCGCCAACAAAATCTTCGATCCGGCGGGCAGTTTGGTACAAGGGGTGGACTGGCTGAACAATACGCCCATTGCAAGCCTTGCGTATGCGCCGTTCGGGGAAGCGGCGCGCACGGACGACGGCTCGCTGGATGCTTCGGGTACGGACAAGGCGCAGTGGGCGGGTATGTACAACGACCCGTCGAGCGGCCTGTACTACGCCCGCAACCGCTACTACGACCCGGAAATCGGTCGATTCATTAGCGAAGACCCGGTAGGGCTGATGGGCGGGCCGAACGTGTACGCCTACTGCCACAACGACCCCATCAACTTCATCGACCCACTGGGCTTGTGGGAAACCGGTTCATACTTGGGGGATGTCGGTGCGTTCGGTAAGGGCGAGTTGGGCGCGGCGGCGAACTTTGTGGCATCTGCTGCGTGGGCAAGCCCTGCGGGCAACATTGCTCACGAAGCCTTTGGCATCAAGCTGTGGCATCCATATAGCACTGGTTGCATGGAAGCCGAGCGGAGCGGCGAATGGTTCGGCGACCAGTTGTATGCCGTGGGGGCGATGATAGCGCCGTTCAGCGGGGGCGGGGCCAAAGCGGCAGTTGCTGGCGCAAAAGGCGCGTTCGCGGCGGCCAAACGGGCAGGCAGTACTCTCAAAAAGCTCTTCACCAGAGGGTGCTTTGTTGCCGGAACGCTGGTTGCGATGGCCGACGGCAGCTACAAGCCGATTGAGCTAATCAAACCGGGCGACATGGTGCTGGCCCGCGATACGACGAGTGGCACGGGGCAAACGGTGGGCAAGCGGGTGGAACAAACGTCGGTGCGTGACGTGGACGGCACGTTGCTCATCACGTTCGCGGGCGGGGCGACGATAGAGGCGACCGGCAACCATCCCTTCTTCGTGGCAGGCGCGGGCTTTGTGGAAGCCGACCAACTGAGCATCGGGTCGCAGATCGTGACGCGGGCCGGGCCGAACCTTGTCATCAGCAAGATCGAGAAGAAGACCGCTACAGTTCCGGTCTACAATTTCGTCGTCCAAGATTTTCACAGCTACTTTGTTGGCGAACCCGGCGCGACTGGGGGCGGCGCGTGGGTGCATAACGGAGTACCTTGCGACTTAAATGACGCTGGACAAGTCGCTCATCTGTGGGACAAAGGCAGGCGCGCAACAGCTGCAGAAAATGCCTTGGAACACTACGACAAACATGGAGCGATGTACTCTGATATAAAAGACTACACAAACGCTGCTCAAGAGTTGTGGAGGAATCGTTTTTCTCCCGGTTACACTGTGGAGCATTTTACTACGTACAAAGGCACGCCTCAGATAGGAACAAGAGTGGAAGGTTTTCAAGAAGTAGGAGCATACACAACTGACGGTCTAATTAGGCAGTATTTTATAAGAACCGGGCCTCAGAGATAGTTCACGCTATGTAGGTAATATGACCTATATAATGGTAAGCCAACTGTACCGGACACGAATTACAACGATTCGTGTCCGGCGAACTTTTCACTACACCCCGATCAGTAGGTGGCGACCGGAAATGTCAAAAAACTCACCAAGCTTCTGCTGGCTATGAATGACACCGCCACATAAAATGAAACTATGGAAATGCGACAGTTGACGGCATGGGAGGCCAAAGAGCACGCCGGATTGCTTGCTATAGAAACCAAAGAATGGCATCAAAAACGGCTCGTTGCCGAAGACCCAAACACAAAGGCTGAAGCTCTAAAGCACATAGCAGATGATGTTGCTGCTGCTGACAGAATTGCTTCTCGAACGAAAAACGACGCAATTAATCAGCAAAATCCAGCGGATTTAGTTATTGAAGCACTTGTAGCTCATCCGAATACTCCTCCATTAACCACAGTTGTCCTGCTTAACCGTTTTCCCTGTCCGTCCCGGGCTTTTTGCAACAGTCCTATCGCTCCATTTTTGCCGTTAGAATTGCCTGACTTTGCTAATAGACTTCGTGGCAACACGATATTTAGCCTACTGCGAGAGGAACACGTGCCGCTTTCTATTATCCGAGCGATTACCTATTTGCCGTATCCAACCAAAGGCATTGTTCCGAGCTTAGATGAGCAACTATGGGAAGTAAATCTTCACGTCGTTTTAACTGGCGAAATACACAACCAAGCAGAATTTGAAGAACAATTTGTAAACTATTGGCGAAACCTTATATTTGGACGCATTGTGCCTCCAATTCCTGCTGAAACAGTTACGGGTCGAGAACAGCAAAAAGACGACAATTATTTCAGGCGCATAAACGCAAACCGTTTTTGCGATCTCTATGAGACTGGACTCATTCCTGAGTGGCTAGGAAATCTACCTTTTGCTGTGAAACCGTCTCCGTTCCGAAGGATGGCGATAGCAGCAGTGAGGAAATGGCTTCGTTTTGAAACCGTTCATGGTTCACTTGAAGAACGTGAGCTATGGGCAGAAATTGCCCCTAATTTAGCGTCCCAATACGAACTCGCCAAATTGCTCCAAAAAAACGCTACGCCCGACGATTTAGCTCGGCTTGCGATGATGGAGAAAAGCGATGAGAGTAGCTTGCATAAAGCTATTGCAGCCCATCCTAACACAACACCGGATGTTATGAAGATGCTCTTGCGCGATGAACGTTTCGGTAGGGACGTACAGCGTATTCTCACTGCACACCCTAAGGTATCCACAGATATTATAGAGATATTGACTCAAAGTTCAGATGCAGAAGTCCGTCGTCTCGCGCGGCGTCACTCCCTCGCATCGGCAAATGCCTGCAATGTGTCGCGCAAAAAGGCTCTTGATTGCGCCCGTAGGGAGGGGGCCTCCCCCTGCGAATTGCTTGTCGCCTGCCTGCACGGCTTGCTATCAGTTGAACGATTGGTGGAATGCGGCGTAGGTATCGCATCATATACCAGAATGCTCGCAGCTATAGGACTGCCTGCCACTCCTACTTTATTATCGAATGTAGCGAATGTAAAGGCCGACAAAAATGTTGAACTTGACCTTTTGGAGCACCTTTCACACGACGGCAACCGCTTGGTGCGCTGGGTAGCTCAGTCCCGCCTCAGCAATTCAGTTTTCACGCTTAATTAGCGCCAAAAGTTCGTGGCTTACTTATAAAGATCAACCACAGTTTTATCGTTTTTCACTGCCAATAGCGTCTTTCAATAACTCATTATAATTTCGAGATCGTATCGCTTCTGCGTTATCTCGTCTAAAACCGTATGCGCTCGATTTCATCTAAGCTGACGGTATCGCTGCTACGGTCGTAGAGCTTGGTCGTGCGCGGGTCGGCATGACCCGCCAACTTTTGCGCTTCGTTCAGCGACCCGCCATTGCTCATATATAAGGTGATGCCCGTCGCCCGAAACGAGTGCGGCGAAAACACATCGGATAGCCCCGCGTCCCGGCATCTGCGCTTTATCATGTAGCCCACGTCTTGGCGGCTCATGCCCCGCGCGTTCAGCCGCCGCGTTTCGCCCGTCGTGCTCCGAAACAGCGGCGCGTCTTTCTCATCCTTGCTTGTGGCCTCGATGCCCGCCGCCTCGATGTATTCGCCCATCCAGTCGGCTAAGTTGTGGTGCGCCCAAACCTCGTGCAATTTCCCTCCCTTTTCATGGAGCCGCACCTTCCACTTGCGCTTGTCCTGATAAAAGTCCCCGACCCGCATTCCCACGACAGCGGTTATCCGTCCGACCGTATACACGAGCACGGCCAAAACGGCCCGGTCGCGCAGCCCGATCAGGTGGCTGGTGTCCAAACTTTGAAACAACTGCCGCGTTTCTTCCTCGCTTAAAACGGGTGTCACGCCGGTCTGGGCCGAAAACCGGGGCGACTTGACGCTCGACGCCGGGTTGAACGGTATGACCTGATCAATCACCATCCGGTCGAACAAGCAGCGCAAGGCGGATAGATGCAGCTTCACGCTCCGGGGATGATACCGCCGTGTCAGCGTTTCCCGATACGTCGCCACATGGAACGGTTGAAGCGCGGTCAAAGCAACGCCCGCCTCGTTCTCGGCCCACGCGCTGAACTCGCGCCATGCCCGCATATAAGTGGAGCGGGTGTTGGCGTTAGCGATATGGGCCGAAAAGAAATTGACATACGACAGCGCCGCCCGCTCCCCAGCCTGCATCACCAAGCCCGGAACGATCTGCTGCCCCGCCGCGCCGACGGATCCACCGCTCCCTGCACGAACAACAGCCCCGCCCGACGGCGCTTGCGGCTGCGGTCGCGGAACCGGGGTGACAATCAAGCCGCTCGGCGACGGCTGGGACGTAGCCAACACCGAATCGTTACTCGTCGCGTCCTGCCCCACATCCGGCAAGTTGTCAAGTAAAATCCCGCGCGTTTCGCCCCCCCGCCCGCTATCGCCGTTCGCTCGACCATTTTGACCGTTTCGGCTGTTTTGCTCGTCCATGCCGTAAGTTTACCAAAAGTGGCGGCGTGTTGTCCATAACTCCTTTTATGGAAAGTAATGAGTTTGTAGGTACTGGGCGAGGAGCAGGCGTTTGGAGAAGGCTGTTCAGAACTGACTGCGTCGCAAAAAAGCAACTTGGTAAAATAAATTCGGAAAAGCCAAGACAGAACGGTGAAATAGCGGTGAAATAGACGAAGGATGCGTGAAAACTGCAAATTGCTGACCGAGGCCGAGCTACCGGTTCTGGTGCGGCCCGCGTATGATTTATCCGCGCAAAAACTCGTCGAGCGGGCCGACCTTCCCGGCTATCACAAGTTGTATATTTTGCGGCGTTGCCTCCGATGCAAAGCTGAGGAATGGGTCGCTGTCAATCATGTGCGAAGTGCCATTCGCTCGCAAACCTTGACCGGTTACTGCGCGCGGTGCGTCACCCAGCGAGACAAACCGGGGCGAACGGCCCGGCGTAGGTATTTGGCCGAGGACGAGTTGCCGGATTCTTTGCAAAGTGCGTTCGATGTGAACTCGCAACGTATCGATGGAGCGCGCGGCCTGGTGATAACGCGGGTGTGTTCCGCTTGCCAAAAGAAGGAGGCAGTACCGGTCGCTTGGCTGCGCCAAAAGATCAAGCTGGGCAGGCTGAGGGGGTTATGTCAAGACTGCTACAAAATTCCTTGCCCGTAGAACACGAGGAGAAACATTTTCCTATATGCGGTCGGGGGGAACAAATTGGGCGGCGTCGTTATAGGGAAGTAACCCGAATAAACTCCGTTTCACAAGGGGAAATTACCAAAAATACAAAACCATCTTGAGGCAATCACAAAAAGCAGATTATAGAGGCAAGTCGGTTTTTATAAAAATTGTGCTGGGTATCTACGTAGCGGCCTTGACTTTTTCGCATTATGTCGTTTTACTTCTCACGTAGTCAGTATGATATTACTATAATAGTAATACCGACTGCGTTTACAAAAATCGGCAAGGAAGTTATTTTTGGGAAACGATAAGCGCAACAAAGATTCTGTTCGCGTTCGGCAACGAAAAGCGTTTGGTCAATGGTTAAAGCAGCAGCGCACCAACCTCGGCAAAAGCCAAGCGGAGATCGCCAAAGCTGCTCGTATGGAGGGAGCGTCTTGGTCACGTTTAGAGAATGGGAACTACGGTCTTACTCAAGATCGGATTCCTGACATCGCTCATGCGCTCAACGTTTCTGCGGAGGTCGTTGCCCGAATGGCAGGGTACGCCAGTGCGGAAATGCGTACTGATGCGGAAAATGAAATTCAAGATGTTGTTGGTATGGAGCGGGTCGTGCTGGATTCCTTATGTGCTTTTGTGCCAGCATTGGATAGCCTCAGAACCATCCCTGATCCTGCGGTGACTTATTATGACAGCATCCAGTGGAATTTAGCGGCGGCGGTTGCCGTTGTGGGTGGTAGCGCGGACGAATATTTGGTGGAACGCGCACTAAAAGCAATAGTGCATCGCGGATTTGCAGCCTATCATGAGGATTACGATTACCCTCAGTATGAAGTGGTTGCCAAAGAAAGATACACTCTCACCCCTAATGGATTATGTCATATAGTCAACCATTTGCCTGTTGTTGATATTCGGAGCGCGGTGTACGAGCGGCATAGAGCCTATTTTTTGGATTTTTTGGGTGGTGCTGTTAAGGATGGTGGTGACGTTGAAAGAGCAAGACTTAATCGTTGCGTAATAGAAACACCACAACTAAACATAGCATTGGAGAGACTTTTGAACTGGCATAATTGGGATGATAAGTCGGGCGAAGCAGCCTTAGACTTTGTGATTGCTTCGCAGCCGCTATGGCGGCTGCGAAGCAGCTATGCAGAGGGATTGCGTATCGCGGAAAACGTTTTGCGGCATCCCGGCGCGCAAAACCCTACTGGCAAAAGAGGACGGGCTTTATTATGCGCCGCTGAGATGGCATGGGAAATGAACAAATATGATAAAGCAACCGGCCATATCGAAAACGCACTGAATATCGCAAATTTGACGAATGACAAAGCACTTCGCGCTTTGTGTCGCTGGCGACAAGGAATGTGCTACAACGATGAGGGCGAACAGGTAGAATCTGCGCTCGCTTGCTACAAAGAAGCGCAGCAGATTTGGAAAGTCTTGCGTAAGAATGCACTGAAGCGCGACGAAATAACAGAAGCGGAGTATGGCCTAACGAATGTTCATCTCTCCATAGGAATACTGGTGGAGTCAAATCCCGAACAGTTGGCTTTTGCTGAAGAAGAATTGGAGGCAGGGCTTAAAGGAGCAGAGAGGTTGCAGGACTCGGTTCTTCAATCGCTGGCTTTGAATAATTTGGCCTACGTCGCTGAAAAACAAAATAATCCTCCTCTTGCAATGAAGTACGCTATAAAGGGGTTGGACATCCGAAACCGGCTGGGCAAGCCCAATAGCATCGCTTACAGTTTGGAAAAACTGGCTCCTATAGTTTCAAAATTAGGAGACGACGAGTTGGCAACAGTGTTGGTTGGACACGCTTCTCATATTCGTGCTGAACATAAAGCTCCTAAACCCCCATCCGAAATGCAAGAGTATAATAAGTTTCTTCATAGCCTCAGACAGCGAATGGGTTTAAGCGACTACACCCAAAAGCATCGTGATGGTGCAGGAATGCAACTTGGCGAGCTTATAGAAATAGTGAAACGGAAGCAGAAAGTGGCCGTTGCCAAACCGCTTCCTGTTTTAGCACCATCGTTTTAATTTCCTCGTAAGAAACTCACATTTTTGTTTAATCGGTAAATCTAAGTGGGCCTTTTTTGAGCCAAAAGTGATTGGTGGGTTTGGAGCTTCGTTGAAACACAAAACTCCAAACCCACCAGTACGAGGCGATAAGGCTCAAAACCCTTCTCTTTCCATAGATGGTAATTTCAAGCAGGTTTGACAGGTACATCTACCTGCGGTATTATCTTACCAAGTTGGTATATTAGTACTAATTGAGTAAGAAAGAGGGTTCGCCCTCTGAGTGGCAGTAGTATTCCTGCTTTCTTCCTCGCACTTCTGATTTTAGCTGGTTTATTTTCGCATTCAGGAGGTTGTCAATGCTTCGTGCGCTCTTCTCTTTTCCTAAGCGTTCTTTATTGGGTTGCAGCGGCGTGGACACAGACGTGCTGTCAAAATGCCCACAGGAAACCACAAAATTCGTAGCGCAAGGAGCAGCCATTCTCATCGCGGCGATCTTAGCGTTCGTCACCAGCAGCTATGCGCTGTTTACCGTATTTCATTCGAGGGCTGTCGCTTTACTTTTGGGCCTTCTCTACGCGGTGATAATTTTCGGGTTGGATTACGCTTTGGTCGCGGCATGGCGACGAGAAGGCAAATGGTGGCGGGATGGGGCGAAGGCTTTACCTCGTTTGACGATTGCGGTTGTCATGGGCATTACCGTAGCAAATCCGCTCGAGCTTGCAATACTCGCCCCGCGCATCGAGCAGGAAATAACGCTCACGCACCAAGAGCAGTACACCGCCCGCAGGCGTGAATTGGATAAAGACCCTGCTTTTCAGAAAAAGGTGGTCGAAGCCCAAAAGAATGCTGCCGATGCAAAAAAGAATTACGACCAAATCAAGGTGGAGCGTGATCGTGCTTACCGCGCCCGGCAGGACGAAGCCGACGGTAGCGGAGGCAGTAGGAAAATTGGTAAAGGGGATTTGTTCGCCGAAAAAGATGCCGAATTCAAGCGTGTAGACGGCGAATTGGAAAAAGCGAATAATGCGCTAAAGGAAGCGGAAGCGGCCTCAAAAGCCGTTTACGGGAAAAACGAGGCTGAAAAGCAACGGCTATTTGACGAGTTCGACCGGAAACAGCGTGCGTCGGATGATTTGCTTACTCGCAACGAAGGGCTGCACCGCCTTACCAAAAAAAGCGAGGCGGCTAATTCCGTTTGCGTTTTGCTGTCGCTTCTTTTCATTTGCATCGATACCGCCCCGGTTATTACAAAAACGCTGTCGGTTTTGGGCAAAGCCTCGGACTATGACCTCGCGCTGGAAGAAATGGGCTTTGCCAAACGGGAGACGCAGAAAAACGAAAACCTGCACGAAGCCAACCTGCAAAAAGACCGGCAGCTCACGCACCGTCAAGCGGAAGCAGAAGCGAACAACGAAGGCAAAAAAGCGTTCGTCGAAATCGCAAAAGAAACCATCGAAGCGTGGAAGGTGCAGGAAATCGACGCAATTCAAGAAAAATTGCGCTCCTTCAGGCAAAAAGCTGGCGCGGTACATCCTGCCTCCCCCGCACCGCCCGTATCAAACACTTATCCTATCCCACCCACGGCGGCGAACGGTCACTCTGCCAACCACTCTACCAACCACTCTACCAACGGGGTTGGCAACAGTAACGGGAAAGGAGGCTCCTAATGGCTTCCGTGGTAACCAACTATTACGAACGCTTGGGTCTGATGCCGTTTGCCTCGGCGTCTGACATTCGCCGCGCTTACCGTGACCGTGTTCGTTTGCTTCATCCCGACTGTAATTCGTCGGCCACTGCTGAAGAAGCAATGATCCAGCTTAACATCGCCCACGACGCGCTTTCTGACCCCATCAAGAAAAAGGAGTATGACGCAGCCCTCGCATTTGAAAGGAAAATCAATATGTCGTCTCTCGTTCACGTTCCCGCACACGGTATGCAAAACAAGGCCCATTCGGCCCGACCCATTCCCACTATTAAACTGGCTCGGTCTTTTGATCAACTTGGCCTCATAGTATCGGATGGCTCAGGCTCTATGTCCGAATCCAGCGGGGAAGGAGCTATTTCAAAAGCGCAAGCGGTGAACCGTGCCACGCAGGGCTTGATAGAACGGCTGAAAAGCAGCAGGAACTGCCGCAACTACTCGCTCGCGCTGATTAACTTTGACGATAAGGCAAATGTGCTTTTGCCGATCACAGCGGTCACGGAAATCAATGCAAACGGCAACTACGACCCGCAACAGGCTCTGCACGGCGGTGGCACGTTTATCGGAGCAGGGCTTCAGCAGGCTGAAGCTATCGCCCGCACGTTCCTTGAAACCCCGTCCGAAGTCCCGCAGTCCGTCGTCGTTGTCGTGTTAAGCGATGGCGAAGATGGATACGGGGGCGGCTCATCCGGCGAAACCACCCGTATCGCCAGCCGCCTCAAAGGAGCAGGGGTTACCCTTTGTACCGCGTTTTTTGGGAGCGGCAATCAAGAAGCGGAACGGCTGCTTCAAACCATCGCTTCCAATTCGGAAACCGGCTTTTCGCGGGTGTATGACTCCGAAAGTCTTCGGAAGTTCTTTGAAGCCTCCGTCAGCGCGGCAAGGGGGATGTAATGATGCTACCCCCCGGTCTCGCCCTCGCAGCAACAATAACTCCGCGCCCTGATCATACCGCTAATCAGGACGCCGTTGCGGTGGTTTCATCGCCCGGCTGCCGCGCCGTTATCGTGGCGGACGGCATCGGCTCCAATGCCCATGCCAAAGAAGCCGCGTGGTACGTCGCTGGGTTTATGAAAAACCGTCTGCAATCGTTAGCACAAACGCCATTGGTTAATTTCCAATGGTTATTTGCCGAAGCACAAAACGCGCTTCGGCAACACGTACAATCGCGTACCTCGGTTGCGCCACCAGAAAATTCTTGGGGAACCACACTTATTGTCGCCGTTGAAACCCTCCACCGCTACGAGGTGGCGTACTGCGGAAACGGTTTTTTGTTTCACATTCGCCAAAAAGATGTGCTGACTTTCGACGAATCGCATTCGCTTCCGTGGTGCTATACCAATTTGCTGTCGCCGCACACACGGCCCGAAGCAGGTCGGGAAGCCTTGTACCGCTATATCGCGCCTCAATACCCGGAGCGGTGCGTTCCCACAGTTTTAACGATTGAAAAGGAAAACGACAGCCTGCTGATAATCGGCACGGATGGCATTTACTCTTCCGACCAGTTGGAGCGCGGTGTCGATCCGCAGGGCAATCTGTGGACGGGCGGGGAGGAAGTGCTTACTTACCTTCATACTCGGCTCAAATCCGCTTTATGCTCAAACGCTTCCTATACGGCATGGGAGCAGTTACCGACGGCGTTCCTTGAAGAAATTCAAGAACGCCAAAAACTACATGACGACGCTTCGCTGGGGCTTTTGCGAGCGTTGCCGAGGCTATAACTGTATGCGCCTGATGATTCACGAGCCTGTGTGTTCGGGCTGGTTTCCCGGCCTTGCCCACGGCCATAAAATAGAGATTGATGACCAACCCTTGGGAACGGGCGGGGCAGGTTCCGTGTATGCCTGTCCTTCGGTGGATGGCAATCCACCTGCCACCGACCTTGTTGCCAAACTCCTGCCGGATACCCCTCGGACGTGGAATTTTCTAAAGCGTTTGCTGGAACAAATCCGCCGTACCGAGATGCAAAGGAAGCAGGCAGGCGAAATGCCCTTGCAGGAGATGGCGGGGCTGAGAGCTTTGCCCTTCCTTGTTTTTCGTACCCGTGACAACGGAAAACCGTATATTGGCTACCTCATGGAACGGCTGGACACGCAAGGTTATCTTCCGCTCAGTTCGCTTATAGATGGTGACGACGCCCAGCGAGACTCTTTTTCTCAGATTTCGTGGGAAATGCGCCAGCAACTCGCATTGGAACTCGCGGAGGCCGCGCAAGTGTTGCACGATGAGATAGGTCTTGTTGTTGCCGACATCAACGCGCCCAATATTTGGGTAGACCCTTTCGCCGGGCATTTATGCCTGACGGACTTTGACAGTTCGGGGTTTCAAAACGGTATGCCACCCACCGTGTACGGCAAGCCCGATGAGTTTTTGGCCCCTGAAATCGCCGACGCTTTGCAGCAAAAAAATGATCCGATGCGGGCGGTAAGTGTTCAGTCGGATCTATTCAGTTTGTTGATAGCGACTTGTTACCTGCTGTTTGGAACCCATCCGCTGTTTTTTCTCAAGGAAAACAGCGGCCCAGTGATACAGGAGTATTTTCAAAACTATCGCTGGCCGAATATTTCAACTTCTGACCCTTTCTTCGCAGCAGACAACGCAGACGCCTATGCTTGGCTTTGCGACGAACTTTCTGCATGGCCGCCGTCTTCGCAAGAGGCGTTGGCGTTAGCGATTCATCATAGCTGGTTCGATCCAAATGAGCGTTTTACCGCAAAAGCGTGGGTTGACCTATTTATCAGTGCCATTCCGCCGCCTGCAATCATTTCTTTTGCGGTTAGCTCCTTTTGTACGGTGGCGGGCGTTCCTGTAGATTTGTCTTGGGAAGTGACGGGGGCGGATGCCATCAAGCTCCATGATACGTCGGGCCGCACTATGGCTGTGGCAGAAAAAGACGTTCAGCAAATACAGCCAAGCAGCGATACCACCTACACGCTGACCGCGAAAAATCGGGCGGGAGCGATCAAGCAACAAGTATCGGTGAGTGTGTTTGCCCCGCCGCGCATAAACATAGCCCCGATAGCTTTGCCGACCTTTACGACGCGCCTCCCCCAAATCGTGGTCGCGCTTCCTCCCTCAGTAGTAGCTCTGCCCATGTTTTCGGTTGAAGACAACCCTTTTGCCGACAGGTTCTCAAACCATTTGAACCAGTCCGCCAGCGTCGTTTCGTCAATTGGTAAACAAAACTCGTTTTTGTTCACCTTTTTCAACCAGTATTTCCCAGCGGTTATGTCCGCTGTCCGCCAAAAGTTAGGAGAAAAGATGTCATGGCCCTAATCGTTTGCCAGTGTGGTGATCAAGTGGACGACCAAGCGGATTTCCACTATTGCGGCGCGCTCGCTCCCGGAGGAGCTGCTGCTGAAGTGTTGCAAAGCGATGCACCGCAACTACGTTGTTTGTCATGTGGCACGGTCGTTCTTCCCCGGAATGGGCTTCTCTTCTCAACCGAGCAAATCTTGAATTTGGATAACTGTGCTGGGTGTCGTCGAGAAAACCCCACGACGTTGTGCTGGTGGCGCGACGGATCTTCACGGAAAGACAAATGGAAAAAGCGGCTTTTCCGACAGGTGTACTGGTTCTGGTCGATCTGCCTTTGGTTGGCTTTTTGGCAGATGCACCAAGCCGCCAGCTACCCAAACCAATCAAGCAACCTATGGGTGTCTTTCCAAGAAACCGTTGTTTTTTTGATATGGCTTGTCGTCGCCGGAATGAGCGGCGTTTTTATGCTCACCTCAACTCTGATGGTGACACGCACCCACAAACCACGTACTCAACTTCTGAAGGCAATTAGGTGGATGTTGCGCGAAGGCGTGGCATGGCTTGTGAATGCGTTTGTGTACTGCCTTGTCTGGTCGCTTGTCTTTATGATCATTGTTGCGGCCATTACATCGTCGTTTGGGCGTGGCACTCCAAAGGGCGATAGCGGCATTTTCGACATTTTGGCGGGCGGGTTACTGCCGTGGCCGATGATGTTCCTAAGTGCTGGTTTGGTCTTATGGTTCCACTTCAGCTTGGAGAGGTATGGCCCTCAGATCCATCTTTGGATGCTGAAACGCCGCGAACCTTTTTTCTACCAATTTTGGAAATGGTACGCGAAAATTCAATACTTTGTGGAGTAGTATGCTGCTCTACTTCAGGAAAAGTCCTGAGCTATCATAAGCCAAAATCACGCGGCTTTGGTTTGAGACGGGGCTGCGGGTCATCAATCCGTAGCCCCGCTTTGCGCCACGCCCGCCGCGTTTCCTTTCCGTCCTGACGCGGCCCCACCTCATCCCCCTCGCCCAACAGTTCGCGCATTTGTGCTTTGCGCCGAGCTGCGGCTTCCTCGGTCATTGGCGCATTGTCATTACCCGCGTCTACGTCCCCAAACAGCCGCCGCGCTTTTTCCTGCTGACGCTCCGCAAGCGCGATTTCTTCTTCCACCCGCTCCAAATCGTCGTTCAGCCGTTCCCGCGCCACGTTACGCTCGGTCACACGTCGGTTGAATTTTCCTACTTCGGTTTCCACGCCGTCACGCTCTAAGGCCGTCGCGCCCGGCCCCATGTGCCGCGTCGCTTCCTTGTCGATGCCCCGTTCCTTGTAGCTGCGTTGGTCAACGAAATATAGATCGCCGCTCCGGTCGCGCACTTGGTCGCGCTCAAAGATGCGGTTTAGCTCATCCTGCCACGCCTGCCGCCATTGCGTGATTTTGCCCCGCTCGTTTAAGCCCCGGTCTTTCTTTGGGGAAAAACCGTCGGGGGTTATGGCCCGCTCCGTCACCAGCACATGGGCATGGTGATTCCGCGTGTCGCCCTCCTCGTGCGGCGAGTGGATAGCAAAATCGCAAACCAAGCCCCGCGCTACGAACTGCTTTTCCAAAAAGCCCGTCACGGCTTCCTGCCGCTGCGCTTCGTTCAACTGGTGCGGCAAAGATAGGGTGAAGTCACGGGCAAGCCGCGCGTCGCATCGCTTCTCCTTATTCTCGATCACGTTCCACAGATTTTCCCTATCGAGCATCCAGCCCGGCGCGTGTTCCGGGGCAAGGATGCCCGTCATCACGACCCCGCTGCGCCGCGAATAGTCGATGGCCTGTTCTTCCCGCTCAAACTGCAACTTTTGCCCGCTCCGATATGCGGCGGCGACGAGCGCGCTTTTCATCCCTCGCTGCGGCCCGCGCCGCACGATCTCGGCGCGAAAACGGTAAAAGGCTTCGGGCATCGTGGCTTGTCCAAAATATAGGGTGGGTGAGTATAAAAATATAAGGGGGCTGTTGGTCGTGGGCGCAAAGCGAAGCGCTACATTGCTTGCAATGTGTAAGTGCGCTGTTATCACTAACAGCCCTCTGACTTCCACCCGCCTGCCGTTTATCCGACTTTGGTTTTATGGTAATGGCTTTTATTTTTTGCCAGCCCTTACCTTGCCTGCTTCTTGTGCTATAATTTTACCATGACCGATACGGCCAATTCTTCTAACCCGAACGATAAAAAACAAAGCCGACTGGAAACGCTTCGCGCCAAAAAAGCCGCGCTCGAAGCCGAGATAGCCAAACTCAATGCCGCCCAAGCCAGTGCCCAAAGAAAGCTCGACACGCGCAAGAAGATTTTGATTGGGGCCGTGGTGATGGAAGAGGCGAATGCCAACCCGAAGGTCGCTGACTGGCTGAACGGGCAGTTGAACAAGGGTCTCAAAGCCGCGCGGGATCGCGCTGTGTTCGGCCTGCCGCCGCTTGATAATGAAACGAAAGGTAATGCGGAAAATGACAACGGAAAATAGGTTGGTAATTGGGCGAGACAGCGTAAGTAAAAAACTTGCTTATTATGAGGGTAAAGGCCACTGTTTGACTATCGCCCCCGCTCGAAGCGGGAAGCTTGTATCCAGCATTGGGCCGAATGTGTTCTTTCACACGGGAAGCCTTTTTGCGGTCGATCCGAAGTCAGAAATAGCTCATGCGTTCGCCCGCGTCCGCTCCGAAGGACATAAGCAGAAAACCTATTTTCTCAACCCTGACCACGAGAAAAACGGGTTGCCTTTCCACTCCGTCAACCCGCTGGCGTGGCTTACGCCCGACAGCCAAACTGTAGCAAGTGATGCAGCAAGCATTGCCGATATTCTCATTGAACAGGAAGGGGGCAATAATAGCCATTTCAGCGATGAGGCCGCAAATCTCGTCATGGGCATCATTCTCTATTGCGCTTTGGAACCGGGTCTGCCTGCTACCATGCGGAACCTGATTGGAGTGCGCCGCTGCTTGGAGTTGGGCGGCGACGAACAGGAACGACTGTTTCGCAAAATGCGAAACAGTGAAATTCCTGAAATACAGGCAGTTGCCCTGATGGTCGGCGAGAAATCCGACAACGAACGGGCGGCGGTTTTTTCCACGGCCCAGCGCAACACCCACTTTTTAGCGGACAAAGCGATTCAAGATGTGGTGGGCAAAGCCGATTTTGACTTGCGGGATTTGAAAAGCGACAACATCAGCGTGTTTCTCATCATCCCGCCACGCTATCTGGGCGCGTGGCGGAAATGGTACAGGCTCATGGTCGCCTGCGCCATAAATGCTATGATGCAAACCGACATTCCCACGCCCGACGTGCAAGCCCTATTTGTCCTTGATGAACTGTACGCGCTGGGGAGGATGGACAGCATAGCCATCGCTGCGGGCCTCCTTCCGGGGCTGGGCCTGCGGCTCCATCTGGTCATGCAATCCTTGTCCCAACTGGAAAGCCGGTACGAAGATATTCATCAAGATTTGGTTGCCAACAGTGGCGTCGTGCAAGCCTTCAATGTTAGCAACCCCAAAGATGCGCGCTTTGTACAAGAAATGATGGCGCAAACACCAAAGGGTATCGGCGCGGGCGGTACGCCACACTATGAGGCAGGCCAGCGACTGGATCAAATTATGTACGAAAGCGGCGACAAAGTTTTCGTGCGGATGCAGGGCCAAGCCCCCAAATGGTACGACAAGGTAGTTTATTACGCCGCCCCAGAACTCAAACAGCATCCGTTTTATCGCTTCGTCAACGACAAACCATTGCGTTAAAAACCGCGTCCGAAATTACGCTTGAGTTTTGGCTCTTGCGCCGCGTCCAGAGACGATTGAGAACGTTCAGCCTCTTCGATCCGAGCATTCCGCCGCTCGGCGGCATCCCACACCGCAAGGTCATGTGGCGCGCGATCTTGCTCTCTTCCAGCACGGGCGCGGGCTTCCGCGTGCGCGTCTCGCTGCATCGCCTCGCGCGTTTTCTCAACGTCAATGCCATTGGCCCGTGCCGCTTCTTCACGAACCCGCTCTACCTGTCGCCACACCACCTCATAGTCGTGGTTGTGCTGGTTTTGAATGGCTTCCCGCTCGCGCTTCCAGCCCGCATCGTTATTTAAGTCTTGAAGACGCCGCTCTCGCTGGTCGTCGGTAGCGATAATCGCCCGTGTGGCGCGCTCTTCTTGGACGGAGCGCGCGTCCCGGTCATCCAGATACGCTTCGGCCCCGCGTCGAATCTTCTTGCTGACATCGCCTTCGTAGTATTTGCCGACATCATCAAAAGATGTAATAAGCTCGGTCGGCTCGCCGCGCCAGCGGGCAGGATCAAACCGCCTTTGCAGTTGGCCCAGCTCCTGTTCAAAATCGTCGCGCATTTCGGGGGTCATACGAATTATGACCCCCTACTCGATTAAATAGTTGCAGTAAGCCCTGCGGCTTTAACGCACTTTATCGCATGGATAATTAGCATAAGGATCATCCTCTATGGGATTGCGTCCTGAAACGCGGCGACCGAGCACAATCGTTTCAAGCACCAGCAAAAACTCGTGATAAGTAATTTTCGGGTCGGCGTCAATGCGGTTAGGAAACCATTTCTTCTCCGCTTCACGTTGCTGGGGTGTGGTCGCTTGCGACGGCTCGTTGTTATCGTTGAAACGCCGCCACTGGGCCTCAAAATCCAAGCCTTCCCGCTCGCAGTAGGCGCGGGCTTTTTGTTCGCGCTCCGGCGTCAAGGTGAACTTGTATCGAAAGCTGTTCCAGTTGCCCTGCGCCCGTTTCATGCGGCGGTTCTGCCGGGCCATAAAATGCTGCACATTTTTCGTGTTGGCCTCAATGCCCTCCATGCGCGATAGCTGCTGGCGCATTTCCTCGGCGCGTTCGCGCTGGCTGTGTTTTTTGCGGGAAAACGGAAACATGGGCTATGGTGTAGCGGCTTTGTTTGACGGTTTTATGAATGGCTTGGCAAGACTGGTGAAAAGGGCGACA
>CAXTBP010000032.1:0-37120 GCA_964241985.1 uncultured Armatimonadaceae bacterium | reverse complement strand
AAGCAAACCGGCAAACAGGGCGGCAAGCGGAACCGAAATTCGGTTCTGCTTGCGCCCGATGTGAAAAGTAAAACGTTTCGTCATGGCGTTGTTTATTTATCATCCCACGAATTGTTCACGTCGCCGTAGGGCCAGCCAAACTGCGTCGCGGAAAGCGGGCCGATAAATTGGGTAATCTTGCTCCATTTGGCGTGCCCATCGCAATAGATGATATTCAAACCGCCGCTGTGCCGCGCTATCGGGCGGCGACGAAACGTCGTACTGTCGGTCGAATAGCGGGTTTTGCTGGTTTCTTGTCCCGTCCAATCGGTCGGCGGGTACACTTCCCAGTCCGAATCACGGTCTTGGTACTTGCCCCAAATTTCCGGGTTGTATTTAACCGCAGCATCGGTGGCTACCGGCGACGTTACCCGGCTCGCATCACAAATGATGAAGGTTCCGGCGCTGTCCTTGATTTCCGCGAGTGTTCGACCCGACACGTTGAAACCGGGAACGAGGTTGGCGTTCATCGCATAGCCGCCGGGACTGGTGGGATACGGGCTTGTGTCGCCGGGAAAGCGTGGAAAGGCGGTCGTATTTAGCACGGGCCGGTAGTAGCCGGGTGTGCCGGGTATGGGATCGTCCGTAATGTTGGGACAAATATACACGTCCACGCTTTTGACATACGGGTACAAATCCCGGAACCAACGGCTCGATCCCACGCCGGTAACCGACCAGCCACCCATAGGCAGTGTTTCATCGAAGTCCTGCTCATACATCATCAAGGCGTTGCCCAGCTGTTTGGTATTACTCAAACACGCAGCCTGCCGCGCTTTTTCGCGGGCCTGCGCAAAGACGGGGAAAAGTATCGCTGCCAAAATGGCGATAATAGCGATAACGACGAGCAACTCAATCAGCGTAAAGCCGACGCATTTCCGGCGCGATGCGCCCCGATACCGAGCGTATACAGTCATTTCTTCCTCCAAAAACCGTTTTCGTATCCTTATCTTGGCATATTCGATTTGACTTAGCGTTAAGTCATTGTTAAATTTTTGTTAATTGCGCGCACTCCCTTACTTAAAGTGCGAAGCGGCGGTCGTTGCGCGTACCAAAAGCTCCGGCGCGAACAAATACGCGCGGGTTTCCGGCACGCCTTCGCCCCCGCCGACCGTTTGCAAAAGCAGTTTGGCCGCTTCTTTACCGATGGCTTCAAGCGGCTGGCGCACCGTCGTGAGCGGCGGATCGCACGGCTCCTGCAAAGGTAAACCGTTGAAACCGACGACCGATAGCCGCGTGGGTACGGCGACGCCTTTTTCGCGGGCCGCCTGCAAAACGCCCCGCGCGATTTCGTCGCTCGCGGCAAAAATCGCCGTGGGCGGAACGGGCAAATCGAGCAGTTTGCTTGCGCCCGCGTATCCGGCGTTTGGCGTGTATTCGCCGCTTATCAAATAGTCGGGCGGAAACGAAACGTTGGCATAGGCGAGGGTTTCTTGGAAGGCGTCGCGCCGCTCTATGCCGCTGCGCAAATTCAAATCGCCGGTAATATGGGCGATGCGCGTATGACCCAAGTCCAAAAGATGCTGGGTCGCAAGCCGCGCCCCTTCCGCATTATCCACGTCCACATACGGGGCAAGACTTGCATCGCCACCGCCGACCGAAACGACGGGAAAGCCAAAATTCACTAAACTGGAAAGCAGATCGCTGTCGGTCGTCGGCGACAAAACGACCACGCCGTCGGTGCGCCGGTCGCGCACCACGCCCGCCGATTGCGCGGCATCGTGCCACGGCTCGGTAAACAGCGTGACGTTGTAGCCGGATTCCGCCGCACTTGCGACAATCCCCTGCAAAACGGTGAAAAAATACGGGTTCGCCACCGCAACCGACGCGCGCTGCAAGCCGAACAAAACGCCGAGCGTGCGCGTCGGCTGCCCGGTCAAGGCGCGGGCGAGAGCGTTGGGATGGTAATGGAGTTCGCGGGCCGTTTGCAGGACGCGCTCGCGGGTTTCTTGGGAAACGCGCGTATTGGAGCGCGTCGAGGAAAGCACCGCCGAGGCTGTGGCGACACTGATACCGGCCCGCTCGGCGACCTGCCGCAGCACCACGTCTCCGGCTCTATTTTTAACGGTTCGGCTCATAAAACGGCAACACTGCCTTCATAGCGATAGGAAAAGCAAAATGACTTAGCGTTTCATCAGACGAACCAATCGTATCACTTGCCCGCAAACGCTGTCAAGGCACGGGCGGGATGGCAAAAAACAAGCCCGCTGCAAACAACGCGGTTTGCAGCGGGCCTATTGTGTTTTTTATTTCCCGTGGTTTACGGCAGGGTCGCCGTAATTGTGCCGTCGATGGTGAACGCGCCCGTGCCCGTGTAGGTCGGGGCGGTTTGCAGCGCTTCCACGCGAACACCCGTCAGTTTCAGCGTGTATTCCTTGCCGTTTACCGCCGTGACCTGCACGGTTCCCGATTTGGAGCCGAAGCCCTTGACGCTGTTACCGTTCCCTTCGGAATAAATAACGCTGTCGACATCGCCGTCGTTCACGGTGTAGGAGGAACCGGCGGCAATGTTCGCATCGTTGATCACGATGGTTACGGTGCGTGGCGTACCGTTGACCACATCGGCGGCGGTAACTGTCAGCAAACTACCGACGAAGGGCAGCGTTTGCAACGTGGCAACGGCGGCCACGCCGTTCAAGTTGCCGCCCGTGATGTTCGAGCTATTGCTGGAAAACGTCAAGCTGCTCGCGCCGCCCGAAGCGTTGCCGCCGCCGTTGCCATTGCTGTTAATCGGGCCGTTGGTGGACACGACCCATTGGGCGGTGTAGAACGTTTGCCCAAGTTGCAGCGACGAATTGCCGCCCGTGCCGCTCGCGCCCGGAGCCGTGCCCGTGATATGAATGGGCGTCGTTTCCCCTTGTTGCGTGATGCTACCGTCCAAGCTCACCGTGCCGGTGGAGAAATCCACCGTTCCGGTGACGTTGCCCGTGCCGATGACGGCGCGGGAAATGCCTTTGGCGCGGGCCGAAACCGTTTGCCCATTGTCAATCGTCAGCGTGCCGGACGCGCTGCCGTCGGGCTGGGCCGTCACGTTCGCAACCGCCGTACCGCCGCTTACCGTCCATGTCGATTGGTAGTAGCGCGTGGTGAAAACGGGATTTTCGATACCGTTCCCGTTTGTGCCGGTGTAAGGGCCGTAGGGGCCGGGAAGCGTGGTTGCCGTTGAACCGGCGGGGCCTTGCGACAAGGAAGGATTGCTGTCTCCGCCACCGCCGCATCCGGCGAGAAGGGCAAGCGGGAGCGCAGAGGCGACCAGAGCGCAAATCGAACGAAAACGAAAGTGAATCATGATACCGATACCTTTCCAATGAAACGAATAGAAATAAAAAGGGCCAGTCCGTGCAAAGCGAGGCGAAAAGCGCCGCGCTTCAGGTAAATAAAAGGGGCGCGTGCCATAAACCGCGTTCCTTGTTTCCGCACGATTTTCCACAATGCGGAAGGTTTGATTGTAAGTATAAAAGCCTATCGTTACAAAATCGTTACAAGCAATAAAATGTTGTCCGAAAATTTAGAAAATTTCTGAAATAGCGTCTTTTCCCGACATATATTTTTTGCAGTGCGAGGTACACAAACAGCGGCACAACAAAAACGCCAAAGAAGAGAGAATTTTCGTGAAAATCGACGGAATAGATATTTCATGCGCGCCCGTGAAGCGACGCGCTTTTTTACGGGCAGGTATTGTCGGCTTGGCAGCGGCAAGCGCGATGGCGGCCCTCGCGGGCTGCGGCAGCGGCGGCGAAGACAATAACAACCAAAGTCTTGGTGGAAATACGACGCTTCCCGGCCCGTTCGGGTCGTATACGCCCCCGACCGCATCACCGACCCCGACGCCAAGTGCGGGCGCGACGCCCGATCCGACTGCGTACAGCGGCACGTTCGCGCGGGCCACACCGCAAATGGCGGCGATTTTGACGCAGTTTTTGAACCCGCCCATCCCGCCACTTTACACCGTGACGCCCGTCGAGGCGCGCACCCGGCGTTCGGTTCAAGACGCCGCCAAAGAAGTGTACATGCAGCAAACCGGGACGGCATACACGCCGGAAGCCGTGGGCCGCGTGGAAAATCGCTTAATTCCCGGCGCGGCGGGTCAGGTAATGGCCCGCATTTACACGCCCGCAGGAACCGGCCCGTTCCCGATTACCGTGTACTACCACGGCGGCGGGTGGGTTATCGCAACGATTGACACCTACGATTCGTCGTGCCGGGCCTTGTGCAACGCCGCGCAAAGCGTGATTGTCAGCGTCGAGTATCGCAAAGGGCCGGAAAACCGGTTCCCTGCGGCGCACGAGGACGCCTACGCGGCCCTGCAATACGTCGCGCAAAATCCCGGTATGTTTGGCGGCGATACGGTCGGAACCCCGCGCATCGCAACGGCGGGGGAATCGGCGGGCGGAAACCTTGCGAGCGCAGTCTGCATGATGGCCCGCGACCGTGGCGGATTTATGCCGCGCTATCAAGCGCTCGTGTATCCCATCGCCAACACGGATTTGACGACGCCTTCGTACAACGAAAACGCAAACGCCGTTCCGCTGTCGCGCCCGGCAACGCAGTATTTCCTGCAAAACTATCTAAACGGTACGGCGGATTATTCCAATCCGCTCATTGCCCTTTTGAATGGCAACGTAAACGGTTTGCCGCCCGCAACCGTCATCACGGATGAGATCGACCCGCTCCGCTCCGAAGGCCAAGCCTACGCGAACAAATTGCAGGCGGCGGGAATTACGGTTCGGCAGCGCAATTTCACGGGCGTTTCGCACGAGTTCTTCGGCCTAACGTTCCTGCTCCCCGAGGCCCGCGACGCCGTCGCTTATGCCGCGCAGGGCTTACGCTCCGCCTTTTAGAACGCGCAAAAGTTAGTACGAAAAACAAAAGCGGGGCGTCCGATGGACGCCCCGCTTTTTGCATTTCAATGGACGGTTAAATGCACTTCGGGCACTGCGCCGGTCGCGTTGTTGGCAGTTCCCCGTAAGTAGTATTCGTCAATGTAATTGTTGTAGCCGTCGTTGCGAAACGTAAAATAATCGTGGGTAACGATATTTTTCCCCGTCGCGGTTTGATAGGTCGGGCTTACGACGACGAAAAAGGTGTCGTCTTTAGCATCGTACTGAATCTGATCCACGGTCACGCCCATCAGTTTGCACACGCTTTTACCCGCTTTTTGCAGGGGTGGCGGATCGCCGCCATTCATCAAAACATCCGATGTCACGCTTTGCAGCTGCGGCGAGGCCATAAGCTGCGCCGTTACTTGCGCCGTCATGCTTTCTTTGGAAATCGGCGGGGTCGGCAAAACGGCGCGGCCCTCGGCGGAAACCACAACGCCGCCGGGCGCAATAACCGGCGCGGGCTTGCGCGAATTGATAATCGCGGACGCAATTAAACCGCCCGACAAAATACACGCGGCAACAATGCTCGTAAAATTGGGGCGCGAGGGCGACGGAGACGACATGAAATTTCTCGCTTTCGGGGAACAATAAACCAATAAAACGTGCTTTGGTTATACCGCAAATCGGAAAACCAAAACGCGCCGCGCAGCACAGGAATAAGCGCAATGAAGTCTATCGTTTGTTTTATTTTACTTGGATTTGCAGTCACAGCGGAAGCCAAACAGCCACCGACTTCGACTCCCACGCCCGACCCCGCCGATGTTTTTGAGCAAATAAGCCGCTCGCATATCGACGGCAACATCCCAGACCGAGCGAACTTTGAAAAATTTCTCAAGCGCGATTTGATTGCCTATTTCGCGCGAAACGGCGGCAAAAACGTCACTGTGGAAACTAAGCCGCTCCGCAACGGGCCGACGCAATCGGGCGTCAGCTACCCTAAGTTTTGCCTTTGGGTGCGCGTTTTCCAAAACAAAAAACCTTGGCAAACCGGCGCGGTGCGCGTTGCCGCCATCGATAAAAAGGAATTTGAGGTCACGACGTTTTTGACGCTCGCTACCCTGCGGAGCAACCGGGCCGCGATATACCAAACGTTTCCGAAGCCCGTCGGCGACAAAATCGTCAATGAGTATCTGAAACGCTAACGGGCGCATTTGTACGGGGCGAAATCACGATATAATGAGCGGAACCAACGGCGTCTCGTCGGTTTGAGAACCAGCGCCGGTCAGTTTACACTCCTATCGTCGCGTCGTTTTAACGCATTCTTTTGAAGGAGACGGTTCATGCCGCATCTGTTTCCCCGTATTTGTGCATCGCGCAGGGGGTTCACCCTCATCGAACTGCTCGTCGTCATCGCCATCATTGCGATTCTTGCCGCCATTTTGTTCCCTGTTTTCGCGCAGGCCCGCGCCAAAGCCCGGCAGGCCGCGTGTTTGTCCAACGAAAAGCAAATCGGCAATGCCCTGATGATGTATTTGCAGGACTACGACGAGGCCCTGCCCGCGCCGGACTGGGGGGCAGTTCCCGGCTTCACCGGCCCGGAGCGCAGCGCGTTTGCGTGGCAGCCCGGCAACGGCGCGACCAGCCCCGGCCCGAACGCGCCCTGCTGGGCCGACGTATTTCAGCCCTACATCAAAAGCACCGACGTGTTCAAATGCCCCGACGACGACTCGGGCAATGGAACCGTGGGGAATGTCGCCGGTGCGGCGACGCTGATTGGCAAACCGATTTCCTACGCTTTGAACCAGTTCTTCTACTATGACGCGACCGGCGCGGGCAAGTTCGGCACGAACTACGATGGTTCGGCGGTGTATTCGGCGATGAAAAACCCGGCCAGCAAACTCTACATCGTGGAAATTTACTCGTCGCGCGCCGCCGAACTGTTCCATCCCGGCAAAAGCGGAACCAATGCGCCCGGTCAAAACAAGGTGGATTTGAGCCGCCACAGCGGAGGCAGCAACTATTTGTACGCCGACGGGCACTCCAAATGGCACAAAACGCCCAACTGGCCCACGACCTCGGCGGCTTGGGCCGCCCCGAAAAACACCGATCCCGACCCAACGTATGCCACCGTTCCCGCGACCGACGGCAGGTACTACAAGCAGTGGTTCCCGCGCCTCGATGCCGAAGAGGTATGGACTCCGTAACGCAGCGTACCAAGCGGAATGGGGGTGCGGCCTTGATTGCCGCCGCGCCCCTTGTTTTGCTGCTTACGGGGGCCGCGCTTTTGCGCGGCCTGCACGTTTCGCGCGCCCCAAACGCAACGGCAAGCGGCCCGGCGGTCGGAGCGCGACACGTCCCGCCGCCTTCTTCGGTTGAAATTTCCGCGCTGAATGAGGCCCGCTTGCAAGCCGATCAAAGCGAAGCCTACCAAGCCGCGCAAAACGAGGTGCGCGCGTTCTTGCTGCACCCCGACGCCCGCCTTTCGGCCCGCTTTCCCGCGCACTTAACCAGCCGAAATGTCACGATTGAAAAACGCTCGCCGACTCGTTTTCGCGTGCGCAGCATCGTGGAATGGCAGCAGGAAAGCGGCGACGGGCCGCAGAAAACGCAAACCGTCCAGTCGCGCCGGTTTGAAGCCGACTTACTGCACGGCCCCGCCGACGACAAATGGCGGCTCATCGACACCGAGTTTTTAGACGCCCCGCGCTGAAACGCGCCGTTTACAAAAGATAAAGCCGCCGGGCGCGATGCGTTCGGTGGCTTTATCGGTTTTCGGTTATTAGATCGTGTCCGTTCGGGGGGCGACGAATTAAAAAGAGTATTCCGTACCGTTGGGTGCTACCGTGGTAACGCCCAAAATATCGTGCGCCAATCCTGATTTTTCGGGATGGTATCTCAGCTGAAATTTTTGCCATTTGGACGCATCCGGTGTGGGAACTATATCGCTCATTAGTTGCGCCGACATATTGATGTAATTGAGCGCCCGCTTTTGCAAATCTGGCGACATTTTGCTCATCGGTATCTCGACGTATTGGCCGTTTTGCAGCGCGGCCAATTGTTCTTTCGTCAGCAGTTTATCCACGTCTTTTCGCAAAGCGTCCGACGGGCCTTGTCGCTTACCAAGCGATCCAAAATCGTTGGCGTCGTATTTTTCCGCCGCCAACTGGGCGTCGGTCGGTTTCAAGTTGACTTCTTCGCTGGCGTTGACGAGGTACGCGACCGCGCCCAAAATCGCCGACGGGTTGGCGTCTTTAGCGAAGATATTGACGCGCCGCGCGGACACTTTGGGCGAAACGCGCACGTCCCAGTTGGCCTCGATTGTCATCGCCTCGGCGAGCCGGGAAACGGAAATCGCGCTCCCGTTGATGTCGATGCGCTGGGCGGGCGTTTTGGCGTCCGGCGCGTCGTCGGTGTTGAAAGCCAAATCGGCATACGGCTTGTCCAGCCGCGTGATTCGCAGCGGGGACGGTGCGCCCCAGCGCACCGGTTCAGCTTGCTGCTCCTTGTAGATTTTCGCCCAGCGCTTATGGCGCAGCACATAGATACCGCCGCGTTGCGAAAACTCCAAACCCCATCGTTCCGCGAACGCTTGCATCGCCTTTGCAGGATCATCTTTCGGGTTTGGCTCGACGGGGGGAAAGTACTCCAATCGGCTGTCAAACCAAAACGTATCGGATACGATGTTAATCTTGTACGCCGCGCTGAGGGTTTCCAGCATCTGCGTCAAGGTCGTGCGCGTTACCTTTTCCGGTTTGGACGAATCGGATACGGCACTCGTAGGGGCAGGCGGCGGGGCTGTGGTTGGGGCGGGCGTAATGCGCTGGGCGAATGCGTTGGACGTACAAGTGGCGACAAGAACCAAACATGCACAAAGCCGCGCGGGGGCGATTGGAAAAGGAAACAGCATCAAAACCTCCTTGTTCAGCGCATCATACCCCAAAACGTCGTAAATAAAACCATAGCCGGTTTACAATTCCACTTCGCCCAAGCGCAGCCCGCCCGGCGCAAGATAGTTTTGCACGTAATCTCCAACGGCCTCTTCCAGCGTGTAAAACGGCGTCTCGTAACCCGCCGCCTGCAATCTGTCCATCTTGGCTTCCGTGCGGTACTGGTACTTGCCCTGCAAAATTTCGGGCATCGGAACGTACTCAATCGAGGCCGGTTTGTTTTGCGCCGAAAAAACCGCGCGGGCCAAGTCGTTCCACGTCCGCGCCTGCCCCGTGCCGACATTGTACACGCCGTTCACGGTCGGGTTTTGCAGAAGCCACCACATCACATTCACGGCGTCCTTGACGTACACGAAGTCGCGGACTTGCTCGCCGTTGCCGTAGTCGGGCCGGTATGATTGGAAGAGTTTGACCGTGCCTTCTGATTGTACTTGATTGAAAGCGTTGAAAACCACGCTCGTCATGCTGCCCTTGTCGTACTCGTTCGGGCCGAACACGTTGAAAAACTTCAAGCCGACAACGGAATCAATCAAGCCGGACTTTTGCGCCCACACATCGAACAAGTGCTTGGAATAGCCGTACATATTGAGCGGGCGCAGACTTCCCATTTTTTCCGGCGCGTCGTCGAAGCCCTGTTCGCCGTTGCCATACGTCGCGCCGCTGCTCGCGTAGATGAAACGCACGTTGCGGGCCGCGCACCACTGCGCCAAAATTTGCGTGTAGTGCGTGTTGTTTTCCATCAAAAAGTCGGCGTCGCGCTCGGTCGTCGCGCTGCACGCACCCATGTGAACGATGGCGTCCGGCGTAAAGGGCAAGGGTTCGCCCGATTGAATGCGGCGCAAAAACTCGGTTTTGTGCAAAAATTCGCCGTATTTCAAGCCGACCAAATTCTGCCACTTTTCGCCGGTTCCGAGTTCATCCACGAGAACTAAATCGTCCACGCCTTCGCGGTTCAACTTCCACGCCATCGCGCTCCCGATAAAGCCCGCCCCGCCCGTAACAATGACTTTCATACGCCGCTTTTTCCCAAAACCCTTCGCGCCATTATACCGCCCGTGTAGTGCGTCCCGCGTCGGCCTCGCTTCTTCCCGACACAATCGGCAAAGCGCAAAAACCGTAAAATGCCCTCATTCAATGGTAAAATTACCCGGCGATCATTCATTTATTTGACTATCGCGCCGGTTATTCGTTGGTAAGAAATGGTTGGTATGCCCTCCGTACCCGAAGAAGCGCAAGCCTTTTTACAAAGCATCGTCGATACCGTGCGCGAACCGATGGTGGTTCTGGATAGCGACGCCTCCTTGGTGCTCGCATCCCGCGCTTTTTATCAAACGTTCAACGTGCTGGAGCGCGAAACCCAAAGTCGCTCGCTGTTCGATTTGGGCGATGGACAATGGAACATTGCCGAACTGCGCCGCTTGATTTCGGAAATTTTGCCCCAAGAAACCGTTCTGCACGACTACGAAGTCAGCTACGAAGTCAGCCACGATTTTCCCGGTGTCGGACAGCGCACGTTTTTACTAAACGCCCGGAAATTGTACCGCCCCGGCAACCACACGGAAAGGACGCGTTTGTCATTTGAAGACGGGACCGCGCGACGCGAGGCCGAGCGCCTCTGAAACGAAACCCTCGACTACGCCCAAAGCATCGTGGAAACCGTGCGCGAGCCGCTTCTTATTTTGAACGAGGATTTGAGCGTCGCGTCCGCGAACCGCGCTTTTTATTCCACCTTTGCCGTGTCGCCGGGCGAAACGATGGGCCGCAAAATTTTCGATTTGGGCGACGGGCAGTGGAATATCCCCAAATTGCGCGCCCTACTTGATGCCGTCGTTCCCAGCGACACGCCGTTTAACGATTTCACGGTTTCGCACGACTTTCCCGGCATCGGCTACAAAACCATGCTGCTCAACGCCCGCAAACTGTATCGTCCGGGCAACCACACCACGCACCTTTTGCTCGCCATCGAGGACGTAACCCTACTTCGCGCCGCCACCGAGCGCGAGCGTTTGCTGCTTGAAAGTTCGCGCGATTTCGCGTTTTTGCTTTTGGACAGAAACGGCGTCATCGAAGAATGGAAAGGCGGGGCCGAAGCCATTACCGGCTGGAGCGAAGCCGAGGTTGTTGGGCAGGTGTGCGATTTACTCTTTACGCCGGAAGACCGCGCGCAAAACCGCCCCGCCGTCGAACTGGGTCTTGCCGGTGACACGGGCCGAGCCGAAGACCGACGCTGGCACATGAAAAAGGACGGTTCGCGCTTTTTCGCCGACGGCGTGATGATTGGCCTGCGCGACGAAGACGGCGTTTTGCGCGGCTACGCCAAAGTGCTGCGCGACGGAACCGCCCGCAAAAGGGCGGAAGACAATTTGCAGGCCGCCTACGCCCGCGAGCGCAATATCGCCGAGGTGTTGCAGGCCCCGCTCACGCGCCCCATTCCACCGCATGCTTTCCCCGGCTTGGAAGTCGTCACGCTGTACGAATCCGCCCTCGATGAGGCCGAAGTCGGCGGCGATTTTTTCGACGCCTTTCCGCTCGAACAGGTTACGGTCGCCCTCGCCATCGCCGACGCCTCCGGCAAAGGGCTTGCCGCCGCCGTGCGGGCCATGCAGGTCAAGGAAGTGTTGCAGGCCTTCGCGCAGGAATACCCCGATTCCCCGACGCGCATCGTCGAGCGATTGAACGTGTTCCTGTGCGACGACACCCGCGCTCCGTCGATCTTGGAAGACACAGGCAACAGCGGTTTTGTGTGCCTTGCCCTCGCTATCCTCAATCCCGAAACCGGCGAAGGGGCGATTTTATCGGCGGGCTGCGAGCCGCCGCTTTTGCTCCGCGCCAGCAGTCAAACCGAAATACTGGAAGCGCCCGGCATTCCGCTGGGCATATTCGCGCCGCACGCCTACCAAGCGCTGCCGCTTCGCATGGAGCCGGGCGACATTCTGCTTATGGCGACCGACGGCATCACGGAAGCCCGCGCGGAAAACAAAGCCTTTTTAGGATACGAGGGCTTCGCGCGCCTTGCTATCGAGGGCCACGCGCAAAAAGACGGCGACTTGAACGCATTGGGCCGCTTCATTCTGGAAGGCGCGCGCACGTTCGGCAGCGGCAGCCTCCGCGACGACGCCTGCCTTCTTTTAGCCCGACGCCGATAGTTTTTTAGTTTTTTAGTCGCCGACGTGCAAAACGGCCTTGCCCTTGAACTGCCGATCCAGCAGTTTTTGCGCGACGCTATCCACCTCGCTCCACGACGCTTCCAGCCCAATGCGCGGCGTCAGTTTTTTCTTTTCTATGAGCCGCAGCAAACGCGCCAAGCCGACGCTCCCCGACTCCACGGTTTTCAGATCGTCAAACAAAAACATTCCCAGATATTTGGTCATGCCCGCGCCGAAAAACTTCTGCGCGTCGAACGTCACCGTCGCGCCCGCCGACACGCCAAACGAAACCAAAATTGTCCCTTCGTCCACCAAGCCGAGCGCGTCGCCCAAAACCTGTCCGCCCACGGAATCCAAAATAAGGGAGAGGGGTGCGTACTGCTTGGCATCCCCGACGCTTTCGCCGACCACAACGGCATCGGCCCCCAACTCGCGCAAATAGCCCGCGTCTTCTTCGCGGCGAACCTGCGCGACCACGAACGCCCCCGAAATTTTTGCGATTTGCACGGCGAAATCCCCGACCCCGCCTGTCGCGCCCGTAATCAGCACGGTTTTCTCAATCAGCAGCCCGCCTTTGGCAAGGGCATGAAGGGCGGTCAGCCCCGCAACCGGCAGCGTCGCCGCCTGCGCGAACGTCACACTTTCCGGCAAAACCGCCAGCGCGTCCGTCCCGACCGCGACCTTTTCCGCCCACGCCCCCGACGGCACAATCCCAACCACCCGCTCCCCAACCTTCGGCCCACTCCCGTTCGGCGCGGCAGTTTCCACGATCCCCGCCAAATCCCAGCCGGGCCGCCAGTTCGGGCGCGGCTTGCGCGTCATATTGACCTCGCCCCGGTTCAAAGAGATTGCCTTGACGCCAATAACGGCCTCGTTTTCTTTGGCGACGGGCGCGTCAACATCGCCCAAAATCAACTTGCCAGGCTGCGCGGGATCCACGATAACGGCGCGGTTTTGGTTTTCCATACACAAGGCTTACCCAAAAGACGGCCCCCTGCCCCCCAATAAGGGGGGGTTCTGAAAAGAGCATTTCCGTTCATCTGCACAGTTTAAGGCATCGGCGGGCTGCTCAGAACCCCCCATTATTGGGGGGCAGGGGGGCCGCCCGTCGGGCCTGCAAGGTAAAATAAACCCATGCGCTATCTTGCCGTGGACTACGGAACCAAACGGATCGGCCTTGCCGTGTGCGACGAACTCGAATTTGGTGCATATCCGCTCACGACCATTCACCGCTCCCGCTCGCTCCCGCACGACTTGGGCGAAATCGCGCGCCTCGTCCAAAAAGAAAAAGCGCAAGGCATCGTCGTCGGCCTGCCCCTCAACGCCGACGGCTCGCACGGCCCGAGCGCGCAAAAAGCGACCGAGTTTTCCCGCGCCCTCAAGAAATACACGCAAGTTCCCATCACGCTCCACGACGAGTTTTTATCCTCATGGGAAGCCGAAGAAGAACTTATCGCCGCCGACGTGTCGCGCAAAAAACGCAAAGCCGTCCTTGACCAAATGGCTGCCGTCCATATTTTAGAGGGATTTTTAAGGGCCAAGCGCGAAGCCAAAGAGCGCGGAGCGCAAATGGAAAAGAGTGCGGAAAAGGAAAACGCCGCCTCCGAAGGCAATACGTCAGAGTGAAACCCACCCTGCGCCGCGCCCTCGTTTTCGTCATTCTGCTTTTGCTCGTTTTGCCCGCCGGGGCGGGGCTTGCGTTTTTGTCATGGCTTTCGTGGGCGAAAAAGCCGGTTCAAACCGGAAAAGCCACCCCGGCTCGCTTCAGGGTCGCCCCCGGCGCGAGCCGCCAAAGCGTCGCCGCCGATTTGGAAACCGCCCATTTGATTCGCTCGGCTCGCGTTTTCCAGTTCTTGGGCAAAAATGAAGCCATCCAGCCCGGCGTGTACGACCTAAGCGCGTCCGACCCGCCCAACACCATTTTGCGCCATCTAATCAACGGCGACGTAGCGACCGTGCGCGTCACGTTCCCCGAAGCCTTCACGCTCGATCAAGTCGCCAAGCGGCTCGTCAAAAACGGCATCATTAAGGACGAGGCCGCGTTCGTCACGCTCGTCACCATGCAGGGCAACACGTTCCGCGCCTCGTTTCCGCTCCCCGCCAATTTGGAAGGGTTCCTATACCCGGACACCTACCGATTCCCGATTGGAACCGACGATAAAGCCGTCGCCCAGCAAATGGTGGACGAGTTTGACCGCTTGTTTGTCGAAAAGAACGCCGACGCCATCAAGGCCAGCAAAAAAACTGTCCCCGAACTTGCCAATGTTGCCGCGATGGTGGAAAAAGAGGCCGAAACCGACGGCGACCGCGCCCCGATTGCGGGCGTGATTTACAACCGCCTCCGCCAAAATATGCGCCTGCAAATCGACGCAACTGTCCAGTACGCGCGCGGCGCGCACACCAACCGCGTCTTATACAAAGACTTGGAAATCGTCTCGCCCTACAACACCTACAAAAACGCGGGCCTACCCCCCGGCCCGATTTGCAACCCCGGCCTCCCATCCCTCGAAGCCGCCCTCACCCCCGCGAAATCCGAATATCTCTTTTACGTCGGACGCCCCGACGGCTCACATATCTTCGCCAAAACCTTTGCCGAGCATCAAGCCAACATCGCCCGCGTCCGCAAACTGCCGCATTAACTCGCCGCCCCGAATTGGGTAAACTGCGGTATGCCGCACACGCTTTTAACGCCCAAACTGATTACGCGCCACGTTTCCGCGATTACGCCCGAACTTTTGGCGGAAAACAGCGTGCGCGCTGTCGTCACCGACTTGGACAACACGCTCGTCGGCTGGCGTAGCGAAGCCGTCGAAGCCGAAGTGGAACGCTGGCTGACGACACTGCGCGAAGCCAATATCGGCGTCTGCATCGCGTCCAACACAAGCCACTTTTCGCGCCTCAAACGTATCGCGGCCCATCTTCAAATTTTGCACGTGCCGGGCAATAGCGCAAAACCCGGCACGGTCGGCCTCAAACGCGCTTTGATGCTGTTGCAAACCGAAGCGCACGAAACCGCGATGGTCGGCGATCAACTTTTCACCGATATTTTGGCGGGCAATCGCCTGAAAATGTATACGGTTTTGGTCAACCCGCTCACCTCGCACGAGTTCATCGGCACAAGGCTCATCAATCGCACCGCCGAACGCTTCGTTCTACGCGGCCCGCTCAAACGCCAGTAAAACCGAAGAACGTTTGCACGGTTGGGCTTGAAGCGCAATAGCGAAAGGTTGGGTGGATTTTTGGATACGAATACGTTTCTTAGAAACGTTCTCTTAATGGGTGGCGGCATTATCGTGGTGTGTTTTGCCTTGATGGGATATGCCATCGCGCTGCAAAAGCGAGCCATCGTTACGCAAAACAAATCGGTCGCCACCCAAGATAAAGCCGTGCGCGAGCAGGACGACTCCATCGTGCGAATAAAACGCTCGGTGGAATTGCAAGAGCACAGCGTCCAAATAGCCGAACAATCGCTCGCATTGCAACGCGAAACCAACGCCCTGCTGCGCGAACTGCTCGCCAAGCAAACCGCCGAACCCATTCACGTTGTGCAGGAGTAAAACCATTGGAAACCAGTGAAGCGCAGCAGATTATCAAACTGCTCACGGAGATGCGAGACGACCGGCGCGAAGATGCCGCCTATAACCGCAAGATAAACGAAGAACACGAAGCGCGTTATAAAGCCGCGATTGCCACGCAGGACGAGGCGGTCGCCCTGCAAAAGCGGTCGGCCCGAATCCAACGCGGCATGGTATATTTTTTGGTGATTTTCGCGCTGCTTGCCGTATGGCTTATTTGGTGGAGCGCGACGAAATCAAGCGGAAGGTAAGGGAATAAAAAAAGCCGAGCTAAAAATTACCGAACACGGACAGCAGGAACCGACGCCCCTGCTGAAAGCGCGTGCCCGAAAACGCCGACTGGAAGTTAATCACTTTGCGCGAATCGAATAAATTCGTCACATCCAAACCGATGCCGCCGTGGTCGCCGCCGAAAATTTTGTTGCCGCTCGCAAGCCGCAAATCCACCTGCGTTCGTGCGATACGCTCCGTGGACGGTGGAATGGGACTGCTCGCAAGCCCGCTCCCGTAATTGAGCGTGACCGCCGCCGTCGCGCCCGCCTTGCCCAAATACGCAAGCCCGGCCCCGACCGTATGCCGCTGGTCGTGGTCGTTGAATTCGGGAACTGGCGCGCCCGTGTTGTCCAACCCGTTCGGCTTGGCAATCGAATACGTGTAGTTCAAAAACCCATCCAAACCGGTTCCCTTCGGCGGCGAAAAATCATACGACGCCTCAATCCCATGCACACCGCCGTACTGCAAACTCACCGCCGAGTACAAACCGATTTGGCTGCCGGGAATCAAAAGCCCGGTGTCCACCTGATTGAAAATCTGCTTGTAATAATAGGCCAGTTTCGCCGATTGGTTTGGCGTAACCCGCTGCTCCAAACTCACATCGTACTGGTTCAGCGTTTCCGGCTGGATGGGCTGCCCGACCACCGCCCCCTGCGCGAGCGGCGGCACGTTCATCAGCCGATTGTACGAGGTGCGAATCCGCGTCAAGGGCGACAAGGCATACGACAAATTGACGCGCGGCGAAAAGTATTCCTTGTCGATAACTGGCTGCCCCAAATTCTGCCCCTGCCGATACCTATCGTAGCGCACGCCGTAGTTGGCGGAAAAATGCCCGGGCGTCCACGTGTCCTGCACATAGGCGGCCTGATAAAAGCCGGAACGATGCACACGCAGGGTGGGCGAATCGCCCGTTGCCGTAAACAGTGGATTCCCGTTGACATCCAAAACGTCGGCCCCCGAAGCGTCGGTTTCGTTATTTCCACTCGGCGCAAGGAGCGGCGCAAGGGCCGCGATTTCGTTGAGCGCCAACCGACTGCCCGGCTCGACCCGGTAGGCTTCGTCGCCGGTTTGGCTGTCCAGCAAGCCGCCAAATTTGAATTCGTGCTTGCTTTGCCGAACCGTCAAACTCGCATTGAACTGCGTATGATGCACGTTCCGCTCCACGGTCGGGTTATATTCAATCGAACTGTCAACCGGCAAATTTTGCAAATCGACGCCCGGACTGCTGTTGCGCAAATTCTGCCCGGAATGCAGCAAAACGCCCGCCATTTGCAAACTCGCCTTTTGACTTAACGTGCGCCGATACGAAAGCGTGGCGAATTCGTTCACCTCGTTTTGGCTTATCGCCATCTGCGCGGCCTGCTGCGACGGCAAAACAAGCGTCTGCGCCCCCAAAGCGCCCGCGTTTTCATCGGTGACATCGGGGCGCGAACCGTCGCGGTTCCGCAATCCTAAAAAGCCGTAGCCCTGTCCCGCGCCCAAAAACGCCGCCCCCAAGCCCGTCCGATTGCTCAAATCCAGCTGCGATGGCGCACGCGACAGCGTGATACTTATCGCGTCGCGCTTCGACGGCGATGCCTGCAACTTGGCGAAGTAGCTTTCGTCGTGCCCGCTGTTGTGCGCGGTTTGATCGTCGGGCTGCTGGGGTTCGAGGGCATTGTTGCTGCGCGTCGTGTTGATGTCCAGCGTATAGCCCGCCCGTTTGCCCAATGGCCCCGCTGCGGAAAAATCTGTATTGCGCGTATTCCATTCGCCGCCCTGAATCGTTAAATCGTTGGTCGCCTTTTTGACGTTCGGAAGCGTGGATATATTAAGCACCGCCGCCGTTTGTCCGCCAAATTCGGGCGCGAACCCGCCGGTCAAAATATCCAAACTTTCAATCGTCGCGGGGGCAACCACCGAGCCTTGCCGCCCGGACAGCGTATCGGGAAGCGGCACGCCATCGACCACAAACGCAATATCGGCGTGTTCGCCCCGAATATGCTGCTGCCCGTTGGAATCCGACGCAACCCCGCTTTGCCCCTGCGTCAGCGCGGTCGCATTGCCGCTCGTTTTATTCGTGAACGTTTGCAGATCGGTTTTCGTGCGCACCGCAGCAGCCGCCGTCACACCCGCCCGCGCGACCGGCAGACGCGACGCCGTGACCTTAATGAAAATATCCTTAACCGGAGGCTGATTTTGCGCCTGCCCTTGCCCTTGCGGCGCGGCCTGCCCAACCGAAACCGTCGTTTCCACGGGCACAACCACCGTGCGCGGTTTCTCGCCCGCCGCCGCAAACGGCCCCGTATTTTCCGCAACAACCGCCACGCCGTTCGCGTCGGTGCGCACAAATTGCGCGGGATTTTGGGGCGCAATGAAAAGCCGATTATCGCCGGTTTCCACGCGCACGAACGCGAACGGCACGGGCTTTCGCGTTTGCGCGTCTACAACAAGGACGCGCAAAGACGCCGTCGATAGTGGAATCGGCGAGGGAGCGGAAAGCAAAACGGCAGGGCTAAAAAAAGGCAAAATCATAAGCGCGAAAATATCAAATCTTTCGTTATCCTAATAGGGAAGAAAGCGACGCATCAATGCAGTATGTTCCTTATTCGTTTTTGGGTCGGGAAAATCACCTGATATATGCACTTCCGGCCCCCAAACCTCAACTCCATTGAGCCAAAAGTGCCCGTGATCAGATAGGACGTTTTTCGGGAAGTGAACCGCAAGTACATCAGTCCACGGCTCGACATCATTTCGTACCTCTCGTACTTCTATGAAGAACGAAACGATGTCAAGACCTCGCGTGCTGAAATCACAAATTAAAAGAAACGGTTGCACTCGCTTAAACTGCGCCAACAAATCCTGCGAACGGTCATTGACGTAAAGATCAACATTCGGGAAAGGTCGAAAAAATTCTCTTACTTCGGCGGACTGGTCGCCGACGTAAAAAATACGGACATTTGGTGCTTGTTCTGGTTTCATTGCGTCGATTAAACCTGCGCGCCACGTCACAAAACCTGAAACTCAATATGCAGGCGCACGACGCTCGCAATCGGCACGCCGTCGCGGGTCGCGGGCTTGAACCGCCATTTGCGGGCGGCATCGAGCGCAAGCGCGTCCAAATCACTATTGCCCGCCGAGGTCGTCACCGTCACCAGTTCGGGCGCGCCTGTCGCGCCGACCCGAATTTCAACGACGGCGGTTTTATCCAGTGCGTCGCTTCGCAGGGCGTCGGGAACAATGGGCTGCGGCGTTTGCGTGGGCGTCGCTTCGACAAACACGGGGGCCGGACGCGGCGTAGGTACGGGCGTTGGAACCGGGGTCGGTATGGGCGTCGGGCGCGGCGTAGGCGCGGGCGTTGGGGCCACGTTTGGGGTCGGCGCGGTGGGCGTCGGTTCCGTTGCTGGGGTCGGGTTTGGCGCGGGCGTTGGCGCTTCGGTCGGAATTGCGCCCGCTTTACCGCTGCCGTTCGCATCGACCGTGCCGCCATCGCCGTCGCCCCCGCCATTTGCGCCGTTCCCGGCTGCGGCAACGACCTTCGGCTGGCTTAAATTGCTGCTTTTCACGGCCTGCGACCGCGCCGGATGGTTTGCGTTCCCACGTCGGACTGCCGGTGCTTTCGGCGTTTTCTTTTCGGCTTTCGGCTGCGCCTTCGGCTTTTCTTCCGGCGCGGGCGGCGGAAGCGTCACCATCTGCACGTCGGTAAAATGCCGCTCCACTTTCTCAAACACGCCGAAATGGGCGACAATCGGCAAGGCGATGATATGGGCCAAAATGGAAATGCCCAAAATCTTCGCCAAAAGCGGTGTGCCTTTTTGCCGTCTGCGTCGCGCCATGAAAGCCTACCCTTTGTCCGTGGCAATCGCAAAGCGCGTCACGCCCGCCTTGCGCGCCTCGTCCATAACGCTTACGACCAAGCCGTGTTCGACGTGCTGATCCGCATTGATAATCACCAAATTGCTCGACGTGACGCCCAATTTTTGCAGGCCCGCTTCCAAATCGGCTAACTGCACCTGCGCGGTATTGAGGAAAATCTTGTTGTCACGCATAATCGTCACCGTCACGTTTTGCGCGGGGTGCGAATTGCTCGTGGACGCCTTGGGCAAATTGACCGGCAAGCCGCTTTGTACCGCCATCGCAAGGCTGGACACCATGAAAAAGAATAGCAGAAACATCATCACGTCGATCATCGGAATAACGACGATTTCCGCTTCTTCCGTCGCCCGCTGCCTTCTGATTTTGACCCGTTTACGCATGGCTTTCGTTTTCCCTTAGTCCACGCGGTTCGTAATGAAGTTGACGAGTTCGGCCCCGTAGTATTCCATATCGGCGATCAGTTTGCGCGTCAAATTGGAAAAATAGTTATAAAACACAAACCCGACGACCGCAAGACTGATACCCGTCGCCGTCGAAATAAGCGCCTCGCTGATGCCGCCCAAAATTTGTGTCGGGTTCGACAACCCGGCCTGCGACGCGGCCCGGAAGGCCGTAATCATACCCGCAATCGTTCCCAACAAGCCGAGCAAGGGGGCAATGTTGATAATCGTGCGAAGAACCGGCAAATACGCTTCGAGCGCGGGCAGTTCGCCTTCGGCTTCCTGCTCAATCGCCATTTCGATGCGGTCGGCAGGACGCTTCCAGTTTTTGAGGCCGCGCACAAACAGCCGTCCAAGGGGCGCTTTGACGGCCTCGCACTCGCGGATCGCGGCATCCGGCGGCGTTTGCGCGGGATCGCCCCCCTTGTAACTTGCCCGTACTGCATCCAGCAAAGCGTCGCCGTCCACAGATGCCCGTCGCAGCACGACGGCCCGCTCGATAATAATGCCGATAAGCGCAATCGAGCACACAAGGAGCGGGTACATCATCACCCCGCCCCCTTTGATAAACCCAAGCAGGGTATTCATTAAAGCGTTTTTCCCAAGTAAAGCCCGAGCGCACCAAAAACGCGCCCGCTATCCGTAGAGCGTGTCAGCGGCCTAAAAAATTCCCGCCCGTGCAACCAATTTGCAAATTCGCTTTATTGTACGGTATCTTGGCTCCTGCCGAAACGTCGCCGAAATTTTTTGCGCTCGGTTTTCCGGTTTCATGGTCGGGCGCGGAGTGCGCGTTCAATATGCAAAATCAAGTCGAGGCAGTATGAAACTCCTTCTCACTTCCGCCGGTATCAAAAACGCGAGCATCCACAATGCGCTAATAGACCTATTGGGAAAACCGATTGCCGACTGCAACGCGCTTTGCATCCCGACGGCAGGATACGGACATCCCTATGTTACTCCCGATGGAGCCTATCGTTTCATCAGCGGACGCGAACCGCGCTGCCCGATGTGCGAACTGGGTTGGAAGTCGCTCGGCGTGCTGGAACTGACCGCGCTGCCCAGCATCGGCAAGGAACGCTGGATCCAATGGGTGCGCGAAACGGACGTACTGCTCGTAAACGGCGGCGACGCCCTCTACCTGTGCCACTGGATCAAACAGTCCGGCATGGCGGATTTGCTGCCGTCGCTGAACGAAACGGTTTGGGTAGGCCTCAGCGCCGGAAGCATGGTGATGACGCCGCGCATTGGCGACGATTTCGTCGGCTGGAAATCGCCCACGGGAAGCGACGAAACCCTCGGCATCGTCGATTTTTCTATCTTTCCGCACGTGGATCACCCTGAGTTGACAGAAAACACGATGGCGGCGGCAGAAAAGTGGGCCGCCGAATTGGCTCGGCCCTGCTACGCGATTGACGACGAAACCGCCATCAAAGTGGTCGATGGAACCGTCGAAGTTATCTCCGAAGGCCACTGGAAATTTTTTAGCCCGTCATAGTTTGACGTGGGTTTCAACCCATGCCGAATTGGTTTGCCGTGTCAATTTGGTTTGCTTTTCGCCCCGCGCGTGCTATGAAAAAGACAAAGGAGAAATACCAATGTCGAAAGTAACGCGGCAACAACGGATTGCGCTGGGTTTATGCACGGACTGCGGCGGCGAACGAACGGGCGAGAAACACACAACGCGAAACTGCGGCGTGTGTGCGGAACGGCGGCGAATCGCCTCCCGGAAATGGCGGGCCATTCACCCCGAAGAACATCACGCCCGTTTGAAAAAGCGGTACGAAACGAAGAAAGCCGAAAACCGCTGCGTTTGTTGCGCCAAATCGCGCAAGGGACTCGGTGGCACAGCGAACCTCTGTTATTCGTGCGCCAAAAAGCATCGTGCTTCACTGCTTGCCTATCAACAACGCAAACGGAATGAACGGATGGGCTATGTCGAAGGCGACGGGCGAACCGCAAAAAAATCCCCCGTCGGTCGCGCCTCCACATCAAAACGCGAAGGGGGAGCGTGGTCATTTCCCTTACCGCTTGATACGCCGTCCTACGACGCCATTCAGGTTATCCGTAAACGCTACCGCGACGCCGAGTACAAAGCCGGGCGCGAACCGTTAACCCACCAAAACAGCCGCTTGGTACGCGAAATCATTTTGCGCTACGAACCCTCTCGCGCCGCCGTCCAGCCACGAAAGCACCGCCTGATTCCCGACTGGAAACTGCATTTAAGCCTTGACGGACGCACCCGCGCCATCGTCCAGCGCCACGCCGACCGCACCTTCGACGGCAACTTATCCGCCACGCTTCGCGCCATGCTCATCCAATCGCAAGGCTTCCGGCGCGCCTTTACGGGCCGGGGATAAACAGTTAAGGCCCGCTGACCCACCGAGGGTGCAACGGGCCTTCTTTGTCCGAAGGACAGTAGGCCGAAGGCCAAACAGACGTGGGTTTTAACCCATGTCTGAATCTATACCGCCAGCCCCGTTTCTTCCATGAGTTTGGGCAAAAACGCCGTGGACAACTCGTTATTTTGATACCGCGCATCGGCTAAAATCGTTTGCAGAAACGCGATATTGGTCGGGCTTCCTTCAATCACCATTTCGTCCAGCGAGCGGCGCATTCGCGCAATCGCCTGCGCGCGATCCGGCCCCCACACAATGACTTTCGCCAAATTGCTGTCGTAAAACGGTGGAACCGTGTAGCCCCCGTAGATTTGCGTATCCACTCGGACGCCCAAACCGCCGGGCAGGCGCACGTTCGTTAATGTCCCCGCCGCCGGAGCAAACCCTTTTTCCGGGTCTTGCGCCGTCACGCGGCACTCAATCGAATGCCCGTTTAGCTGCACGTCGGCCTGCATCAACTCTAACTTTTCGCCGGATGCGATACGGATTTGCCACTGCACCAAATCCACGCCCGTCACGGCCTCGGTCACGGGATGCTCGACCTGAATGCGCGTGTTCATTTCCATGAAGTAAAACTGGCCTTCGGGCGTATAGATGAACTCCACGGTTCCCGCGTTGGCGTATCCGACCGCTTGCGCCGCTCGCACCGCCGCCGCCCCAATTTCGGCCCGAATTTCGGGAGTCAGCGTCGCCGATGGCGCTTCTTCCACGACCTTTTGATGCCGCACGGTTTGCACCGAGCATTCGCGCTCGCCCAAATGGATGCAGTTCCCATGTTCGTCGGCTAAAATCTGCACCTCGATATGGCGCATCGCCGTGATGTATTTTTCCAAATACACGTCGCCGTTCCCGAACGCGGCAAGGGCTTCGGCCTGCGCGATTTTCAGCGTGCGCGCCAAATCTTCCTCGTCGGTGACCACGCGGATACCGCGTCCGCCCCCGCCCGCCGTCGCCTTGACCACGACCGGATACCCGATTTGGGCGGCAACGCGCAAGGCTTCCGCTTCGCTGGACACAATCCCGTCGCTGCCCGGCACGGTCGGAACGCCCGCGCGCTTGGCGGTTTCACGGGCCGTCGCCTTATCGCCCATCGCCTCAATCGCAGACACGGGCGGGCCGATAAACTTGATACCGACCGTTTCGCACACTTCGGCAAACGACGCGGCCTCGCTCAAAAACCCATAGCCGGGATGAATTGCTTCCGCGCCCGTAATCAGCGCCGCCGACACGATATTGGGCACGCTCATGTACGAATCTTTGCCTGCAGGCGGCCCCACGCACACGGCTTGATCCGCCATCTGCACGGGCAGCGAATCGGTGTCCGCCTGCGAATGAATAGCGACCGTTTGTATGCCCATTTCCCGGCAGGCCCGAATAATCCGAACCGCGATCTCGCCCCGGTTGGCGATAAGAATTTTCTTAAACATAGTTAAAGCAATCTAACCACCAAGACGCCAAGAACACCAAGATAAGAGGTGGTTAAGAAGAAACAAAGGGTATAAAAAAAGCCCTCGTTTGTCTTTTTTACCTTTGCCTTCTTTTCTTATCTTGGTGTTCTTGGCGTCTTGGTGGTTGAATTATTTCCCGCCGATTTGCGGTAGCGTTCCGCCACCGCCTAAACCGTCCACGCCCCCACTTTTACCCATGCTGTTGCCCACAATACCCGTTTTGGGGTCGTAGGAAAGCGGTTGCTTGGTCACCGGGTCGGTAATCATTTCCTGCGTCACGCCGTAGGTTTTGAGATCGGCAAGGGTAGGCGGAAGCGCGTCGTCGTGATCCATTTTGTACATCGTGATGGCTTGGTTGATTTGCCCGATATATTCCGTGCTCGCAGCGTACTGCGCCCGTTCTTTGGGCGCGGGGATACGCTTACCGTTCTTGTCTTTCGCGCCCCCGAGCAGCCGGGGCAGCAAAAACACGGCAAGCAGCGCGATAATCACCACGACAACGAGTATTTCAATCAAACCGAACGCGCCATTTTTACGGCGACGAGATAAGGGGGAGGCCATCATGGGGCGGAACTTTCTGCGTTTGACGCGGGCGCGGGGATGATTTCAAACAAAACCTGCCCGTATTCCACGGGCTGGCCGTCGGACACATACACATGGGCAACGACCCCGGAAACCGGCGCGGCACAGTCGTTCAAAATGCGCATGGTTTCTACATTTCCGAGCGACTGCCCCTCCGTCACGACCGCTTCAGGGGCGATGGGCGCGCGGTCGGCCTCGGTTTTTCCGCTCCGCGTCGCCCGAAAGACACCGACCATGTGGGCCGTCACGAGTTCGCCGCCGCTGCGGGCCACGATGTCAATCGGGTCTTCGTCAATCGCCGCAGCAGGCGCGCTTTTGGTCGTGCCACTTGCGGCAGCGGACGCGGCAGGAGCCGTAGCGGGCGCGGCCTTTGCCGCGCTTGGCGGGGGAAGCGCGCCGGGCTTGGCGCGGCGCAAACGAAGCGCAACGCCATTGTTGCGTATTTCGATTTCGGTAACCGTCGGTGCGCTCTGAAAAAGAGCCGCCACCTGTTCAATTTGTTCGTGGTTCAAGGGGTTTGCACTGTTCGTCTGGGTTCGCAAAAGCCGCGCCAAATCGCTTGGCGGCGCGGCTTAACTGCTTAAATTTTGGCTTTGAAGCAAACCCATTCTACCAACTGCAAGGCTTTGGACACAAGCATCAGCCCAATCGCCCCGACCAATACCCATTCCGCCGTTTCCGAAACGTTGCCGAAGTTCTTTTGCGGCGTCCCGCTAAACGAGATTTTAGACAACACGGAATCCATCAAACCAAACGATGAACCGACCAAATGCCGAAGCGGCGATGCGAACACAAAGCACAAAACGAGGGTTGCCAGCACGGCGGCAGGCATCATGATCTTGTATTTCTCCCTTTCGTGCTCGTTGTAGATGACGCAATTTTTGCACCGCTCGATTTTTTGCCGGTGCGTGAGCTGAACGCGCCGAAACGACGTTCCACTATTGCCACCCACACCGCCCACATTTTCCATCGGAACGTGCGCGGCCCCGCCGCCCGAGATAACCGTGATTTGATCGGCGCGAATAACCGGAGCCGCCGATGCCGCCGCGCTCGACGGGGTGAGAGGACGCTGGGTGGGAACCATTTCCAGTTGGACGCCCTGCACTTTGGACGCCGCCGCGCTGACAATATCTTCTTCGCAGTAGCAGCCGCGTTTTTCACGCCAGCAGGCTTTGCGGGCCAGAAAAATGGGACAGGTCGCGCGGATAAACTCGCGGCAGTACGGCCCTTCCCAACATTTGGCAAGCAGCGACGTGCGCTTCGGGATGCCCGCGCGGGCCTCGCCGCCGTAGGTCAGTTTTTCCTTTTCGAGCGTTTTGGGCTTGACGCCGGAAACGAGCCGCTTCACGATGTCAAACGCAGCAAGTCCCGCGCCAATCGCGCCCGGAACATAGGCGGCATGGATAAAGCGAGCCAGCGCCATGTTGACGTGAACGCTCGTTGCGCCGTTGCCCGCGCCCTGTCCGCCCGTTAGCGTGTAAACAAACGGCACGCCGAGGCCTAAAACGGCGGCTCCACCGAGCAGAATGTAGCCGGTGGATTCTTCACCCCATGTCACCACGAGCGCGCAAATCGCCCCGATGGCAAGCCCGCCCGCGAGCGCGTTCCCCGCCAGTGCCACAACGCCCATCAAGCGCGCGCGGTCGGCGGCGGGCAGTCCGCCCAGTTGGGCCAAATTGCCCGAAAAAAGGGCGAACAGTAAATACAGTGCGCCAAGCCCAGCGGCGACAAACGCCGCGCTCATCACCCATGTTCCCGCGTTAACGAGAAACGGGCCAATCGTATCCCACGCCGACGGCTGGTTGCCTTCGGACGAATAATCTTCCATGCTCAATGTTGCGTTCCCCTTCTATGGAAAAAGCGAGCAAAGCGAAAACTACGCCAAATGTGGCGGGTTGTTACTTGGCCCGCTCCAAATACGAATCCGTGCGCGTGTCCACTTTCACACGGTCGCCGATGTTAACGAAAAACGGAACCTGAATGACGGCTCCGCCTTCGACGGTGGCCGGTTTCGAGCCGCCGGATGCGGTATCGCCGCGCACGCCCGGATCGGTTTCGACGATTTCGAGTTCCATTTGATCGGGAACCGAAACGCCGATAACATCGCCCCGATGCGAAAGCACCTGCACGTCCGTGTTTTCTTTGAGATACTTGTACTGCGCCCCGATTTTGGAGCGGGGAACCGTGATTTGGTCGAAGGTTTCCTGATCCATCAGGTAGTATTCGTTGTCCTGCTCGTACAAATACGTCATGGCTTTGCGCTCCAAAATGGCCTGATCCATTTTTTCGCCCGCGCGCCACGTTTTATCCACCGTCGCGCCGGTGCGCAGGTTTTTGAGTTTGGAGCGCACGAACGCGCCGCCCTTGCCGGGCTTGACGTGCTGGAAATCAATGATCGTAAAAATATCATTGTCCATGATTAAAGAAATTCCATTGCGGAAGTCGCTGGTATCCATAGGTTAATGTAAAGAAAAACTCCGTAAAAACTTGGAAAACGCGCAAACGCCGCCGTAAACGCGCTCAACAAAGAGCGGTGTAAAAGTCAGCGAAAAAGGGTAAAAAATGCGTTTTCCCCGTTTATTATAACATAGGGCATACCGAGCCTACAAACACAATGCACGACAAATTGGTGAATGGCTCGCGTCACAGGGTATGTAGTATTCAATTCGCGGCCTTTGACATCGGCGCGTAAATGGTTGTTATAGAAAGGCCGTTTTGTATGACGCGGGTACTGTTCAAAAGTTTCGCGGCGGCACTGTCCGCGCTTCTGCTGATTGGTGGTTTGGCTCTCCGTGCCAACGCGCAAAATTCCGCCACACTTACGCCGTTTCCAATGGATGCCGTGCAGGTTTCGCTGCCGAAAGGCGTATCGGCGGAAAAGCGCAACGGGCCGGACTTCTTTTTGTACTATTTCACCACAAGCGACGCGGCGAATAAAAAGCGACAGATTTTGTTCGCGTATTTGGGCTACTATCCCTCGTTCCCGAAAGAAATACCGAAGGGAATAAAGGAGCAACGCTCCAAAGTAAACGGTCGCCCCGCCCGAACGTTTTCATGGAAAGACGGCGATGGAAAACTGTGCCGCGAATCACTCATAGATAGCGGGGTAAGCCCCATACCCGACGCAAAAATCACGTATAAGGTGCATTTTGCTTACGCCGGTTTGACGCCCGAAGAGGCAAAATTAGCGGACGGTATTATTGCAACGCTCGGCCCGACACCCCGGCCCAAACAAACCAAGTGACTGATTTCTTTGCGTGTTTCAGGGGGCAAAAAGCCCGACATGGTGGAGTTGCGGGACGGCTCGTGCATCGGTGAGGATGACGCGGACACGGGACGTGATGACGGGTGCGAAGCGGTCGATTTTTTTGTGGCCTATCGTGGTTCCGCGCGTGACAGTCGTCCAGCCAGACGAAGTCAAGGCGTCTATGTGGTACGCGGCGACGCGCTGCCCTTGCGCGATATTTTCCTGCAAAACGCTTATGCCAATAGTACGCGGCATTGTCCAAGCAATTGTGAGTACCGGGGCTGTGTCGCCGGTTTGCGGCTGCCAATACGTTTCGGCGGCATTTTCGTGGAGGGCGTTTGCGGCGTCGTGCCCGATTTCGTGGGTGCTCGCGGTCGCGCGGGCAGTTTTAGTTACATCATTGGCGAAGATGCGGTCGCGCTCGGCGCGGAACTCGGCCAAACGGCGCACGTCGGGGGCGGATAATTGACCCGCGTCGTTTGGCGGAACGTTTAGCAAAAGTACACTGTTGCGCCCAACGGAAGAAAAGTAAATCGTCATGAGTTGTTCCAGCGATTTGACTTTTTCGTCCTCGGTGCGATGCCAAAACCAACCGGGCCGGATGGACGTGTCACATTCGGCGGGCCACCAAACCGGGCCGGTCGCGTTTTTGTGTTTGACCGGGTCGGGGTTCTGGACGCTCCATTCGGTTTCGTGCGCCAAGCCGTCCTCGTTGCCGACCCAGCGCACGTCCGGCCCGGACACGGCAATGAGGGCGCGGGGCTGCAACTTGCGAACCGTGCGGTAAAAAGCGTCCCAATCGTAAATTTGCTTTTTGCCGTTTGGGCCTTCACCGTTCGCGCCGTCAAACCAAACCTCGGCAACATCGCCGTAGTGGGTTAAAAGTTCGGTGAGTTGCTCGACATAAAAACGGTTGTATTCGAGCGTGCCGTAAACGGAAGCGTTGCGATCCCACGGCGACAGATACAGACCCAGCTTCATGTTTTCGGCCCGGCACGATTCGGCGAACTCACGGACGACATCGCCCTTGCCGTTTTTCCACGGGCTGTTTTTAACCGAATGTTCGGTCGTGCGCGTCGGCCATAGGCAAAATCCGTCGTGGTGCTTGGCGGTTAAAATCGCGTAGCCGAAACCGGCGGCTTTTGCCGTGCGCACCCATTGGCGCGTATCGAGCGCGGACGGGTTGAACAGCGCGGGCGATTCTTTGCCGTCGCCCCATTCGCGGTTGGTGAACGTGTTTATGCCGAAATGGAAAAACATCGTCAGTTCCGCCTGTTGCCACGCAAGTTGCTGGGGCGTCGGACGGACAAGAGCGGCGTCGGCTGGGGCAATGGTTGATTTGATCATCGGGAAATGCTTTTATAATTCGTCCACGGTTACCAAGCCGCCTTCCGTGAACTGGATAACCAACTCGGCTCCATCCAACAGTGCGGTTCCAATGAGAGGCCGATTTCCGGTCGCCAAAAGATAAATGGTTTGCTCCACCCCGTTCCAAACAATCGTGGCCTCGTGCGCGGGGAGTTGGACTTCGCTGCCGTCCGCAAGACGGGCTGGGAAATCGAATTTGTAGGGCAATCCCAAAGCCAACACAGCGTCCAGCGGTAAACAAAGCGCGTCCGTGAAGCCGGTATCGACAACAAAATCAATAACCAGACCGGGCTGGTTGGGCACTCGCAAGGTAACCGGCAAAAGAGCGTGCCCCTTTTCGACGCGACCGGAAATCACTGCTGGGTGCGCTCCATAATTCCGCCAAATACCGCAGCTACATCATAGCCGATGCGGATCCCGAAAAGCCGCGCGGCGGGGTTTTTGGCGCGCAAAGCGTCGGCGGAAGTTAGCCCGAGTTTGTCAAACGCGAAATCGCCCGTTTCAATGTCGATGATGACCATTTTACCGATATTTTCTTCGGTTTCCACCTGCGAGCGAATTGTTTCTTGATAAAGTGCCTTCGCCCGCCGTGCGACCTCTTCCTTGCTCAACAAAAGTGTCTGCATTTTTGCTACCCTTCCTCGACTTAATAAACTTACTATACCTCTGCAACAAACAAGCCCCGTTCTCCTAAATTGGGAAAACGAGGCTTGATAGGGGCTAACTGCGAGATGTTTACCGGCTTGCGACGGGGCGACCTTTACTGGCTTTGGTGACCAAGCCTTGCAGGGTGATGGCGCGGGTTATGATTTGTCGCCGGATTTCCTGCTGTTCGGTTGGGCTTAAACCCGTGAGCGGTTTGCTCAGCGCGCCGATGAGATAGGAGTCCGCCAAATCGGTTTCGTTTTTGTAGGCTTTGAGGTCGCGGAGTTCACGGATCAAGGCTTTCAAAATGCCGATGTAGCGAATATCGTCGATGCCTTCGCGCACGGCTTCCCATTGCACAGTATCGAGGACACCGCCTTCGACGGGTACGACAGCCGTGTTGTACGGGCCGGGAAGCGCGCCGTACAGCGGCGACGACGACGAGCCGGTTTTGTACAACAAGAAGCCCGCCAAAAGCCGGTTTTCCAGCGGGCTTTGGTTGCCGATATTCCAGTTCCACCAGTCGCGGTTCGAGGTCGTGCGCTTGCCGTCCACAATCAGTTTTTGCGCGTAGTCCGACGACACGTTGTATACGGGCACATCGAGGGCCGGGCCGAGCGTGTTGTAGGTTCCCCGGCTGTCAATCGGGGCGACCAGAAGCGACGAGCGCGAACCGTTTCGCACCGCGTTGGCATACGATTGGGCCGCGCCCGTATTGCGGAGCGATTCGCCGGGCAGGGCATAGTAGAACAAGAAGTCAGCGGGCAACCCCAGATTGGCTTTGGCAGATTCCAAACCGACAACATCGGCCTGCGTGACCGGGGCCGCAAGCACGACCGGGCCGGTGCGTGACAAACCGGCGGCAATGTAGGCGCGGAGCGCGGCTTCTAAATCCGGCCCGGGCTTGTCGTGCAAAACCACGAAGCGGAACCCGTGTTCGCGGATGTCGGTGAGTTCGGCGGTGAACTGTGCGGGCGTGACAAGCGTTTCGCCCGGCCCAGCCTCGCCGCCCAAGCGCGAGCGGTAATCAATGCCGTATTGCAAAAAGGCCGTTTTCATCGCAAGTGGAAGGACTTCGACGGTAAACGGCACGCCAAGCGGCGTTGCACCCGGCGCGGAAACCACGAGTTTGCTCGTATACACGCCCGGCTTTTGTCCTGCCGGTACGCGCACGGTAATCCAAAATCGTCGGCTCGCGTTTTGCGGAATGTCGCAGATCGGGTCGCCGGTCAAACGCACACGGGAAGTGGGGCCTTCCACGGTTTCGCGGTCGTCTTTAAGAAGCAGCTGCGGGCCTTGCGGGTCGGTCGTCGAGATACGCACGACACGAATATCTACATTCGCACTGGGCAAACTCGCGCCACCCCCGGTACGCACGAGCGGCGCGCCCATTTTGACGGTCACGCCTTTGATAGCCCGCGTTGTGAAAACCGACAGCGCGCCCGCTTCGGTTTCGTCGGCGCAGGCGGTGAGACCAACGAGCGGTTTGTTATTTTCGCCGGTGACTGGCGTAGATTCCAGCGTCACGGTTTGAAACGGCGGACGGTTGAAGGCAACAAACGGCTGCTTGGGCGTTTTTTGCAGGCGCGGGATGAGGGCAGGCTCGCGGATTTGCTGCTCGTTCAGGCCCGGCGTTCGCACAATCACTTGTAGCGAACCCGTGCCGCTTTTGACGAACTGCGCAATTTTGTTCGGGCCGGACGTAACGGAGCGCTGCGCTTCCCAGTCGCCGGTCGCTTTCCATTCGGAAGCCCCGTCGAAGGTGTCAATCGCGCCGGACAAGCCGTCGGATGCCGAATTTGCCCAGCCCAAATCGTCGAAAAACAAGCGCGTCGTCGGGGCGGTAATTTCCATCTGGATTTCCGATGCGTTCGCGCCCAAATTTTCCAGCCCGGGCGTGCCGTCGGTGGTTGCGTCGGGGTTCGTCAGCGACGAAAACACGAAGGTGGACAGCGGGAACGTGAACGTTTTCCAGCCCTTGAAATCGATGGGTACGGCGGGCGGGGCGTAAAAACCGCCCAATGTCCCGCTTTGCCCGGTTTGCAAAAGGCGGATTTGTAGTTTGGCCCCTGACCCGTCGCCCAAAACCGTGACGCGCACGGCGTCCGCACCGGTGGGTGCGGCGGTGGTAATTTTGCGGGAAAGGGTTCCCTGCGCGACCGTTATCTGCGCCCGTGCGGAGGTGGGAAACGCGCCGGTTAAACCTGCGGCAGCGGTAAGCAAACCGGTGAAAGCGACAAGCGGCCCGGCAGCGGGCCGACGAAACGAATGCAACACGAACTAACTCCCCCTAAGCAATCTGCTTATCAAAAAACAAAAAATTATATCGCTTTTCCCTGACACGCTAAACGATGTCGGGCGAAAAAGCGCCCCGACACGATGCCGGAGCGCTTTGGTTTTCTTATTTATACGACAACGCGAACGGTCGAAGTTTCCGCCATTTGCTGTGGATTACGCCACGGCGCGATGGCAGCATTAGCGCGTTGTGGACGCCGTGCCGGGCGCGAACGCTACGGAACTGACAACCCAATCGTTGTTTTGCCACAAGAACGTGACGCGCGCGGTCGCCGAGCGGAGTGGCGTGTTGCTTACGTTGCCCTGTGCAGTGCGCGCGGCGTACGTGTGGGTCGCATAAGCGTTCACCAAGCCGTCATTACGAACCGCGACGCGCTTGAACTCAAAGCTCCGAGTTTGGATATGATCCAAAGCGTCCGAGGCGATGGATAAAAACTCCGTCCGGCCCAGCGAGTAGGCGAATTTGTTGTTTTGGAATACGCCAATCGCGCCGCCCGACGGCAAGCGGCGGCGCAATGCGCGGGCGTCTTCTTTTTCCCAAAACGTTTGCAGATCGCCGAGGGCGGCTTGCAAAAGCTGGGTTTGCGCGTTCGACAAACTGGCGGTGTTGTTTTCCGAGGGCGTGCCCGGCGTTAGATTTGCCACAGAAGGGGCCTGCACGCCCGTTTGCGGGCCGCGAATGCCATACACGGCATTTTGTCCGCTTCCGTAGCCCAGAAACGTGATTCCGTTGATGACGCGCGTTTCCCGCCCGTCAATGTACGGGTACGGGCCGCCGACGATATAGCGCGTTCCGATATAAGCCGGGCTGTTGTAAAATGCGCCGAACGGCGAAAGCACGGTTTGCCCTGCCGAATACACGGACGCATAGCCACCAAACAACGCAATGTTCGCCGCGCCCGTCGTGATATTTTGCCGGATGGACGTGCGCGGAAGAACGACGGTCGAGTTCCCAAGTGCGCCGGTCGTGGTCGTGATGGTCGTGCCACTGTTGTAATTTTGGTTGTAGCCAAAATTGTTGGAATAGTTGTTGATGTAGCCGCTCGTGTAGCCGCCTGCCGAGTAGCCGTTGCTGTACGTTACGACGCCGTTGTAGCCGTAGCCGTTCGGGTAGCCGTACCCGGCGACGCCGTTATGAAATCCGTAATAGCCGCTGGGATACCCGCCGTAGCCGAAGTTTTGCTGACCGTAGTTATTATTGTAGATGACCGTTCCGCCGCCCCCACCATAGGGATTGGGCGCAAACGAGCCGTTCGGCGGAACGATAACGCCGCCTATGACGCGGGGCTGGTAGCTGCCGCCCGCGAGCGGCGAGGTCGGGACGATTTGCCCGCCGCGAATGGTGTTTTGTCCGGTTCCCAAAAGCGGAATCGCGCCGGGCCGGTTGCCGAACGGGGCGAGCGGATTGGAATTGTTGTTATTGCCGACCTGCGCCCGCGCGATTTGCGGGGCCGCAAGCAATGCGCCCGCCAAAAACAGCGGCGCGAGCGATTTCTTATTGACTTTCATGGGTTGAGGCTTTCTAAATAAGCGCGTCACGCGCCGTTTTTCGTGATTTCCGATGGATATTTACCCGTCTTTGTACAAGTTTAGACGGATAAAACGGAAACGATCTTCAAACCGTGAAAAAATCCTGAAAATTTACAAAACAGCCGTTATCGGCAGCGGCGTTCGAGGGCGGCGCGGTTGTGGACGGTGATGTGATAGGTCGTGTCCACGGAAATATAGCCCTTGGATTTGAAAAAGCCCATCGCTTTGTTGACGGATTCGCGCGATGCGCCCACAATGCCCGCCAAATCGTTTTGTGTCAAGCGCAGCCCGATGCGCCGCCCGCCGCTGTTGGGCAAATCGGTTCCGTGGGATTCAGACAAGTAAAGCAACTGTTGGGCGATGCGCCCGTACACGTCCTGCGACGACAGCGAGCGAATCCAGCCGGTCGAGCGGCGCAAACGGCCCGACAATTCTTTCATCACGGATAGGGCAAGGCCCGGCAAATCGTGCAAACAGGTTTGGAAGTTTTCCGCCGACAAAATGAGGACGTCGGTGGGTTCAAGCGCGATAACGTCAGCCGAGCGGCCTTCGCCGTCGATGATGGAAAGTTCGCCGAAAAAATCCCCGGCCCGGAGTACCGCGACAATGGTTTCGTCGTCGTCTTCCACGAACGAGACTTTGACCATGCCGCCCGTGATGATATATAAAGCGTCTCCCGGCTCGGCCCGCTTGACGATGACATCGCGCTCGACATAAGCGCGGCGGCGAAGTTGCCGCGCGACAACTTCCAGCTGATCATCGCTGAGGCTGGAAAAAAGCGGCACGGCGGATAAAGCGCGATTCAACTCCATGAATTTATAAAACTTCTTCTACGAAGTGTTGGCGGCGGAACGCGACGCCAAAAAATCGGCGACCGACTGAAAGACGTGGTTGCCGTCGCTCGATCCAAGGAGCAGCGACGACGCGCGTTCGGGGTGCGGCATCATGCCCAGCACGTTGTTCGCAGGGCCGCCCACAATCCCGGCGATATTGTCCCGCGAACCGTTGGGGTTCGCGTCGCCTGTAATTCGCCCGTCTGGCTCGGCATAGCGGAACAAAACGCGGTTTTCGGCTACGAGGGAGTCATACGTGGCATCATCGCACACGTAGCGGCCTTCGCCGTGCGCGATGGGGATTTTGAGTACGTCGCCGGTTTGGCAGCGCGACGTAAACGGCGTTTCGGTGTTTTCCACACGCAAATGCACGAATTTACATTGAAAGCGCAGGGATTCGTTGCGAACCAATGCGCCGGGCAATAACCCGCCCTCGCACAAAATTTGAAACCCGTTGCACACGCCCATGACCAAACCGCCGTCGTTTGCAAATCGCGCGACGGCTTCCATCAAAGGCGCGAACCGCGCAATGGCCCCGGCCCGCAGGGCGTCGCCGTAGGAAAAGCCACCCGGCACAATAACGGCGTCCACATTTTGCAAATCGGCGGAATCGTGCCACAAGTACACGGCTTCGCCTAATTGGTTCTCGACCCAAGCATTGCCTGCGTCGCGGTCGCAGTTCGACCCGGGAAAAACCACGACGCCCACACGCAAGCCGTTACTCACGCTTCGACCTCAATGTGATAGGCCTCGGTAACCGGATTCGCCAAAAGCCGCTCGCACATTTGCGCGGCCCGTTCCCGCAAGGCCGCGTCGTCCAGTCCGTCGCCCGGAACGTTCAATTCGATGACTTTGCCGATGCGGACGTTTTCCACATCGCTAAAGCCCAGACTGTGCAGGGCGGATTGTACAGTGCGCCCTTGCGCGTCAAGGAGAGTGGGTTTCAACGTAACAGTGACGGTAACTTTGGGCATGGGTTGGAAAAGCAAAAAGAAGCGATCTGCTCCTTTTAAGTATACGGGCGCGGAAAACGTTGTCAAGCAAAACGCCCCGTTCTAAGCCTTTACCCACCTGTGAGAAAATGCATTCCCACAAAAGGGGACAGTTCAAAATGAGAGCCAGCATTTCCAAGCAAGAAATGCTTGGAATATTTCCCCTCATCTTTCTAAGGTTGCTTGCTTATCATTAAGCAGGCAGGCTGTGGATAACTCGAAAAGGGTGCGCCCTTCTCTTTCTGCTACTTGTTTATTTATATATTTATAGTAGCAGTAGTAGTAGTGTATGTGGAAAATGTGGAAACGTTCGTTTGCTTCGCGCCACAAAGTAAAACAATACACACGAAGCGATACATTTACTAATAGAACAGTGTTGTAAAACCGGTTGCACATTAGCAAACGCATGGCAAACAAAAAATGTGGAAAACTCCCGATTTTATGTGGAAAACCTGTGGACAATGTGGAAAACTCCCGAAAGTTTTCCACATTGTCCACATTTCTATGACCGCCCAAAAAGGAGTTTTCCACACCCAATGTGGAAAACTCGATTTTATGTGGAAACCTTCGTTTGCTTTGCTTAAAAAAGTAAAAATTCATTAACAAAGAGAGGCATTTGAGGAAATAACTAAAAATTTCAAAGCGTTGAATTAATCGAACTTGTGTTTGTTGAAAACTCAAGAAAAATGTGGAAAACTTTTTTGCGGGATGTGGAAAAATGGGTGAATTTATGGTCATTTTTAGGTATTTTTCGCGCCGCAGAAGGCGTAAAAAAGGCCCCGGTTTTTATGCCGAAGCCTGTGCCTTTAACTGAAGAGATAACTCTTTCATCATGCGCTGGGTCGCCTCATCGGCCTCCATTTGACCTTTAACTCTGTCCACGGAATGCTTAACGGTTGCGTGGTCGCGGCCCCCGAACGCTTTGCCAATGTCAAGCAGAGACAGTTCCGTTAGCTCGCGTATGAGGTGAATGGCGATATGGCGGGCGTTTGCGGTGTCCTTGTCGCGCTTCTTTCCGGCAAGGTCTTTTGTGCTGATATTGAAGTGTTTGGCGACCACTTGCTGCACCAACTCGGGCGTAATTTCCGCGCCGTTGCCGCCGAACTGCGCAAACGAAGCGGCCATGCTGGCGAGTGGCGAATCGGTTTCACTTGCGCTTTCTCCGTTGCCCTGCTCGGCGCGGGCGTGGGCGTCGCCGATACCGGCGGCGATGTAATAGCGCTCCAAAACGGAACTGGCGAGCTGGGTCGTGACCGGCGAATTGACGAGCGAGGCGTAGGCGATCAGTTTGACCAATGCGCCTTCAAGGGTGCGGATGTTGCTTTGCACCAACTGCGCCATGTACAGCAAAACGTCGTCGGGGATGCGGGCCTGTTCGGTTTCGGCTTTTTTGTGCAAAATGGCGAGCCGCGTTTCCAAATCCGGGGCGGCAATGTCGGCGATAAGACCGCACTCGAAGCGCGAGCGCAGTCGCTCGTCCATCGTTCGCAGCTCGCGCGGCGAACGGTCGGATGAAATCACGATCTGCTTGCCCATTTGGTACAGCGCGTTGAACGTGTGGAAAAACTCCTCTTTGGTCGATTCCTTGCCCGCGATGAACTGAATATCGTCCACGAGCCATAAATCGACCGACCGCCATTTGCGCCGGAAATCTTCGGCTTTGCCGCGGCGAAGGCTTGCGATAAAATG
>CAXTBP010000031.1:2093-38137 GCA_964241985.1 uncultured Armatimonadaceae bacterium | reverse complement strand
TATTTATTGCGATAAGCCCTTGTCGCGCACGGTGGAAGAAGCCGAGGAAATCGCGGCTTTGGCGCGCCAAACTCCCCAAAGCGTGTGCCGCATGACGTTCAACTATCGGTTCGCGGCGGCGACACTCCGAGCGAAAGAATTGTGCGAGGCGGGCTTTTTGGGCGAGATATACCAATTTAGGTGCGCGTATTTGCACGCAGGGTACGTCGATAAAAATCGCCCGCGCACATGGCGCACGCAAATGGCGAAGTCCGGCGGCGGCGCGATTATGGATTTGGGAACGCACGCCTTCGACTTAATGCGTCACCTTGTCGGCGATTTTGAGCACGTTTCGGCGACCTTGCAAACCCGCATTCCATTTCGGCCCGATGGGCAGACGGGGCAGCCCGCGCCCGTTGATGTGGACGACATCGCGGTCGTCCAGTGCAAACTCAAAAACGGAGCGGTCGGCGTTTTAGAAGCATCTCGGCTGGCAACGGGTGTACAGGACGAACTGCGGTTTGAAATCCACGGCAGTTTAGGCGCACTGTCGTGGAATTTGATGGAGCCGAATTTTTTGACGGTTTACGACGCGCGCGAGCCGGAAGGAACCTACGGCGGCGAGCGTGGCCCGCAGAAAATCGAGTGTGTCGCCCGCTACCCGACGCCGTATGCGTTCGGCGCGACAAAAAATCCGCACGGCTGGCCCCAACTGCACATCCACTGTTTGCACGACTTTTTGCGGGCCGTCGCCGACGGCGACACGCAAAGCGGCCCTAATTTCGATGACGGCCTCGCCGCTCAGCAATTCGTTCATGCCTGCCAAATGTCGGCGGCGAGCGATGGAAAATGGACAATGTTGGCCCCCCTTCCCCCCATTATTGGGGGGCAGGGGGGCCAATCACCAACAACGCGCCGGAATACGGTGGCAAGGTAATTGTCGTTGCGCCGTTCGTAATGGGAATGGGTTTGGCGGCACGGACGATTTGCTTGTAGTTGTCGAGCAAACGATACAGCGTCGCGGTTTTCGCGCCGGTGAGCAAACTGCCGGGCGCGAATTTCAAAGGAACCGTAACGTTCGCTTTGGGCATTTTGTTGACGAACATGACGGTTAACGCCCCGTCCGCTTTGCGCGTGGCGGCGAATGCGGAAACGCGCTCCTCGTTGACGCTTAGGCATTGGCCCGACGTATCTCCGAATCCGTTGCCCTTGCCGTCTGGGTTTCGCATCAATTTGAAAGCCAAATAGCCCGGCCCGTCTTTGCCGGGATACGCCCAAAAGTTGGCTAAGTACACGTTTTCGCGCCCGAAAATACCCAGCGCGTCCAAATCCGCCAAGCCGCCCGAAATATCCGTGTCGGCCCCGAAGTTCCATTCGGTGATGCCGAGTTTCGTGCCGGGATAGCCTTTAGCGATCCACTCTTTCATCAAGGGAACCAAGTGCACGGGTTCGCCGATCCACGATTCGTCTTTGTAGGTTGGATCCCACAAAGAGCGTGTGGAGCGCAAACGGCGCGTTTGCGCGTCCTTGTCGCGCGCCCCGCCATACAAGCCTTGCCCCTGCGGATAATAATGCACGTCCAGCACGTCCAAGTTCCGGCGTCCGGCTTTGGCGTCGCGGGCGCGGGCCTGCTGCAAAAACCACAACACAAACGGAACGTCGCCGTGCTTTTTGCGGTCGGCGTAGGTGTGGTAGTTATCGCTCCCGGCATCGAGGGGCGAATACTGGTAGCCCGTCCAACCCCACGAAACCGGGCCGGTGACTTGCGCGGTCGGGTCAACGTCCTTGACCGCCGTTGCGTAGTCGTAAAAGGTACGGATTAGGTCGTCATAACCCATGCGGGCGGGATGCACGTCGGTATGGTTCCCGTCCCATAAATCCGGCTCATTGTCCATTGCATAAAAACGCACGCCGGTTGTTCCCGATGGGCCGAAGGTTCGCGTTAGGTACTTGATCCATGCGTCTTGAGCGACCTCGCCGGGCCGCGCCTTGCTTTGGCGGGCGACCGACCGAACGCTGGTGCGCGCTCGGTTAGCCGACGGGTCGTAGCCCTTGATAGCCCCGTCCGAGTTGGAAAGGGGATCGCCGCCTTTACCCGGCACGTCTTTGGAGGTATGGCTGTTGTCCGTGTCTTTGGCGACCCAGCCGATCATGGGAACCGTGAGCATCGTCTGCGCGCCACTCGTTTGGTTTTGGCGGGTGAAATAATCGGTCGCCGACGACGGGCCGTCGGGGAACGGCGGGTTGCCGGTCGCGGTGCGGTTGGCGAAATTCCAGTCGCGGGCCGCGTTGCAGGCGTTGCCTAACTGCCAGTTGTAGCGCGTTTTATCGTTGCCACCCCAACGGTTGAGCGTCAATTTGAGATCGGTGATGTAGTCCGGCGGCGCAAACGCCATGCCGTAGATATACGGCGAAATCGCGTGGCTATTTTTCTTCATATCGACGGTCACGGCGACTGTCGCGGACGTTGGTGCGGGGGCAAGGGTCGGGTCGGGCAACAGCGCGACTTCGTCAATGAACGCGGTCGGCTGGTCTTTGTTGGTCAAATCTTGAAATACGACGCCCGAAAAGCCCGTGCCTTCGCGCTCGATCTTCCAAGAAGAAAGCGGAATTTTTTTGACGACCCACGCCCCTTTGGTGGATTCCACGCGGACGGGCGGCAGGAATTTGAGGCTGGGATCAACGAGGGTAATATTGAGCGGAGACTGCGACCGGAGCGCGAACGTCAGGAAACCGTAGCCGCCCGTGGACAGCGTGTCGTGGTGCAGGTACACGCCCTTGTTTCCGGTCGGAGTCATTTGGATCGCCGATGCGCCCTTGTACGGAAACGGAACCGGGCCGAGCGTGCGCGCCGACCACGACCAATCCTGCCAGCCTTCGCCCAGCGCCTCGCCGAAAATCACGAGGGGTTCATCCGCTCGCTCCGGCAAGGGGGCGGGCGGCGCGACGGCTTCGGCGGCCTCTTCGGGTGTTTGCTTAACGCTATGATACGCGGTTTTAAGGGCCGTTTTAACGGTCGAGCGAATGCCGTCTTGTTTTGCCTCGTGAACCCGTTCGCGGATTTCGTGGCGGTATTTGAACGCCCCGGCTGCACCGACGACAACGATCAAAAGCAAGATTGTGGCGGCGACGCGACCGAAAACGGAACGACGGGGAGCGGGAGCGGCATTCATAGTGCTTTTATTGTGCCACATTTCCCGTCATTTGGCGCGAAAAAAAGGTTTCAGTTAAGCCAGCCCAGCACGCGCAGATAGGCGTTTTGGGCCGGTTCCCAGTCGGGCGCGATTTTGAGGGCGTTGCCAAACGCGGTGCGGGCTTCGACGAAACGCGCCATGCGCTCCAAAATGCGGCCCCGGTGATAATGGGGAAAGTGCCGGTTGTCGTAGCGCGGGGCGCGCAAAGCACGGTCAAGGCATTCGAGGGCTTCGCTTAGTTCGTTTTTCTCGATGAGATACACACCCATATCGTTGTACGGGTTGCCCAATTCGGGATCCAAATCTACGGCAAGTTTGCAGTTTTCGATGGCATCGTCCCATTGCTCGCGGGCGGCAAGGACGACGGCAAGCGATGTGTGCGCTTCCGCTGTCGGAAACAAATCAAGCGACATCTGGTAATAGGCGGCGGCATCGTCGATGTCTCCGGCGGCGTGCCGCTCTTCGCCCAAACCCCGCCACTCGTCGGCCTCGGTTCGTTTTTGCAGGTCGGCCAAGTTCAGTTCGTCCATAGCAAGTTTTACCCGGCAAGATACCGGCGCGTAACGCGAACGCGCTCGTGGTAGGTGTGATCCGACAATGCGGGCACGGAATTGGAAACGTCGAGCGGCTGAGTTAGCGTAATCCACGATTTGCACCCGTAGTAATCCAGTTCGGTCGGCACAACCACGGGGCGCGGCAGATTGTAGGCGCGCAAGCACAAGCCGTACAGCGGTTTGTTCGGCGATTCTTCGATGCGCTTTTTCAAAAATGCGTCGCCGTAGATATGCTGACTTTTCAAATCGACCAGTTTTTCCGGGCGCTGCACGACAAAAATATCGGTGATTTCCGCCCACGCATCCAAGCGTACGGTTTCGGGCTTGGGCGCGTTGCGGGTTTCTTCTTCCTGCCACGCGCCGTAGCAGGGCTGCAAAGAAGCGGCTTGTTCCTCGGCGTGCAGATAGGTTGGGAAAAGCAAAACGCGGCGGGCCGCAACCGAAAACTCATTGCCGTCTTCGCGGATGCCGCCTTTGCGAATAAGTAAAATTTGCCGTCCTTCACGGAGGGCGCGAATGGCGACCGCCCATTCTTTCAAGGCGACATCAAGGCCATCGGGGTTCATTTCTTGGTTTGCTTCCATATACTACTTATACACGTTTTCCCCGTGTGGGTTCGCGCTCAATCGCGCCGTCGCTAACCAAAAGGATAGGGTACAATACGGGTTTGTAAGGGGCGCGTCAGAGGTGAGCAACTCCGGGGAAATTGATAACTTAGCGGTTTTGCGGGCAAGACTTCGGGCCGTCATCGGCACGGACAACGGCATCGTGATTACCGATCCGAACCTGCCCGATAATCCCATCGTGTACGTCAACGAGGGCTTCCTCAAAATGACGGGCTATGCGGAGCGCGAGGTGCTGGGGCGCAACTGCCGCTTCTTGCAAGGGCCGGACAGCGACCCAAACGCGATAAAGGCGATGCACGATGCGGTCTTAGGCCATACGTCGTGTCAGGTCGCGCTGATCAACTATCGCAAAAACGGCACGCCCTATTGGAATCATTCGGCGATTACGCCAATCTCCGACGCGAAAACGGGCAAACTAACCCATTTCGTTAGTATCCAAAGCGACGTTTCCGACCAAAAAAAGGCCGAAAACGAATTGCGTCTGCGGGAACGTGCGGTTGCGGCAGCCTCCAACGGAATCATTATCTGCGACGCCCGCTCGCCAAAAATGCCGATTGTTTACTGCAACGCGGCCTTTGAAAAAATGACCGGTTACGCGGCGTCGGAAGTCGCGGGGCGCAACTGCCGCTTTTTACAGGGGGCCGATACCGACCCGTCCGCACGCGAAGCGATCCGCGATGCTTTGCAAACCGGGCGCGACTGCTTGGTGGTCATCAAGAACTATCGCAAAAACGGCGTCCCATTTTGGAACGAATTGTCCCTTTCGCCGGTGCGCGACGGCGCGGGCCGCTTGACGCACTATATCGGCGTGCAAACCGACATCACGCAATTTCGCCAAACCGAAGAAGAAAACGCCCGCCTGATTAACGAGGTGCAAAACGCCGCTGCCCAGCAACGGGCGTTTTTGCGCGATATTTTGCGTAGCGTCACCGAGGGCCGCCTGCATTTGTGTGAAACCGTCGGCGATTTGCCCGACCCGCTGCCTCTTGTTCACGGCCCGCAAGAATTGACCATGCCGGGCCTGCGCACCTTCCGACACGCGGCGGAACGTGCCGCTGTCCATGCCAACTTACCCGACGAACGCTGGCAGGATTTTGTCGCCGGGGTTGGGGAAGTCAGTATGAATGCCGTCGTTCACGCACGCGACGGCATTGGGGAAGTGCGGGCCGAGCCGGGCCGGGTACAGGTTTGGGTGCGCGACAGCGGCGAGGGAATCGCCCTTGACAGTATTCACAAAGCCACGATTATCCGGGGCTACACGACAGCGGGCACGATGGGGCACGGCTTTTGGCTCATGCTCAAAACCTGTGATGCCTGCTGGCTTTTAACCGGGCCGGAAGGAACGACGGTTGTTTTGGAGCAAAGCGAGAAGCCGCCGCTCGCGCCGTGGCTGTCGCATTTGTTGTAAACTGGTTGCATGACTTTGGATTTATCGCCGACCGCACGGCTGAGTGGCGTGCGTCTTGTCGTGCATGGCGGGGCGGGTACGATCCGCCGCGAAGCGTTGACGCCCGAAATCGAAGCCGCGTGCCGCGCGGGCTTGGAAACCGCCCTGCGAGCGGGCCAAAGCGCGTTTGCATCGGGCGGATCGGCCCTCGATATGGTCGAAGCCGCCGTCCGCGCCCTTGAAGACGATCCGCATTTTAACGCCGGACGCGGAGCCGTGTTTTCGCACGAGGGCCGAAACGAACTCGACGCCGCGATTATGGACGGCCCGACTGGAAACGCGGGGGCTGTCACAGGCGTCGTTGGCATTCGTAACCCAGTCGCGCTTGCCCGAAGCGTCATGGAAAAATCGCCTTTCGTGTTTTTGGCAGGCGACGGGGCCGAGGACTTTGCCCGTAGCGTCAATGCGGAGTTTGCCAGTGGGGATTATTTTTACACGCCCGAACGCTGGAACCAACTGCAAACGCTTCTTGCCCGCGAAAAAGAAAACGGTGGAGACATCGCGCAGGTTTCCCTAAGCGAAGACAATAAATTCGGCACGGTGGGGGCCGTCGCCCGCGACGCGAGTGGCAATTTGGCATCCGCGACCTCGACGGGCGGCATGACCAACAAGCGGTACGGGCGCGTCGGGGATTGTCCCGTAATCGGGGCCGGAACGTGGGCCGACCAAGCGTGCGCTGTATCGGCGACCGGACACGGCGAGTATTTTATTCGGCACGCCGTCGCCCACGAAATTTCGGCCCGCATCCGTTACGCCAAACAAACTCTGGCGGACGCCGCCCAAACCGTCGTTTTGGAAACCCTGAAAGCCGCGCACGGCGACGGCGGCGTGATTGCCCTTGATGCAGACGGAAACGCCGCCCTACCATTCAACACGTCGGGAATGTATCGCGGCATCTTGCTCGATGATGGGCAAACCGCTGTTACCGCCATTTACGGCGACGCATAGTTTAGGCCCCGCTGCCCCCCAATAAGGGGGGGTTCTGAATAGTCCATCAGTACTGATAGATGGTGTAATCACAGAAACGCTTTTGTCAGAACCCCCCCTTATTGGGGGCAGGGGGGCCTAAACTATGCGTCGCCGGGGTTTTCGGTCAATGCTTGTGGAACGTCGGAGCGGGACGACGTAACCGCGAGCGAGACAAGTGTCACGGCGTAGGGAAGCAGGGCCAAAAAGTCGGGGGGGATTTTTTGGCCTAATCCCGCCGTTTGGAGCGTGAGCTGCAATGCGTCGCCCAATCCGAAAAGGAGCGCGGCACACGCGGCAAGGACGGGGTTCCACCGCCCGAAAATAACGGCGGCGAGCGCGATATAGCCCCGGCCCGCTGTCACGTTTTCCGTGAACGTTCCCAAGCCCGTCATCACAAGCGCCACCCCGCCCAAACCGGCGAGCGCGCCAGAAACGGTGACGGCGGCAAGGCGAATACGAAACACGGACAGCCCCGCCGATTGCGCGGCCCGCGCGCTTTCTCCGCACGCCCGCAAACGCAAACCGACCGGTGTTTGATACAGCACGACCCAAACTACGCCGACAAGAAAAACGGCGAGCGCAACCATGCTTTCGCCGGTCAGTTGACGCGGCGCATTTAATCCGGCTTCGCCGTAAGTCCGCAGCAAAAACGTCGTTAAACCGAGCATCCCTAAATTGAGGCCGACGCCCGACAAAATCGGCGGTACGCGCAGTGACAACACGAAAAGCGCGTGCAGAAAACCGACGAGCGCCCCGCCCGCAATTCCTGCCAGCAAGCCGAGCGCCACGTTGCCGGTAGCTGCCGTCGCCGCGACGCTTGCGAACGCCCCGCCCAGCATCATGCCTTCCAATCCGATATTGACCACGCCCGCCCGCTCGGACACGACCCCGCCCAGCGCGGCAAGCGCGAGCGGCGTCCACAAGCGGAGCGAAGCGGCAATCAAAGCCGCAATCCCGATGGATGTTCCGCTCATTCCGTTTCCCCTTTCGGTCGTTTGCGGAAAAGACCGGTCAGCGGAAAACGGCGGGCGGCGACAAACACGATGAGGATGGCCTCCACAACTAAGACGATTTGTTTGGGCGTCGGCGTGGAAAACGCCATCGCTTCGGCCCCGGAACCCAGCGCGCCAAACAGTAGCGCGGCGGGAAGAACGGCCCATAGCGAGCCGCTTGCAAGAAGCGCGACCGCGAGGCCGTCGAAGCCGTAGCCAATACCGTAGAAGTCAGCGGGGAACCGGCGAAACGGCACGACACCCAAAACAACGACCGCCCCGGCAACACCCGCAAGCGCGCCGGACAGCAACATGGCATTGATGCGGACGCGCCCCGTTTTGATGCCCGATGCTTCCGCCGCGCCGCTTCCCAAACCGACAGCCCGCGTTTCGTAGCCCCACACTGTGCGCCGCAACGCCCACGCGAAAAGGCACACGAAAAGCAACGCGAGCGGAAGGCCCCAGTGCAAATCGTAGTTTGCAAGCAGGCGCGGCAGGGTTGCGCCGACTTCGGGCGTTTGTCCACCTTGCGCGTTCGCGTCTTTCAAAGGGGACGTTGCAAGATAACGAGTCGTATTTTGCGCGACGTAGTTAAGCAAAATCGCCGTGATGACTTCGTGCGTGCCGCGTTTAACTTTCAAGTACGCAGGCAAGAACGCCCACGCCGCCCCACCCAGCGCCGAGGCGGCGAAGCATAAAGGCAGCAGCAAGACGGGCGGCAAATTGTGATACAAAAAGCCCACGGTCGCGGCGGCGAGTGCCCCGACCGCCATTTGTCCTTCGGCCCCGATATTGAACAGCCCGGCGGCGAGCGCGATTCCAACAGCGGCTCCGGTTAAAAGAAGCGGCATAGTTCGGGCAAGGGTTCCGGCCCAAGCGTTCGCGTCGCCGAACGCGCCCAAAAATAGGGCGTGGTACGCGGCGAGCGGCGCAGTCGCGCTTTTTTGCGAAATGGCAATGACCACCGCGCCCAAAAGCAGGGCCAGTCCCAGCGCGGCAAGCGGGCGCAGCAGATTGGAAAGGGTTTGCTTCACGCGGCTGCCTTTGCCGCCGTCGCGCCCGTCATCAGTGCGCCGATGGTTTTTTCGTTTTTTTGCTCGCCTGACACGATGCCCACAATTTGCCCGCCCAGCATGACGGCGACCCGATCCGATAAGGCTAAAATCTCGTCCAAATCGAGCGAATGCAGCAAAATCCCCATGCCGTTGTCGCGGGCCGTGCGGAGGCTTTGATGGACAAAAGCGGACGCGCCGAAATCCAACCCGCGCGTCGGCTGCGACACCAAAAGCAGGGCCGGATCGCGCGACAGTTCGCGGGCCATCACTAATTTTTGCTGATTCCCGCCCGAAAGATTTTTGACCGGCAGTCCGATTCGCGCCCCGCGCACGTCAAACGCGCGCGATTGTTCTTCCAAAAAGCCCGCTATGACTTTTTGCTTCAAAACGCCAGTGGCTAAACCGGTATAGTATGAAGCAAACGCGGGATACTGCTGCATTCCAAGCACGGCGTTTTCCTCGCACGAAAACGGCAAAATCAAGGCGCGATGGTGGCGGTCTTCGGGAACGTAGCCCACGCCCACGCAACGCCGACCTTCCGTGCTGATGTGATTCATCGTGTTGCCAACTAAAAGTACTTGACCGTCGGTAATCGGGTGTAAGCCCATAATCACTTCGAGCAATTCTTTTTGCCCGGAACCGTCCACTCCGGCAAGACCAACGATTTCGCCCGGCGCGATGTCAAGGGAAACGTTTTCGAGTACTGTTTCGCCGCGCCGTCCCCGCGCCATAATGTTTTTGAGCGATAGCGCAGGAACGCCTTTTTCACGCAGAGCGGCCCGATGCAGCATTTCATGGGAATTTTTTTGCGGCGCGGCGGGTGAAAGCGGGATCTTTACAGATACAACCGCTGCAGCTTCACCCTCCGCACGCGAGGATGTTTCGGTCACCGGTTTACCGCTGGACGTGCCAACCATGTGCGCGGCGAGTTCGGCGGGCGTCGTATCTTGGGTTTTGCCGGAAAACACGCGCCGCCCTTTGCGAAGAACCGTCACCGCGTCGGCGTGCGCCATCACATCGGACAATTTGTGCGTCACGAAAACCACCGTCGTGCCCGCCTGCGACAGCCGCGCGGCAGAGGCCCACAAATCGCGGGCCTCGCTTGGCGCAAGCGTCGCGGTCGGTTCGTCCAAAATGAGGACGCGGGCCTTGCGATACAACGCTTTCAAAATCTCGACGCGCTGCTGGGCGGCAACGGATAGTTCGTCCACGCGCGCGTCCGGCTTAACAAACAATCCGCTTTCTTCGCCCAATGCCCGAACCGCGTTCTCGGCTTCGTGGGCCGACAACAGCGCGCCGCCCGCGCGTGTTTTTTCTGCGCCGAGTACGATATTTTGCGCCGCTGTAAACGAGCCGATGAGTTCAAAGTGCTGCTGCACCATGCCGATGCCCGCGCGTATGGCATCTGCCGGGGTGGAAAAAACGTGCGGCGCGTTGTCCAACTGTATTTGGCCGGTTGTTGGCGCGAGCAAGCCAAACAACACTTTCATCAGCGTGGATTTTCCGGCCCCGTTTTCGCCGACGACGGCATGGCGCGAACCTGGCGCGAGCGTCAGCGATACGTCTTCGAGGGCGGCAACCGACCCGAACACAACCCCGATATGCTCCAGCGCCACAAGCGGCGCGGCTTGAGTGGAAGGTATGGTAAATGGTGGCCCTTTGGGCGTTCGCGGCATGGAAAATTATAGTCGTCTGCGGTGCGAACTGTCAACGAAGCGACGGTTTTGGAACGCCACTCAATCGCCGCAAAGGGTGGGAAGCGCGGGCGTGGGATCTGTTAAGAGGCTAAGTTCGCGCAGGTCTTCCCAATCGCGCGGTGGGATTTGCAAGAACGCTTCAACGAGCGCCGGATCGAATTGACGGCCCGCCTCGCCCTCGATAATCGCCGCTGCGTCTTCGTAGGGGCGGCCTTTTCGGTACGGGCGGTCGGACAAAATCGCATCGAAAGCGTCCACGATGGCGAACAAACGGGCGTTGAGCGGAATGGCTTCCGCTTCCAAGCCGAAGGGATAGCCTTTGCCATCCCAGCGTTCCTGATGGGTCAAGACGAGCAGCACTTCTTCGCGCAAATGCGGAATGCTTTGCAGCATTTCCCAACCAGCCTGCGGGTGCTTTTGCATCACTTCCCATTCGCCGCGCGTCAGTGGGCCGGGTTTGTGCAGCACGGCGTCCGGCACGCCGATTTTGCCAATGTCGTGAATAAGCGAGCCACGCCGCAGAACGCGAATTGCGGGCGCGTCCATCTTAATTTCCTGCGCCAAACGCACGGCGTATTCGGAAACGCGCCGACAATGCCCCTCGGTTTCCTTGTCGCGGCAATCAAGGGCCGCTGTCAAAGCGTCCAGCGTTGTATCGTAGGACATTTGCAAATCGGCGTACAAACGGGCGTTTTCGATAGCGAGCGCGGCAATATCGGCAATCGCACGCAGTATTTCCATGTCGTCGGCGGTAAAGATGAGGCCGCTTTTGGTATTTTGTTTGCGGTGTTCGTCGGGCGACGCGCAGAAGAAACTTTCCTGCTTGTTCATCGCTTGAATCGCCCCGATGGCCCGCCCTTCGCGCACAAGCGGCACGGAAAGGAGTGAATGCGTCGTCAAACCCGTTTTCAGATCCGCTCGGCGGCTATGCCGTTCGTCTTTTTGCGCGTCCGTGATCAGAAACGATTTTTGCTCGGCGACCGTGCGTCCCACAATGCCTTCGCCAAGCGACACATCCACTTCCTTAACCGAACTTGCGCCCGGCCCGGTCGCAAAGCGGCAGGAAATAATTTCGTCGTCGCCTTCCACAAGCCAAATCGACTGCGCTTGGGCATGCAGGGCTTTGTTGACTTCCTCAAAAATCCGGGCGATAAGCGTATCCAAATCCAGCGTTTTTTGCAAAGCCTCGCTGACTTGATCGAGCATCGCCTGCCGTTCGTCGGCCAAACACTGGATTTCCTGTAAGCGCACGTTTTGCGCGGCGAGCGCAGCGTACCCCGCAACAAGTCGAAGTGTCACGGTATGCGCGGGTTGAAGACCACTTTGCTCGCGCGATCCGACCGTGATAAAGCCAAGCGGCGTATTTTCGACAATGAGCGGGGCAATGAGTAGCGCATTCAACTGGGGCGGAAGAAAGCATTCCAGCCGCTGATTCCACTGCTCAATGACTTCGGCATCGGTCAATATCAGAATGGATTGATCGCCCGCCGTGCCGCGTGACAACGGCGTTTGCCAATCGCCCGCATCGAGCAGTCGGTCGGTAAGTATCAAATCGGGCGCACTTGCCGACCCGTTTGCTCGCACGGCATGTACGCATCGTAAAAGCGTTCCCTGCGTTCCCGTCGCCAGCCAAACGGCGGCATGATCGCATGGTAGTAAGGACGGCAGCCCGGACACCGCATGAACAAGGGGATTTTCGGTTGTGCCTGTCAAACCAAGCAAAAAATGGAGCGGTTCCGAAGGTTCGCGTTCGTTCGCTGGTTTCGCCTCGCTTTGTTCTTGGGATGCCATCGTTCTTTTTCTCATAGTGCAGATGTACCGACGTTCCAACGCGCACGGCTTAAAAGCATTTTCGGGCCGACGCTTGGAATTGATTAGGCGTTTTTCCGGGCCGTGCGTCGCAGATTGTGTACCCGAAATGCGAAAAAGAAAATCGGCAGACCACTTGGCCTGCCGATTTTCAACAATATCCCTCAATGCGCAGATCAGCGGCGCGGGCGGAACCGCGCTTTGGGCAAGTCGTCGCCGTCGTCTTCCGGTTCGGCGTTTGCGGGAGCCGCAGGCGTGCTGCCGCCCGATGCCGACGCCATCGTTTCAAGCGCGGCGCGGTCGGTGTCGCGTGCGCCACCACTTGCACCGCCGGGGCGCGGGCCGCGCGTCCGCTCGCGGTCACCGCCGCTGTCACGCGGGCCGCGATCCCCGCCACCGGGGCGCGGGCCACGGTCACGGTCGCCGCCGCGTCCGCCACGGTCACCGCCACCGCTCGGGCCACCACTGCCGCGCGGGGGACGACCGGGTTCCGGGTTCGCCGGATCAAACGGCTCATCCAAACCACGGGCGGTCGCGTTCACGCGGCCCTGCCCGTCGATTTCGGTCACGCGCACTTTGAGCGTATCGCCGAGTTTGAGCGTCTCGTCGGGCCGCGACGGGGGCGTTTCCGACAACTGCGATACGTGAACCAGCGCGTCTTTGCCGGGCACGAGTTCCACAAACGCGCCGAACTGCAAGAAACGCACGATTTTGCCGTCGTACACATCGCCGGGCTTGACCGTTTTGGTCATGTCCTCGATGATTTTACGGGCCATTTCGCCGCCTTCACCCTCAACCGACGCGATATTGACCGTACCGTCCTGCTCGATGTCGATTTTCGCACCGGTATCGGCGGTGATTTTCTTGATCGTTTTGCCGCCCGGCCCGATAATCATGCCGATTTGTTCGGGATCCACATGAATGGTGATAATACGCGGCGCGTACTTGGACAACTCTTCACGCGGCGCGGAAATCGCCTCGTTGATTTTGCCCAAGATAAACAAGCGCGCTTCGCGGGCCTGCTCGAAAGCGTCCACGAAAACCGGGCGCGGGATGCCCTGAATTTTCGTGTCCAACTGCAAGGCCGTAATTCCTTCAGCGGTTCCGGCGACCTTAAAGTCCATATCGCCGCTGAAGTCTTCCATACCTTGAATATCTGTCAATACGGCAAAATGACTGCCTTCATTTATCAAACCCATCGCAATTCCGGCGACCGGGGCTTTGATGGGGACGCCCGCATCGAGGAGGGCGAGCGTGGAGCCGCAAGTAGACGCCATCGAGGTGGAGCCGTTGGATTCCAAGACTTCCGATTGCAGAAGCATGGTATAGGGCCAATCGGCGGGGTCGGGGATGACGGCTTGCAGGGCGCGCTCGGCGAGCGCGCCGTGGCCGATTTCGCGGCGACCGGGGCCACGCATGGGACGGGCTTCGCCAACCGAATAGGGCGGGAAGTTGTAGAAGTGCATGTAGCGCTTCGTGCCGTCTTCTTCCAAGGTGTCCACTGTTTGGGCGTCCGCGCCAGATCCTAAGGTGAGGGCGGTCAAGACTTGGGTTTGGCCGCGCGTGAAAAGGCCGGATCCGTGAACGCGGGGAAGGAGGGACACGTCGCAGTCGATTTGGCGAATGTCTTTGAGACCGCGACCGTCGGGGCGCTTGCCTTCGGTGACGATGAGGTCGCGGAGCTGTTCCTTGACGACTTTATCGGCGGCTTCAAACAAGTCGGGTTTGTTGTCGGGATATTCCAGCGTCAGTTTGTCCACGACTTCTTGAATGAGCAAATTCAAACCGGCTTCGCGGGACGCTTTGTCCGGCTGCTGCAAGCCTTCGCGGAGGCTGGCGGCGAAGTCGGTGCGGACGCGGGCCACTATGTCGGCGTTGTATTCGTGGTAGGCAACCGTCTTTTTTTCTTTACCGGCGAGTTCGCGCAGTTGGTTTTGCATCTGGCACTGCTGCTGGATAACTTCGTGGGCGCGGTCGAAGGCTTCGAGCATTTCGGCTTCGGACACTTCTTTGGCCCCGGCTTCAACCATCAAGATGGCTTTTTCGGTTCCGGCGACGACGAGGTCAAGGCGCGATTCGGCGACTTGGGCTTGGGTCGGGTTGATGATGGTTTCGCCATCAACAAGGGCGACGCGGACGCAGCCGATGGGGCCGTCGAACGGAATGTCGGACACGGTGAGGGCCGCCGACGCGCCTAAAACGGCCAAAACGTCGGGCAAGTGATCCATGTCGGCGGACAGGGGAAGGGCGATGACCTGCACTTCGTTCCGCATCCCTTTGTTGAACAAGGGGCGCAGGGGGCGGTCAATGAGGCGCGAGGTGAGGATCGCTTTTTCGCCGGGTCGCCCGCCGCGCTTGACGAAGCCACCGGGGATTTTACCGACGGCGTATTTTCGCTCTTCGTAGTCGCAGGTAAGCGGGAAAAAATCGAGGCCGGGACGGGGATGCGCGCCCATCGTGGCGGTGCATAAAATGTGGGTGTCGCCGCTGCGGACGACGACCGCGCCGCTGGCTTGTTTGGCAAAGCGTCCGGTTTCAATGGACACGACCTGCCCGCCGGGCATGGTCATTTCTACGGTTTGAACTGGCATAGATAGGTTTTCTTTTTTCTTTTCCGACGCACGCTATCCCTCCGTGAGAGGGAGGGATTTAGGGGAGGCCTCTCCCCCGGCCCCTCCCCTAAGAGGGAAGGGGGGCCTGTTGGACGTTTACGGGTGCAAATTTGGGAGGTCGAATGGTGGCGCGACTTGCGCCTTGCACAAAATAAACGGTTTGCTGGCTCCCCTTCCCTCTTAGGGGAGGGGCCGGGGGAGAGGCCAAAAAGGTAACAAACAAAAAAGGGCGTGCCGCGCGGTTTGCAGGCACGCCCGGTTGAGGGGCCGTGAGGCTTAGATTTTGGAGCGGATGCCCAAACGTCCGACGAGGGCGCGGTATCGCTCGATGTCCACATGGGCCAAGTAGGCCAACATTCGCTTGCGGCGTCCCACAAGGAGCAGCAAGCCGCGCCGGGTGTGGTGGTCTTTTTTGTGGAGGCGCAAATGGTCGGTCAGCAGGCTGATCCGCGATGAAAGAAGCGCGATTTGCACTTCGGGCGAGCCGGTGTCGCCGTCTTTGGTTTGGTAGTCGGTGATGACCGACGCGGTGGTGTCTTTTGCCAGCGGCATAAGGGGTCTTCTTCTCCTGAAAAGGGTGGGTTGAATTTATGGGGCCTGCGCTTCCGCTCCCCGTGCGAGGAGCGCACGCACGCCATAAACGCGCGACGTTTTGGTAGGAAAACACTAAGAACGACACAAACAAAAAACGCGCCGCCGTGGTTTACGGTGCGCGGTTGATACGGGCTGTAACGATTGTGTTTGTGTCAAACGGCGTTCTGCGACCGGAAACAGTGTATCATAGGGCAAAGCGCGGCGTCAAGGCGCAGGCGCGACACTAATAATAGCGTTAATGGAAAGCAAAACCACAAATTTAAGCGAATGGGAGGCGAAGGAGCGCGCCGGGCTGCTTTCCCTCGAAATGGAGGAATGGTGCGAAAAGCGGCGCGTTGCCGAAGACCCGAACACTACGGCTGATGTATTGGAGCAATTCGCGGAGGCCGTTTGCCAAGAACTTGACGTATGGCAACCCGGTGAACCGATGGGGAATGCCGACAACGTGCAGGTGAACACGCTCCTGCTTACCGAGCCTATTGTAGCCCATCCCAACACGTCCCCGCACGTCCTGAAACGCCTACTCGAACGGGTGTTCAACCGGGAACTGGGAGAGCGGTCGCTTATCACCAAAGCCGTGTGCCGCAATCCCGTTTTGCCCTTCCTCACGTTGGAAGCGCCGGATTTCTGGATGAACCTCGACGGGGATGTATGTAAAGCCCTGTTGCGTGAAGAAGCTCTGCCACCCCTGATAGTTCGTATTTTGTTAGGGCATAAAGGTAGTCGTGTAAACATAAATCACAGCGGGGTTGAAACGCCACTAAAAGACCACTCCGTTGCGGAAGCGGCGCGGCTGCATATCTCGCAAGCCCCGCCGCTGCAAACGGCGCTTGACGGATGCAAAGCCCTGACCACGTTTTGGAAAGACTACTGCACCCAACAGCGGCAAGACCCCGATTACGTTTTTGAACGCGACGATGCCAACGAATGGCACGCCGAAATGGTGGAGGTTGGCCTCGCCCCTGCATGGATGCCCCCACTTTATAACTCTGTGCCTCCTGTTTCGCCTGCAATTCCAAAGCACATTGAGGATTGGTATACAAAGCACCCTGAGTATGCCTATTTACTGCGCCCCGATATTGATTCCGACGACTTGATGCACATAGCTCAAACGAGACTCGAGGATAATTATGAGGGGGTGTCTCTACTTCTTTTGCACCACCCTCGCGTTACTGTGGAAATCATACGTTTTATAACAGAAAAGCAGCCCCAGAGCGAAGTTCGCATTCATATAGCGGCCCACCTACTCACTCCGCCCGACGTTTTGATACAGATGGTAGATGTGCCGCTTCAGCGCAGTTGGGTGGAGGACAGCGCCCGATATGAGGCATTGAGGGCAGAAAATGCGCGTATACGCCGCTTGGCCTGCCATCATACCAACGCACCGTCCGATCTTACCGATTATGCCCGTCGTGCTTTCCTTGAGGCAACCAAACCGATGTGGCCGATTATGGGCTTGCCTGATACCGGCTTGCCTTTGGTGGATTTCGTTACCGCACTGCGCGGTGTTCGTGCGGGCGAAATCCGTACTTACAACATAGAACCGACCGACTGGGTTAATTTCCTTATCGCCGCGCTGAACGTGCCGATAAACGACGTGCCGCTTGACTACTTGGGGCGCTCGCCGCTTGATTTTCTCTATCACCTTGGCCGCGATGGCAACCGCTTCGTGCGCTGGGCGGCGCAAACCCGCCTTGCCTATCCTGACTTTGTGTTTACGTGGGCGGAGGAAGAATAGGAGGTCATTCGGCTTTTTCCACAGCGCTTTGTAGTGTTTGTTTTTTGCGCCCGCTGTGTTATCACCAAACCATCGGAAACGGGGAAGGGGACACAGGCGAATGGGATACACGAAAACGCAGCGGGCGCGGTTGGACGCCGGGCTTTGCTTTCGGTGCGGGGCGGTGCGCGAAGGGGCGGGCAGCACGAGTTGTTTTTGCGCCCCGTGCGCGGACAAAAGCCGGGCGTCGTGCCGGGTGTACAAGGCGCGGCATCCCGAAAAGAAGCACTATCCCGCCGATTTGGAGCGGAGCCGGGCGTGGAAGGAGAAGCGGCGGGCCGAACGGTTGGCGGCGGGGCAGTGCGTGTTGTGCGGCAAAAAGCGCGTGGAGCGGGACAGGGAGTTTTCGGAGTGCGGGGCGTGTCGGCGCAAGCGGCGGGATACCGGGGCGGTTTACAATCAGGGCAAGCGAAACGTTGCGGCGGGACTGCCGGAAACGGGCGGGCGCAACGTGCGGAAATGGGACATCGGGAAAGCGGCGCAATCGCTGGGGCCGGGGGCGCATCGGTTTACGTGCCGGTTGGATCGGGCGAGCAAAGAGGCGCTCGTTTTGATGAAGGAGCGGTACAAGGCCGAAGAGCGAAAGGTGGGGCGCGAGCCGAAAACGCACCAGTTGAGCCGAATCGTGCGGGACTGCGTCCATCGGTGGGAGCGCGGCCCGGTTCCCGTAAGGCCGTGGCGATTGCTGATGGACGAGCGCATCGGGGTGACGCTCGACGCCAAAGCGTGGGGGATTTTATGCCGGGAGGCCATGCGGTCGGGGCGGAGCAAGGCCAAAACCCTGCGGGCGATGCTGGCGGGAAGCGCGGCGAGCAAGCGGGTCGCGGTCGGGTACAAAAACGAGTGGCGGCTTGCGGATTACCGGGCGCGGTGGAAATGGGAGGCGGACGGCGAGTAACAAGCAAAAATCCCCGACGTTTGGAAACGTCGGGGATTTTGGGTTCATGGAAAAACCGTTACTTGTTGTCCCAGCTATTGTTGGGGTCGCCGTAGGCCCAGCCTTTGGGGCGAGCGGCGGTAACACCCAAAAAGTTTTCGATTTTGTTCCATTTGGAGTGCCCATCGCAGTAGATAACGTTGAGGCCGCCGTTGTGCCGGGCCATCGGACGGCGGTTTTCGTTCTGACCCGAACCTCCGGTTACACCGTAGGGGTCATACGAATTGGTGCTTGTTGTCCAGTCCGAAGGGACAGTGACTTGCCAGTCGGTCGGGCTGAGTTCGTATTTCACCCAAACGGTGGGATCGGTGCGGTAAGTGACCATGCGGTCGTCGCTTTGAGAGGCTTCGCAGATAAGAAACGTGCCTGCCGAATCGGTAATTTCGGCGAGCGTTTTACTGGGGTTCGACGGCGGAGGCGGCACACATCCTTCGGCGGTGCAGTACGGATAACCGACCAAATTCCGATTTATGCCATATCCCCCGGCGCTGCCGGGGCCGGGAACCTGAATAAGATCTGCTGCGGCGGGCTGAACGAATTTTACGATGAAGTTGCCGTCATTTTTGCTGGGGCAGGTAAAAACACCGACGTTTTTGATATAGGGATATACGTCCCGATACCAGCGACTTTGACTACCCGGCGTTGAAGTGCCTGCACGCCATCCGCCATTGGGAATGGTTTCGTCGTAATCCTGCACGTACTGATATACGCCAAGTCCTAACTGCTTTGTGTTCGACAAACAGGAGGCTTGGCGTGCTTTTTCGCGGGCTTGGGCGAAAACCGGGAACAAAATCGCCGCGAGAATCGCAATGATGGCGATAACGACGAGAAGTTCAATCAGCGTAAAACCGGAGCGGATTGCGGCTTTGCTGCGACGAACGGTAGAAAACGGGGTGAGCGTCATAGATACCTACTTTCTGACAGTGAAAGTTAACACGGCCTACGTGGCCGAGTTCTGATGGCTCATTGTAGCATGTGAAGTACAAATAAATCGGTTGATTTTGAACCGTTTCAAAAATAAATTTGGATTTTTTTGAAACGGTTCCTGTTAATTTCGCAGGTTTTGGGGGTTTATTTGGGCTTTTTACCGGCGGCTTGGCGGACTTTGGCGATGTGTTCTTCCGTAACGGCAAACTCGAAGGAGCGGAAGCCTGCCAAACGGAAGCCGTGCTTGTGGGCCAAGCGCGACGTTTCTTCGGCCTGTTCGACCGACACTTCTTTACCGAGCGTGAAGTTTTCGTAGCGGTTTTCGAGGGCGAGCATGATGGTTTCCGACATACAGGCGTAGGCAGTTTTTTCGGGAAAGCCGAAGTTAAAATGAAAATCGACGTTTGGGCCGGGCACGGCGACCACGCCGCCCTCGATAATCAGAACGTCGTTGCGCTCTTTGCTTACGCGCACGGAAACGTCGCGGGGGCGGGCGACATCGCACACGACCGCGCCCTTTTTCAAGTGTTCGGGCAAAATGACGGCGTCTGCGGCGCTCGTGACGGTGACAACGACATCGGCGTTTTTGAGACCATCGGAGATACTGTCGGTGACAGTGACGCGCCCACCGCGCGCTTTAACGGCTTCGGCGACGGGGGCGAGTCTGTCGACGTTGCGCCCGACGAGCACGATCTCTTTTACTTCAGGGGCAAGAAGCAGGGCCGACGTGCGCCCAATACTTCCCGCCGCGCCGACGACGGCAATCGTGGCTTTTTCAAGCGGCGTGTCCATGAGGGCCGCGCCGCGTTTCGCGCCCTCGACGGCGGTTGCCACCGTGTACGAGTTGCCGGTTGTGACGGCGATGTCCAGATTTTTAGCGATGGTAATACCGCCATCACCGACAACCGAGGTTAACGCGCCCAATCCGAGAATTTTCGCGCCCAAGCCCTCGGCGATTTTTCCGCACTGAATGATTTTTTCGTACACTTTTTCGTGCGGAAACGTTAGAAGCTGCGTGGGCGTCAAAGGGCAAACGATGAACCAGCCCTCACATTCGGCTCCCGTACCTTCGGACACGATGCCCGTAATGTGCGATACGACTTTGGGCGACATGAATTTGAGGCCCTGCGCGACGATGGGTTCGGGCAGATATTTGGCAATCGGATATTTTCGTCCCACGTCCCGCCGCACATCGATTGGGTGAACCACAAACGCAAATCGCTCCATACTTGCCTTCTATCCTTCGTTCCGCAAAATATCGTTCGCCGCCATGTCCATTTTATCAGCCGACAATTTGCGGACACTCGGCGTCCAGTTCAGTTCCTGCAAGCGGGCTAAATATTCTGTTTCGGTCATTGGATTGCCGTTGTTCGCGGCGACGAGGACGGCTTCCATGACGTTGGTTCCGAACGAGCGGCCTTCGAAATTGGGCGTCGTTGTAATTAAGAGTTTTGCGCCGCGCCGGGTCAGTTCGGGTTCGTCGGTTTCGGTCGTCGTGTTTGTCAGAATGATTTTGTCTTTTAAGAAACCGCTTTCCGGTGTCGGCAAATAGCGGCCAATGAACAAATAATCGCCCGCGACTATGTCGGCCCATTTATAACAGTCGCCCCACTTGGGAGTAATCGTGTTTTGCTTTTCGCCGGTCGGATACAGCATGGCGAGCGGCATTTTGGTAATCAGCGGCAGCAACGTTTTGGCGATGATGCGGTGCTGGGCGGCGGATTTGATGGGGATGGGAATGTCCAAACTGAACATCAGATCACCGAAATACAGGGGGCCGCCCTGTTCCGCGAGGGCTTCACTCATGCCGAACCGATCCACGCCGCACACCATGAGGGTTTTGGAATGGGCAAAATCCACGATGCCTTTTTCCGCCAAGTAGCGCACAGCCTCGCGCTCCAGCGTGTTTTTGAGGCCCGAGCCGTCGAGAACCGGGGTTTTTATCGCGCCCGCAAGGAGTTTTTTGGCGGCGGCGAACTCGTAGCGTTTGCCGTTCGACCAAAGGTATCTGTCCATGCCGCCGAACCCGATGGCGTCCACGGTTCCATCGAGTTCGGCCAGTTGCTTGACGAACAAGGCTTGGTCGCCGTTTGTGCCGATGCGGGCGATTTCAAAGTCCTCGTTCCAAAAACGGGCGCGGACGGTTTTATCGCGGCGCGACGAACCCAGCGATAGGGAAACGACTTTTTTCAAAAAAATTTACCTTTGGATAACCGGCCCGGCGACGGTGCGCGGGAAAAGAACGCCGACCTCGCCGACACTTGCGTAGCCGGGTTCGTCGTGCGTGACATTGACGGATGCCGCAGCGCAGCCGTAGCGGAGGGCTTCCACCAAATCGCCGGTTTTGAGATAGTGAACGGCGAGCGCGCCGGACAGCGTTTCGCCCGACCCGGTGGCGTTGAAGTGCGAAACGACCGGGGCTTTGACGCGCCATGCGCCGGAAGCGTTAATGAGGAGCGCGCCCTCGTCGCCGAGCGTAACAATCACGTTTTCGATTTTGCCGTTTTCGATAATCTTTTTTGCTTCGTCGATAATCGCGGAATCGTGCTGCAAACTGCTTTCCGTGCGCCGCTGCAAGGTTCGCAGATTGACGCGGAGCAGCCACGCGCCGGTTTCTAAAACGGCGGGCCATGCCGCACCGGACACGTCGGCGAGAACCGGCACGTTTTGGGCTTGGGCGCGGGTCATTGCGCTGGAAAACAGGGCGGCGGTTTGCGCGTCGGCGGTTTCGTCGCCCGCCGACGGCCCGTCAGCGATCAAAAGGGTTTGCGCGTGGGAAAGATGGCGGTCAAGGGCGGTGAGCAGTTTTTCGGCTTCCGCGTCGGTGAAAACGGGGGCGCGTTCGGGGATTTCCGTAACGATGCCTTTTTCGCGGTCAAGCACCAAAAAGTCGCCTCGGGTGTCCGATGCGATGGCGGTCAAAACGTGGGGCACGTCCTGTTTGTCCAAGCAGTCGCGCAGCAATGCGCCCAAATGCCCGCCGACGAAACCGAGCGCGAGCACGTCGCCGCCCAGCAAGCGAATGACGGTGGCGGCCCGCAAACCTGCCCCGCCCGCAAAAGTGGAAACGCGCATCGGGCGTTTGGGTTCATTTGCCTTCGGCGCGTCGCCGGTCGAAGGGGAATCTACGAGCGCGACGCGCTCAAGGGCCGGATTGGGAGAAAACGTTAGAATCATGCGCTTTTTAGTGTAGGGTACACAAGCGGGGTTTGTAAAGGGAGGCGGGTTTTAGTCGCCTTTGTGTCCGGCGGCATTATGGGCTTGCCGGGTTGGTTCGGGCAGACGGTAGCCGCGCAGACACGATTGAACGAGCGCGAGCGCGGTTTGATTGTCCGTTTGGTTGCCGACCGAAACGAACAAGGGATTGGTGCGAAGTTTGCTTCGCAAAACCGTGCCGATTTGCTCGCCTTTGTCCATGAGCGGGGCCGTGTCGCCCGGTGCGTCGCCCAAACTTTCGTACTTGCCGACGAACGGGGTTTTGCCCACCCCGACGCTCGGCAAGCCGCACAACACGCCCAAATGGCAGGCGATACCGAAGCGGCGGGGGTGAATGAGGCCCATGCCGTCTACCATGAGCGCGCCCGGAACGGTTTGCAGTTTGGCGAGGGCGGCAAGCACGGCGGGGCTTTCGCGGAACGAAAGCAAACCGGGAATGTACGGAAACGTAATCGGGACGGAAGCCGTTACGGTTTCTAAAACAGCCATGTCGGGATACGACAGCACGACGACGGCAGCGGTTCCGCCGTCCTTGTACGAAGCGTCAATGCCCGCGACGGTGCGGAGCGTCGATAAATCAAGCGGCTTGATTTCTACTTGCGACGCCATTTGCTTTTGCAGCGCGATGGCTTCGCTCGGCGATAGGTCGAAGTTTACGTTGGGAACGTTCATGCTTCGGTTTGTACCCGTTTTGTCGCGTCAAAAATGCTACAGGCAGTTGTTTCCGAGATAACACGCCGCCCAAAACCCATAGTAGAAGATGACGCCCGCTTGCGCGGGCGCGTAGCCGATAAAAAGTAGTACGCGCAGTATCCAGTGTAGGCGAAACAAGAACGTAAATGCGAAGCCGCCGAAAAACGCGACGAAGGCGGCGACCGGGAACCACCAATCGCCATACGGCGCGACGGTGTGTTCGGTGGGGCTTCCCGCGAGCCAGTACGCGATGTGCGTTACAACCCACAGAAGAGCGATTGGAAAAAACGCCGTCCCAATGGTTGCGATGCCGTTGCGGACAATCGTTTCTTTCACGTCGCGGGCTACTTTTCCAACACGCCGCGGGCTACTTTTCCAACACGCCGAACCGGATGGCAGAGGCGTGTGTGCCGCCGTGCAAAATGGTGATGGTCGCTTTTTGGAAGTCCGACGGTTTGGCGGTTTGGACGTGAACGAAGCGGTTGGGGTTGCGGTCAACGAGCGGGAACCACGACGATTGAATTTGAACCGCCATTTGATGTCCGGGCAGAAACGTGTGCAAAACGTCGTTGAGTTGAAAGCGAATGCGCGTCGGCTGATTGGGAACGATGGGGCGCGGGCTTTCGAGCGAATCCCGGAACCGGGCGCGGATGACATCGGAGCGCACCATACGCATCTCGCCCGCGTGCGGCTGACCGGCAGGTGCGATGTCCAGTACCTTGACGACAAAATCGGCGTCCGTGCCCGTGGTTTTTGCCCACAAATCGACGGTGACCGGCCCGGCGACGGTCACGGCTTTGGTTTGAGCGGGGCCAATATAGGTTAAAACGTCGGGGCGTTTGGCGGCCCATGCTTCGTCGTGCGTGAGCAAATCGCCGGGACGCCGCGCGCGTGTCGGGTCGGCAAGATACGGTGTGGGCGCGTTCGGATCGTTGACGTAGGTGTCGTCGGTTTCGCGGGCGGGCGCAGCGGTGGCAACCGTTTTGTTGTCCGCCAAGTAAATAACAAGCGGGCGCGTCGTTTTCGGGGGCCACTGCGCGAACGTGCGCCATGTATTCGTGCCGGTTTCAAACAGGGTCGCTTTGGCGGGCGCGGCGGTTCCTACCCCGCGCAGATACCGATCGAAAAACGGAAATTCGACGCGCTCGCGGAACCATGCCGACGGGTCGCTGCCCCAATCCATGCCGCCGAGCGACTGCCCCCGACCTGCCCATTGCCCATGCGACCATGGCCCCATGACCAAGAAGTTGTCGGTTTTCGGGCTTTGTTCGGTAGTTGCCGCGAACGTGTTGAGCGGCCCCCACATATCTTCGGCATCGAACCAGCCGCCGACATTGAGCACGGCGCACGACACGTTCCGCATTTGCGGCGGCACGGCCCGCGCTTTCCAGTAGGCGTCGTTGGTATCGTGTTCGATTAACTCTTTCCAGTACGGCGAGCGGTTTTGGAAGTACTTCTTTTCCAAGCCGTCGGCGGTTCCGGCATCGAGGAAAAAGGCGTAAGCTCCGTTCGGGTTGCGCGGAATGTCGATGCCGTCGTGGTCGGTTTCCAAGCCTTTGCGCGGAATATCGAACCATGCGGAAAAATCGAAATTGTCCTGCAAAAAGAACGCGCCGTTGTGGTGGACATCGTCGCCCTTGAACCAGTCCGCGCAGGGGGCCTGCGGGGAAACGGCTTTGAGCGCGGGATGATGCGAAAGCGCCCCGACAGCCGCGTAAAAACCGGGATAAGAAACGCCGACCAAACCGACCCGCCCGTTGTTGCCCGGCACGTGCTTGATTAAATACTCAATCGTGTCGTAGGTGTCCGTGGATTCGTCGATGCCTTTTTGGCCGGGTTTGAGTTGGGGCCGGACATTGACGAACGTTCCTTCGCTTTGGTAGGTTCCGCGCACGTCTTGGGACACGAAGCCGTAGCCCGCTTTTTGGTACATTTCCAATCCGCCGATAATATCGGGCTTACCTGCTGTCGGCCCGTACGGCCCGGAACTGTAGCACGTGCGCGTCATCAAAAGCGGAAATTTGGTTTTGCCTTTGGGCACGTACACGGCGGTATACAACTTCACGCCGTCGCGCATCGGGATACGCAGTTCGCGCTTCTCATAAGCGAAGGTTGTCGCGGCGACGGGCGGCGCGTCCTGCTGCCGCGCCACGGTGGGAACGCACAGCGCAAGCAAAAGGCCGGAAATAGCGAAACAACGGGAAATAATTGGCATGGATGTCCTATATAAGTAAGTGGGGCGATTTTATAAACAGTTGCCGTAAGCGCCGCACACGTAAGTAACCCCAAACAATAAAATAACCCAAAACTGAAGCGTCATATAAAGCGCGAATAAACCCACGCGCCAATACCAACACATCGGAAAACGAAACGTGCAAGCGAAACCGACCGCAAGAGGGGCGATAAAGGTCAAGAAAGTACCAAAATCATTTTGATACTGATCTTTTCCTGCCGCCCACAACCACGTAAACGAAAGCAGGACAGGCGCAAAAAGCGCGCCCGTAGCTCCAAAAAAATCGTGCCGTCCTTTTGCTGATGCGCTTTGCGCTTGTTGACTTTTCTGCATCAAATTAACTTGACGGAATAAAAGCGGGGCATCTTAGGATGAACTACGCTTCTTCGTTTTCGCGGATTTGCTGCTCTATCTCCATGCGATGCGACCGTGGGCACGCCCAAGCGTGTGCCAAGTCTTTGGCCCGAAGCGTTGGATAGGCGCGAAGCAGTTCTGCCTCGCTGGTTCCGAGCAGGCGAGCCTGTTCGAGAAGCCAAACCGGAATGCGTGTTTGGACGATACATGGATCGCCACCGCATACGCCCGGTGTGCTTTCAATACCGGGAAAGGCATCGCCCAAATCACGCACCAGCCATTCCAAAAGTTCGGCCTTTTCACCGCGTGACAAGCGACCGAAAAGAATTTCGGCTTCTTTTTGAATGGTTGAAATCATTCCTTATACCAATTCGGCGGAAAAGCCCCACAAATGACCACCCGTGACGCGCACTTTGACGGTTTGCCCGATCAAATCACGGTGCGCGGCGAAGTGAACGGTTCTGCCGCCGCGCGTTTGCGCCTGCCACATCGTCTCGTCTTTGTGCGAGCGGCCTTCCACGAGAACGTCGAACGTTCGCCCGACACGGCTTTTGTTGATTTCCACCGTCATATTATTTTGCAGCGTGATAAGCAAATCCAAGCGGCGCATTTTTTCTTTTTGCGTCAGTTGCTCAGGAAGGCTCGCGGCCTGCGTGGGGTGGCGCGGTGAGTACGCGAACATAAAGGCCGCGTCGAAGCGAATCTCTTCCATGAAATCGAGCGTATTTTGAAATTGCTCCTCGGTTTCGCCGGGGAAGCCGAGCATAATGTCGGTTGTTATCACGATGTCCGGCATGGCGGCGCGCAGTTTTCGGACGATCTCGCGGTATTGGTCAAGCGTGTAGCCCCGGTGCATCCGTTTAAGGAGTACGTCGTCGCCGACTTGAACCGGCAAGTGGACTTGCTCGCAGACGGCAGGCAGGCTTGCCATCGCTTCGATTACGTCGTCGGAGAAATCGACGGGGTACGGCGACGTGAAACGGATGCGTTCGATACCGGGCACGGCATCCACGCGGCGCAGCAGTTCGGAAAACGAGCAGGTCGCTTCCAAGCCTTTCAAACCGTAGGAGTTCACGGTTTGGCCCAAAAGCGTGACTTCTTTGGTTCCGTGGGCGGCCAAGTGCTCGACTTCGGCGACAATGTGATCGGCGGGGCGCGAGCGTTCTTTGCCGCGCGTCAAGGGCACGATACAAAAGGCGCAAAACTTGTCGCAGCCGTACATAATCGACACGAACGATTTGAGTTTGCCGGTCGTGACGCGCTTGCGTTCGGGCAAAAACAAATTCGCCTCGACCTTTTTGCGCGGCAGTTGGAGCTGGATCAAAACGTCGTTTGGGCGTCCGGCGATTGCGACGCCCGACGCCAGTTCGCTTTTGCGCTGTTTGACCATATCCGGCAGTTTTTCAAGTTGGGCGGTTCCCGCGATCACGTCGATATACGGGGCGCGCTTGGCAATTTCGGCCCCCGCCCGTTGCGCCATGCAGCCCGTAACGCCGATTGTCAGGCCCGGCTTGGCGCGCTTGAGTTCGGCGAGTTCGCCCAATTTGGAAAAGACTTTGTCTTCAGGCTTCTGTCGAACCGAACACGTGTTGAGCATGATGACGTCGGCGTCCTCCAAATTGTCGGTTTTATCCATGCCGTCGGCTTGGAACAAGTTCTCGATTTGGTCGGAGTCATCGACGTTCATCTGGCAGCCCCATGTCAGCACGGCGAATTTTTTGCGCGGCGTGGGCGTGGCGGGAACGGCGTCTCCGGTCAGTTCGGCGGCAACATCGGGGGCGATTTCAAGGTCTTTTGTGGGAGCGGGCATAACAAAACAGTATACGCCGCGCGGGAAAGGGGCGCAATTTAAGCGCACGGCTTCATGGCCTCAGCGCGCGGGAAGCAGGGGCAAGTCCCAATCAATTTTGCCGTCCGAAACCGTAGCGGAAAAAACGCGCCCGTTGATGTCGCCGTTTATGGGGCAGTGGATGCGGGTTGGATTATATGTGGCATCGGTTTCCACGAACCCTGCGACCCGTCCGTCCGCCATCAGAACGCTGATTTTCCAGCCTTTGTCTATGCTTTCCACGCGCCACCTGTCCCGGTACGGTTCCAGCATTTGCATATCCCAACCCGTTTTTGTTTTGGCGGCTGGCCCTTGCATTCGGTACAGCGGTTCGGCAAAGAACGCGGCCTCGTTTTCGGATTTGATCATTTCGCCGTCCGGCCCGATGAGCAAGTAGCCGATGGGCTTTTTGTCTTCTGCGCGTTTCCAGTCCAGTTTGCGAACTGTTACGAATCCGTCTTCGGTTTGCAGGCGCTGCGTTTCTTTTTGGGCGGTTAATGTGATCGGGACGAGTTGAACCGGATTTTCTTCGGAGGTGAGAAGGAGCGTAAAAGGCTGCTCGCCGCCCCGCACGAAGTCGTAGCGTTTCCCGATAACGCTGAACAAGTCGATTTGGGAAACCAGCGCGCCCGTGAATGGCGTCGTCCCGGATTTGGCGACGGGGGCCGGTTTTGCCACAACGACGGGCTTCTTTCCGCTCGGTGCAATGGAAAGGCTCACGCTTTCCAGCCAAACCGAACCGATTGCCTGACCGACGCCGAAAACCACTTGATTGCGCGCGCCGATATTGCGAGCGGTAAACGTGAACGAATAGGGCTGCCAGTCCTTGCCGAGGGCGATGTCACGTACCAAACCGATGTCGGGATAGTTGCCGCCTGTCGCCTGCGCCTCGACATGAAGTGGGCGGACGCGGTCGGCTTTTGCGCGGAAGGCAACGGTTACGATGTCGCCTTCCGCAATGGCTACATCGCCCTGCTGAAACTGCACATCGTACTGCTGGGCGGCCTGATCCACAACCATTATGAGGCCCGACCGGTAGGCGGTCATCGTCGCGCGGGCCGCGTCCGAGCAACGGAAATTCCACCATGCTTTGTCGCCCAAGCGCGTGAACGTTTGGGTTGCAACGGCAAGTTGCCCGTTTTCAAGTAGGGTGCGTTGTTCGACACTTTTGGCATCAACGAGTATCAAGCGGGCGGGAATAATTTGGCCGTTTCCCAAATCTTTACCGATGACACTGACGCGCAAATTCAGCGATAACCCTTCGGGAACGAGGGTTTGCTGGGCGTTTCGCAGGTTGACGAGCGTTGTTTTGTCGCTGAGTTGAACGTCGCGCGCGCGGGGCGGTTTGAGGTCGGTTTGGGTTCCGCTATGGGAAACGACGCGGTCAACAAGGAGCGTCATTTTGCGCTCTTTTCGGGAGCCGCCCGAAATCAACCCTTCGATAAGCACTTCGCCCTGTCCGGGTTCAAGGCTCGCCGGTTCGGTTTGACAAAAGGCGGCAGATTGGGTCAGGTTGGGAAGCAGACCGACCGTCACGAAAGACAGAAGTGAACGCCGCGAAAGCGTTCGGCAGGTCGGCGGAAATTTCAAATTGCACGGTTCCGCAAAAGGGTGTCGCATCGTTGTGTCCTTTTATCTCACGGCACGCCCTGTAACCATAGCAAATAGCAAGGCGCGCCAAATGTATTGATTTCGTATCGCACGACCGGGACAAAGTGTTAAAATCAAAAACGGCATTAAATGCTTGAACGGTTGCGAATATGATAACCGAAACGGGGCAGGCGCGTCAAACCGGTTTCTTATCGTTGGAACTTATAGTGGCGCGCAGGAGAAGAACGCGCGCGGCGCGAACGGTAACGCAATGATGAAGCCTTTTGACGATGTGCCGCTTTCGCGGCGAACGGTTCTGCGGGGCGGCCTTGCCGCAGTCACGGCGGGGACGTTGCTTCGACCGGAAAGCGTGCTTGCCGCCGCGAAGCCCGCGTCGTTTTCGTTCGTGCATTTGACCGACACGCACATTCAGCCGGAACTCGGCGCGAAGCGCGGTGTTCACAAAGCCCTCGAGGCCGTGCGCAAATTGCCGGAAAAGCCCGCTTTTATTCTGATGGGCGGCGACATCGTGATGGACGCCGCGCTCGTGCCGCGCAGCCGGGCCGAAATGGTGTACGATTTGTGGCAGGAAGAGGTCGCGCGGCTGAACATCCCCGTGCATTATTCCATCGGGAACCACGACTTGTTCGGGGTCGGCGCATCCGTGCGGGCCGAAAGCCAAAACAGCCCGGACTACGGCAAAGAAATGTGGAAGCGGCGGCTCAAACAAGACGCGACCTATCACACGTTCGACCACAATGGATGGCGGTTTATCGTTTTGGATTCCGTCGGCATCACGCCCGACGGCCCGTGGGAAGGCGTTTTGGACGACGCGCAGCTTGCTTGGGTGGATAATTTGCTGCGAAAAACGGGCAAACAAATGCCGATGGTGGTTTTGACGCATTTTCCAATCATGACGCTGTTCGCCCAGTACACGGAAGCGGCGACCGCGCCGCTCACGCCGGGCCTTGTCGTCAAAAACGGCAAAACGTTCCGGGACATGATTCAAGGCTACAACGTTAAGGCGGTTTTTCAAGGGCACACACACGTCGTTGAAGACTGCGCGTATTTGGGAACGCAGTATATTACCGGCGGGGCCGTTTCCGGGGATTGGTGGAAGGGCAAGCGATTGGGCGTCCATCCCGAAGGCTTCGCGGTCGCAACCGTAAAGGGCAACGATTTGACGTGGCGCTACGTGCCGTATGGCTGGGACGCCGCCAAAGAACAGCCCGCAAACGCACCCACGGAACCGAAAGCATAAAGCAAAATGGCACGACGAACGACAAAAGCACAAACACCGCCCGCCGCACCGCCTGAAAAAGCGACCGCCGTGGTTGCCGCCGAAGCCGCGCCGGATTTGGTGGGCGTGGCGTATCTTGGGCCGGTGCGCCGCGCCGCGCTTGTTGCCGCCGACGTAAAAACGCGGGCCGACCTTGCGCGGGCGAGCGTGGATCAACTGGTCGGCATGACGGGAATGGGGCGGGGTTTGGCGCAGCGCGTTCTCGATTCACTTCACAAGGGCGGCGGAAACACCGCGTCCGCTCCATCCAAATCATCCGTCACCGACGAAGCGATGCCTGCATCGACAAACGAAACCGATACGCCAACTGCGTCTGCGGAGGCGAACGCCGTGTCCGAAACGGTGCTTGAAGCCGAGCGGGAAACCGAACGGGTCGCGGAACTCGGCGACGATCCGACCGATACGACGGCCTCCGAGTTTGATCGCGTGCTTTTTGCTGCCCGCACTGCTGTGTCGGATGCGACGCGCACCTTCGCAACGTCGGAAAAATTGCAAAAGCCGTTCGTTCGTTTGGCAAAACGTCTGGATACGGCGGGCGAAAAAAATAGCAAGAATACGCTCGGGGCAGGGCGAACGGCCCGCATTCACAAACGCCTGCTTGTTTTGACCGACCGCTTGGAAACGGCGGCGAAAAAAGCAACGTCCAAACCCGTGCCATTGAGGCCCAAACGCGAAGATCGATTGCGGGAGCGCGTGCAGAATGAAAGCCGCGCGCTGGCAAAACTGATGCAGCCCAAGCCGACGCAATCCGCAGAAGTCGCGGCTTCCAACGGCAGCGGCACAAAACGCAAGGCCGCCACAAAGCCGACGAAAAAGCCGCAAAAGTAGTTTTTCGCGCACCTTCGGGAACCGCACGCCGCGCCGATTCGCTGGGTATAACAAGCGCGGCCCGCATCGGGATTTTTGGGGCCGCCACTATTCACGAACATCAAGGAACCAAACCATCATGCGGCTGGAAAATCGGGTCGCGCTTGTTACGGGCGCATCGCAGGGAATCGGAAAAGCCATCGCGCTTCGGTACGCGCAGGAAGGCGCGAAAGTTGTCGTCAACTTTTTGGGTGGCAGCCCTGACCGCGAAAACGACGCCAAAGCGGTTGTCGAAGCCTGCGGCGGCGATGCGAACGCGATTGCGGTTGCAGGCGACGTGTCCAATCGCGCCGACGTGGAAAATTTAGTCAAGAGCACTGTGGACAAATTCGGGCGTCTGGATATTGCCGTCAACAATGCGGCCATCGAAATTAAGAAGCCGTTTGTGGAAGTTTCCGACCACGAGTGGGATCTGGTTATCGCCGTCAATTTGAAGGGCGCGTTTTTGGTCACGCAAACCGCCATCAAGCAAATGCTCGCGCAGCCGGGTTTGGATGGCGTGGAGTCGCGCGGCAAAATCGTGAACATTTCGTCCACGCACGAAGACATTCCGTTTCCCGAATACACGGCTTATTGCGCGAGCAAGGGCGGCGTGCGAATGCTGACCCGCAATCTTGCGGTCGAACTCGGGCCGCAAAAAATCAACATCAACAACATCGCGCCCGGCGCGATTGCGACGCCAATCAACCAGAGCGTTTTGCAAGACCCGCAGGCCTTGAAAAACGCGATTTCCGAAGTCCCGTGGGGCCGGTTCGGCACGCCCGAAGAAGTCGCCGGTCTTGCCGTGTGGCTCGCATCATCCGAGGCCGATTACGTCAATGGCTCCACTTACACCATCGACGGCGCGTTGGAGTTGCAGGTGACACAGTATTAAAAACATCCGTGCGAAATTGTGCCGTGGAATAAATTCCCGGCTACGGATACAAAGTCCACCTTCGTGGATTGCCTGAAACTAAGCCTTTCAATGAAATGGAAGGCCAGCGTATTCGGTATTTAGTCGGCGGAGGCCGACTTCGTAACTGATAGCCGGGAATTCATTCCACGGCTATCTTCGCTTTGGAAAGTTTATGTTAACGTGACCGAGGAAGAAGAGCGGCTTGCCGATTCCGTGAACAACCCGGACGGGTGGCGGCTTTGGGGGCCGTATCTGTCCGACCGGGCGTGGGGAACCGTGCGCGAGGATTATTCGCCCAGCGGCAGCGCGTGGGATTATTTTCCGCACGATTGGGCGCGTTCCAAAACCTATCGGTGGAACGAGGATGGACTGGGCGGGATTTGCGATATTCGGCAATTTTTATGTTTTTCGGTCGCGTTGTGGAACGAAAACGATCCGATTCTCAAAGAGCGGCTTTTTGGCTTGACCGGGCCGCAGGGAAACCACGGCGAAGATGTTAAGGAAAATTATTACTACCTTGACGCCACGCCGACCCATTCGTATCTGAAGTTTTTGTACAAATATCCGCAAGCGGCTTTTCCGTATCAACAAATAATCGACGAAAACGCTCGGCGTGGCAAGCACGAACCGGAATATGAATTGCTCGACACCGGCGTGTTCAACGAAAGCCGCTACTTTGACGTTTTCGTAGAATACGCCAAAGCGACGGAAACCGATGTGTGCATTCGGATTACGGTTTACAATCGCGGCCCGGAGGCGGCTCCGCTGCACCTTTTGCCGACGCTTTGGTTCCGCAATACGTGGGCGTGGGGGAACGACGACCGCAAGCCCGTCATGCGCGCGCACGGCGACAGTCCGGTCGAAATCGAGGCGATTCATCGGCGGCTCGGGGAGGTTTTTCTTATCGCGGACGGGTCGCCGTCGCGGTATTTTACGGAAAACGAAACGAACAACGCAAAGTTGTATGGCGGAGAAAACGCTTCGCCGTTTGTTAAGGACGGCATCAACGAGCGCGTAATCGGGGGCAATCCCAATTCGGTCAATGAGGAATCGGGCACGAAAGCGGCCTTTCACTATGCTTTCTTAATTCCGCCGGGCGGCTCGCACACGGTTAAACTGCGGCTTTCGTCGCCGTCGCACGATGATACCGTAAATGCGCTGGGCGACGGGTTTGACGCGGTTTTCGAGGCGCGCATCAAAGAAGCGGACGCTTTTTACGCGCCGCTCGCGCCCGCCGGGGTTTCAAGCGATGCCCGAAATGTGCAGCGGCAGGCGTTCGCCGGGCTGATTTGGACGAAGCAGTATTACCATTACGATGTGCAGAAATGGCTCAAAGGAGACCCTGCGTTTGCCCTGCCGCCCGCGTCCCGTTTGAAGGGGCGGAACACGGATTGGAGGCACATTGCCGCATCTGATGTTTTTTCCATGCCGGATGCGTGGGAATACCCGTGGTTCGCGGCGTGGGATTTGGCGTTTCACATGATCCCATTCGCGCAAATCGACCCGGATTTCGCCAAGCACCAACTCATCATGCTGTGCCGCGAATGGTATATGCACCCGAACGGGCAACTGCCCGCCTACGAATGGGCGTTCGGCGACGTGAACCCGCCCGTTCATGCGTGGGCCGCGCTCCGCGTCTACCAAATCGAAAAGAAAAACAAAAATATCGGCGAAGGCACGCCCGGCGACGTGGACTTTTTGGAGCGGATTTTCCACAAACTGCTGATCAATTTTACGTGGTGGGTGAACCGAAAGGACGCGCAAGGGAATAACATTTTCGAGGGCGGTTTTTTGGGGCTGGATAATATCGGCGTGTTCGATAGGTCGGCCCCGCTTCCGACCGGCGGGTATATCGAGCAGGCCGACGGCACGGCATGGATGGCGTTTTACTGCCTCAATATGCTGGCGATTGCCCTCGAGTTGTCGTGCGCCGACCGAACGTACCAAGATGTCGCCACCAAATTCGCCGAGCATTTCGTGTATATCGCGCACGCGCTCACATCGCTCGGCGAAAAAAACACGAATTTGTGGGACGAAACTGACGGCTTTTTTTACGATGTTTTGCTGATGCCGGACGATACGCAAATGCGGCTCAAAGTGCGCTCCATCGTCGGATTGATTCCCCTCCTTGCCGTTGAAGTGTTCAATGCGGAGGCGCTGGCCCGCGTACCGGATTTTCACCAGCGCATCCGTTGGTTTTTGACCCATCGGCCCGAACTGACGAAAGGCGTCGCGCACTTGATGGAGCAAATCGGCGGCGTGCCGGGCGAAGCCCACGCCGAGGGGAGCGGCGACCGCGTTTTGTTTTCGCTCGTGCCGCCCGACCATTTGAAGCGCGTTTTACAAAAAATGCTGAACGAGGCCGAATTTTTAAGCCCGCACGGTATACGCGCCTTGTCCCGCTTTCACAAAGACCATCCCTACGTTTTGAACATCAAGGGCGTCGAGTACCGCGTGGATTACGCTCCCGCCGAATCGCAAACGTCGCTTTTTGGCGGCAACTCCAATTGGCGTGGGCCGGTTTGGATGCCGATTAACTTTCTTTTGGTGGAAGCCCTGCAAAAATACGCGCAGGTGTACGGGCCGACGTTCACGATGGAATTTCCGACCGGAAGCGGCGAGGAGATGCCGCTCGATGAAATCGCCACGCATTTATCGCGCCGCTTAATCGGTTTGTTCACACGCGATAAAGATGGGCGGCGGGCGATTTACGGCGGCACGGAAACGTTTCAAACCGACCCACACTTCCGCGACTATTTATTTTTCAACGAGTATTTCCACGGCGACAACGGCGCGGGTTTGGGCGCAAACCATCAAACCGGCTGGACGGCGCTCATTGCGAAACTCATCACGCAAAGCGGCGAATAAACGAATAGACGACGGTTAATCACGGTAGGAACACCTAATTCGTTCGGTATTCCTATGGTGGAACAAAGCATTTGCAAAAACATTCCTAAGACCGGTCGGGTATTCTGCCGAAGATATGTACTGTGTTGCACGGGATGAAGAATAGCCCGACGCCCAAAGCGTCGTTTTTGAATTTGAGCGCCAGCGGCGGAAGTGCGGGCGGCGAATCGCTGCATTCGCCTGCCACGGTCGCGCCCGAACGCGGACATGTCAGCCGCTTGCCACTGGACGATGTACAAACTGCGCCCGTTTTTTCGGCTGCCCCGGAAGCCGTCGCCGGGCTGTCGCCCGCGTCGCGTGTAGCGTTCCATCGAGGCGGCGTGACGCGCCTCACCATTCGTTTGGGATTGATTGCGGCACTTTGTCTAATAACCGCTTTAAGCGTGATTGACTACCGTAACACAACGCGGCTTTTACAAACGCATCCCGGCAGTGCGCGCTATCAAAGACATGCTTTAGAAGAGGAAGCGGGCAGTGCCGCCGAAGCGGCGGAGTTGGGCGAGCAAACACTTATCGTCACGTCGGCGGGCGGCGCGCTTGCGGTCTGCCTGCTGCTTGCCGCGTTTTTGGTCGCCGAGCGTGATTTGACGCGGCGCACGCGCGTGGAATCCGAACTGCGCGAACACGACGAGCAGACCACCCGTCTTTTACAAAAACTCACCGAATCCGAAGCGCGTTTCCGCCTTGTCGCGGATCAAGCCCCCGTCATGCTGTATGCGACCGATGCCGCTGGGCAGGCAACCTATTTTTCGCGCCCGTGGCTCGATTTCCGGGGGCGCACGGAAGCGCAGGAACTGGGATTCGGCTGGGCGGAGGGTATTCCCGACCGCGACCGCGACGCTATAAAACAATCCGTCGTCGATTCCCGCAAGCGGCGGGCTTCCGCTCGCCTTGAGTTTCGTGTTCGCAGGCACGACGGCGCGCTCCGCTGGCTTTTGGCGACTTCGGTTCCCCGTTATGTGAGCGGGGAATACGTCGGTCATATCGGCTCG
>CAXTBP010000031.1:0-2083 GCA_964241985.1 uncultured Armatimonadaceae bacterium | reverse complement strand
GATGAGATGCGCCTGCTGGTGGAGCGGCAGCAAAAATCCGAATCGCGGCTCCGGCAGGTTTCCCGGCAAGCGAACTGCTTGCTATGGGAAGCGCAAGTAAACGAAACACACGTGAACCCTGAACGCGAACTGGCTGCCACAGAACGTTGGTACAGCCAAAGCGCTCGCACCATGCTTGGATGGAATCTTTCGATTTTGGATGATCAGGAGGCATACCGCTGGCTACCGATTGCTTGGCAACCCGGCGAGCCATTCGCGCCCGCTTTCGATGATTCACGCCACCCGGACGACCGTGCCCGTATCGACACCAATAGCGCCGAGGCAATTTGCAACAACCGCCCCGGTTACCGGAATGAATTTCGCTGCCGACTTGCCGATGGGGGGGAGCGTTGGATTGCCGAAGACGTGCGTATCGAGCGGCTGCCCAATGGGCCAGATGGGTCGGGGCACTGGCACTTGGTCGGTATTTGCACCGATATTACCGACCGCAAACGGCAGGAAGAAAATCTAACGCGGCTGACGGTCGAATTGCAGCGGAGCAATGAGGCCCTGCAAGATTTCGCGTCGATTGCGTCGCACGATTTGCGCGAACCGCTGCGAAAAATTCAGATGTTTGGTGGAATGCTGCAAAAATCCGTTGGACAAACCGGCGATCCAATGGCGGAGCGCAATATCGAGCGAGTGATGGGGGCGGCGACGCGCATGGACGCGCTTGTGCGCGACTTGCTCGCGTATTCGCGCGTTACATCCAAAGCCGCGCCGGTCGCGCTCGTTGACCTCAACCAGATCGCCGCCGAAGTCGTTGCAGATTTGGAGGCGCGTTTAATCGACACCGACGGCGTAGTCGGTTTTAACAGTTTGCCGACGGTGCGGGCGGACGCGCTGCAAATGCGCCAATTATTGCAAAACTTAATTAGCAACGCCCTCAAATTCCACAAAAAAGACCAGCCCCCGATTGTTCTCGTGCAGGGCAAGCGGGAAATAACGCCCGACGGCTTGTTCGCCGTGATTACCGTATCCGATAACGGCATCGGTTTCGAGCCGGAATACGCCGAGCGCGTTTTCAATATTTTCGAGCGATTGGACAGCGCGCGGGAAGGCTACGCGGGAACGGGCGTCGGCCTTGCGATTTGCCGCAAAATCGCCCAGCGACACGGCGGCGATGTAAGAGCCGACAGCCTGCCCGGTTACGGCTCGGTGTTTACGGTTCGCCTCCATATCCCCCACGGTTCGCCCTAAAACGTTTGTCTGCCCTGATGCGCTATAATGCACGGGAAGGAAACATTTCGTGCAGAAAACGGTCGGGCCAGCGGCGGGGGAAACGCCCGCGCTCAATTCGGTGACGCTTTTGGGGATGCGCGTGGATCGCGTAACAATGGACGGCGCGCTCGCGCTGGTGGAGAGGTTCGTTGCGGAAAAAACGCCGCATCATATTGTCACCGCCGATGCCTCGATGGTCGTGACCGCGAGCGAAGATCCCGAATTTGCCAAAATTGTTGCCGCGTCGGATTTGGTGACGCCGGACGGGGCGGGGATTTTGTGGGCGACCAAGCGCTTGGGGCAGCCCGTTTCGGCCAAAGTATCGGGCGTAGATTTGTCGGCGAAATGCTGCGAGTTATCGGCGCAAAAGGGGTGGCGGATTTTCTTTTTCGGGGCCGCGCCCGGTGTGGCGCAGGCGGCAAAAGATAAAATGACCGAGCGGTTTCCCGGCGCGCAGATCGTCGGCTGCCGCGACGGTTTCTTCACGCCCGAGCAGGAAGCGACCGTCGTTGAGGAAATCAAAGCCGCGCGTCCCGATATTTTGCTGGTCGCGCTGGGCATTCCCAAACAGGAAAAGTTTATCTTCCGCAACAAAACCGCGCTGAACATTCCGGTTTCCATCGGGGTCGGCGGAACCCTTGACGTGTTTTCGGGCACGGTTAAACGCGCGCCGGTTTGGATGCAGAACGTCGGTTTGGAATGGCTGTACCGCGTCGCGTCCAACCCGAAAAAATGGACGAAAGTCGCGCTTTTGCCCCGCTTCGCCTTGATGACCCTGCGCGAACGGCGGGACCCAGGCGAAGGCGGAGGTCCGGATCATGCG
>CAXTBP010000030.1:0-38828 GCA_964241985.1 uncultured Armatimonadaceae bacterium | reverse complement strand
GTCGAAGAACTGTTTTACGACCGCGTTTTCATCGGCCTTGACGGTTTGCACGACGAATACGGCATAACATCCAATCACCCCGACGAAGCCGCTTTGAACCGGGCGATGACGGCGCGAACGAAGCAGGTTGTCGCTGTCGCCGACCATTCCAAAATCGGGCGCATTGCGCGGGCGCAAGTCTGTGCGCTTTCTGGTGTCGATCTCGTTTTAACCGATACCGGCGCGTCGGACGAGCAAGCGGCTGACTTCGCGCGGCGCGGTGTCGAACTGCGGCGTGTTTAGCGAAAAACACAAGAAACAAAGGCGTGGAGCAGTTATGAACTTGGAATTGCAGGGTGAAATCGCGGTCATCGTTGGCGCGGCGAACGGAATTGGGCAGGCTATCGCGCGGGCGTTTGAGGCCGAGGGCGCGATTGTCGTCGGACTGGATATAGCGTGGGCGGCAGGTAGCGAGGGCGACGTAACAAACAAGCGCCAAATAACCGCTGATGTTACGGACTATGAGGCGCTGCAAAACGCCGCTAACCGAATCTACGCCGAGTACGGGCGATGCGACCATGTTGTGTTCGCTGCCGGGGTGGGTTCGGGAAAACATGGCTTTCCGTTTTGGAAGATGGAGCCTGCGGATTGGGCGCGCGTGCTGAACGTCAACCTCATCGGCGCGGCGAATGTCGCGCACGCCTTCGCGCCGCGCATGGCGGACGCGCGAAAGGGAACGTTTTGCTTTTTGTCGTCGGTGGCCGGGCAAATCGGATCGCAAACCGACCCGCCGTACAGCGCGGCCAAAGCGGGGCTGATCAATTTCGCGCAGTGCGCCGCCAAAGACCTCGCCCCGTTTAACGTCCGCGTCAATACGATTTGCCCCGGCATGGTCAAAACCGCGCTGAATGAATCCGTTTGGGCTGCATGGAACGCGCGCCAATCCGAAACCGAGCGCCTAACCTACGACGAATGGGCAGCCGATAAAATCGCCCGCATCACGCCGCTCAATCGCTGGCAGGAACCAAATGACATCGCTCACCTCGCGGTCTTTTTGGCGTCCGAAAAGGCGAAAAACATCACCGGTCAAACCCTCAACGTAGACGGCGGTCAGGTCATGCACTGGTAAGCCCAGATTTACTTTTCTCTATGAAAACCCTCTTTCTCTTTCCCGCGCTTGTCGCCGCCCTCGTTTTCCCCAATGGAAAAGCACCGCAAAAAACACCCATGTCAACCAAGCCAGTAAACGATGCTCGCATTGTTGTTTCGCCCGGCACGGTCGTCAATAAAATCACGCCGTGGATGACCGGCTCCTGCATCGAAGACGTGAACCACGAAATCTACGGCGGCCTGTACGCCCAGCGGATTTTCGGCGAAAGTTTCGAGGAACCCCCGGCCTCGCCCGTGGGCGGCTGGACGGCCTACGGCGGTGATTGGGAACCTCGTAGCGGCGCGCTTCACGTCGGCGCGTCGGCGGGAGCGAAACTCGTTCGACAATCGCCCGTTGTCGGCGACGGCAGCGTGGCCTGCGACGTGCAGTTCGCGGACAAATCCGGCGACAACGCGGGCCTCATTGTGCGCGTGTCCGACCCGCGCATCGGCCCGGATGCTTGGGTGGGCTATGAAATCAGTCTCAGCGTTCGCAATCAATCCCTCATTTTGGGCCGACACCGCAACAACTGGGAGCCGCTAACAAGCGTCCCAACCCCGATCGAACCGGGCCGCTGGTATAAACTGCGCGTGGATTTGCAGGGCGCAACCCTTCGCATTTTCGTGGATGAAGCCACCAAGCCCTTGCTCGAATACACCGACGACAAAGCCGCATTGCCCGCTGGTTTGGTTGGCGTTCGCACGTGGAATTCCCGCGCCGCGTTTCGCAATCTAACCGTCACGGCAAATGGAAAAACCGAAACCGAACCGCTCGGCGATGCCGACGCCGATGCGCGCGCAACCGTTAGCGGGATGTGGGATGCTGTCGCCACGGGAAACGCGCAAGCGCATTTCACCCGCAAAAGCGGCGATGCCTATAACTCCGAGCACTGGCAGGAAATCGTCCATCGCGGCGGAGTGGGAACGGTCGGCACCGCCAATCGCGGTTTGAATCGCTGGGGAATTTCCGTGCGCAAGGGCCAACCGATGCAGGGGCATTTCTATCTGAAAGGCCAAGCGGGCGTGCCCGTGACGGTAGCGCTGCAAAGCGCGGACGGTGCGCGTACCTATGCCTCGCAGAAACTAACAACCGGCGGCGAAACATGGACGCGGCGCGATTTCACGCTCCACCCCAACGCAACCGACCCCAACGCGCGGTTCGCGCTGTGGCTGGATAAACCGGGCCGCATCGGCGTGGATCAAATTTATTTGAGCGACACGGGCAAAGCCTTGTTCGGCGGCGGGCCGTTCCGCGCCGACATCGGAAACGCGCTCAAAGAGCAAGGCCTTACGTTTTTGCGCTACGGCGGCACGATGGTCAATGCGCCCGAATACCGCTGGAAAAAGATGATCGGCGACCGCGACAAACGCCCGCAGTATCGCGGCCACTGGTATCCCCATTCCACGAACGGCTTCGGCATCGAGGAGTTCGTACAATTCTGCGAGGCCGCCCATATCGAACCGGCATTTGCTATTAATATAGACGAAACGCCCGATGACGCCGCCGACTTGGTGGAATATCTGAACGGTTCCGCTAAGACCGTTTGGGGCGCGAAACGCGCGGCGAACGGCCACCCGAAGCCCTACAACGTGCACTATATCCAAATCGGAAACGAAGAAGGACTGGACGGAAACGCGGACTGGTATCGCCGGTATTTGGAACGCTTCAAACTGCTGTATGAGGCCATGCGCCCCCGCGATCCGAACGTTCATTACGTTATCGCGGCGTGGTGGAACGCGGACGAGCCGCTGTGCAAAAAAATCGCGCAGGAGTTGAACGGCAAAGCCGCATTGTGGGATCTGCACGTCGGCGGCGACAATTTGCGCGACGCCGACGACGTTGACAAAACGCTCACCCGGATGAAACAGTGCTTCGACGAATGGATCCCCGGCTCAAATATGCGCGTCGGCATTTTCGAGGAAAACGGCAACCGCCACGATTTGCAGCGCGCCTTAGGCCACGCCCGCATTCTCAATGTCACCGAGCGGCACGGCGATTTTGTTCTGATGGATTGCCCCGCCAACTGCTTGCAGCCCTACGAGCAAAACGACAACGGCTGGAACCAAGGCCAAGTCTTTTTTACACCCGACAAAGTGTGGGGAATGCCCCCGTATTGGGCGCAGCAAATGGCCGCCCAAAACTACCAACCGCTCCGCGTCGCGTGCGAAACAAGCAGCCCGAACAATGACTTGGACACCACGGCGACAAAAAGCGCGGACAACAAAACGCTCGTTTTGAAAATCGTCAACAGCGGCGCGGTCGCGCATCACGCCGCGCTAAACCTCGGCGACTTCACGCCAAAATCCGCCCCGACAGAAATTTGGACGCTCGCGGGCGAACTGACGGCCCGAAATACGCCTGACGCGCCGGAGAAAATCCGTTCCATTCGCTCCCAGCAAAGCGTGTCCGCTGCGACGTTCGATTACACCTTCCCGGCGCATTCCTACACGGTACTGCGCTTGAATCGGCGCTAAGGAAACGATTATGAACTGGTCTGGAAAAGTGGCGATTGTTACGGGCGGCGCGTCGGGGATTGGCGCGGCGACCGTGCGCGAGTTCGCCCAAGAAGGCGCAGCCGTTGCGATTTTCGACGTAAACGAAACGGCGGGTGCGGCATTGGCCTCAGAACTGGAAGCCGATGGTTTGCAGGCAGTGTTTCATACGGTTGATGTTTCCGATGCCGACGCCTGTATGGAAGGCGTCGCCGCCGTCGAAGCGCGGTGGGGGCGCGTGGATTATTTGGTCAACAGCGCAGTCAGTTTTGTCGGCAAAGGTTTGGACGCAACCGGGCCGGACTGGAACCGCAGTTTGGGCGTCAACGTGCAGGGAACCGCCCACATGGCGCAGGCGTGTCACCCGTTGATGAAAGCGAGCGGCAAGGGCGCGATTGTCAATATCGCCAGTATTTCCGGGCATATAGCGCAGCCCAACCGCTGGACGTACAACACGAGCAAGGGCGCTATCATCGCCATGACGCGCTGCCAAGCCCTCGATTTGGCCCCGGACGGTATCCGGGTCAACGTCGTCAGTCCCGGCTGGACGTGGACGCCCGAAGTCGCCAAAGCCGCCGTAGACGGCGGGCGCGAAAAATGGGAGCCGATTTGGGGCCAGTTTTCTATGCTGCGGCGCTTGGGCGAAGCCCGTGAAATCGCGCGCGGCATCCTCTTCTTATGCAGCGACGACGCCAGCTTCATCACGGGCGTGGAACTCCCGATTGACGGCGGCTATCTCGCCCTCGGCAGCGAGGGCTTGGGCGACCGATCCACCTTTGCCGGAACGGCATAAAACATTGCGCGAAGATGTACCCGGCGGCATAAGCCGCCGGGTACAGTTTGTCGTGTGCGCCTATTTCAAAAACAGTTCGATAACGGGCACGGTTTCGTGCGGGGGACGAATAGGCACATCGAGGGTCAGCGTGGAAGCCGCGACTTTGTCCGCGTTCGGGCCGGTTCCGCCACCGTAGGCCATTTCGGGGATCGTCGTGCGCATTTTGAGTTCCGAAGCGTCGTTGAGTAGTTGGGCATACTCGACGCGCTCGCCTAAGCCGTCCAAGTGCAGATGCTTGAACGGCCACGAAAAGACGTGGCAGTACAAGCGATTCGTTTTGGGATTGTACGTGAAGCGGCAGTCCTGCGGGGCTTTGAACGGGGCGGGGGCCTGCGTGCAGCCGTAAATGCTGCGGCTGTGCCGCTTCATCCATTTTCCGATGCCTTGCAAGCGGTCGAGGGCGCGTTCGTCGAACTCGCCGCGCCCGGTCGGGCCGACGTTGAGAAGCAAGTTGCCCCCGTTGCTGACGTTATCGATCAGCATTTTGATGAGCATATCCAAGGATTTCCACGAGGCTTCGTCGCGGTGATACCCCCACGAACCCGAAAACGTTTGGCAGGCTTCCCACACGACGGGCTTTCCGTCCACTTCCAGCCACTGACGCGGCTGGTACTGTTCGGGCGTTTTCAAATCCTGCGGTATTTGCAAGCGGTCGTTCAAAATGATGTCGGGCATGAGCGAGCGAATAGTTTGTATAAGCCGCTCGCTTTGCCATTCGGTTTTTCCTTTGCCCGGCAAGCCCATTTTTTCGTCGGCCTGCACGGAAAAATCCGTCCATAATACGTCGATTTTGCCGAAGCGCGTCAAGAGTTCGCGGATTTGGCCTTCCATGAAATCGACGTATTTGGTTTGGTCGCGGCTTGCGTCGCCTGCCCGGAACTCCCTATCGTCGCGGCGGGGATGATGGCGGTCGGTCGCGTAGTGTTCGTAATGCCAGTCCAAAAGCGAATAATAAACGCCGACTTTCATATTCTGTGCCCGAACCGCATCGACCATCGGGGCGAGGGTATCTTTGCCGTAGGGCGTGTTGGTCGCTTTGTAGTCGGACAGGGCCGTATCCCACAGCGAAAACCCTTCGTGGTGGCGGGTCGTGACCACAAAATACTTCATGCCCGCGTCCGATGCCGCTTTTGCCCACACGTTCGGATCGTACAAATCGGGGTCGAAATACGTGAAGTATTTGCGGTACTGCTCGCTTGTCAGCCGCTCATGAGACTGCACCCATTCGTGACGGGCGGCGACCGAGTACAGGCCCCAATGGATAAACAAACCGAAGCGATCCTGCGTAAACCACGACGTATCGCCGGGCGTCGGTTCGGGCTGCGGAATGCTCGCCGCGTACTCGGCGGCGGTGGGCGAAGCGGAAAGGTCGGGCATCATCGTTCCTCCTTGAAACGGCGCGGTGTTGTTGCCGCATAGTGCTGTCAAGGTTCGCGCCGCATTGCCGGGCTTCCTTTGTGCTACAAGCGCAAAACGGTTGCGCCCTTTTCGCGGGCGGACATGATGGCCTCGAGCGCGGCCTGCGCGTCGGCTTTGGACGTATGGTAAGCGATCATCTGCGTTTTGCCCGCCAAATCGACTTTGAGGGCCGCCCCGGTTCCCGTGTCTTCCACAAACACGCGGGCGGCGTGATCCAAATTAAAGGCGACGCTGCCGCCCGTGACATAAATCCACATAAACGTTTTGCCTTTGGGAATTATGCCACAACTGTTCGGCGGTTTACAAAAACTAAAAACCCGTGCCCGACGTGCCCCGGTACAAAATCACAGGCGGTTCGGGCGTGTTCGTGGCTTTGCGGGCCGCGCTTTGGGTTCGGAGTTCGTTTACCAAACCCGGCACTTGATGCGGCGCAATCGCGGGCTTTTGAAACGCCTCGGAAAACACGGGCCACAGTGGGTCGATGTCGTGCGACAAATCGAACACCATGACGCCCTGCGTCGTCGCGCAGGCCGCCTGCAAAACGCGCTTCAAATCGTCGGGGCGGTTCTTAAATTTGTCCAGCGATATGCCCGCATAGACGAACGTTTGGTCGTGAACGGCGCGGTTGGAAAACTGCCCCGCCGCTTCGACGGAATCGCCGATACTGAGGCCTTTTGCGGCGGCCTCGGAAAGCGTCGCGGTTGGATAATAGCAGCCGGTCGTGATGAAATCGGTCAAGCCCGCCCAGCCAGTTTTGCGGTACGAATCGTTGAGGAATCGGAAGCCCGCGCTCAGATCGTCAGCCGCCCAGTTCGCGCCGACATCCGGGTAATCGGGATACCACGACCCGACATAGGTGGAAACGGTCGCCTGCGGGAGCAGGGTTTTGACGGTGCGAACGGCGTCCGCGAGCCAGTTCCGCAAGGACAAAGCGCGGAACGTCAGCCATGCGTCGTAATACGGGCCGGGCACTTCGCGTTTGTCCAGCGACGGGTAGGCGACCTCGTAGTGGAACACATCGTTCGGCCATTGAAGCGGCCTGCCCCCGTTGGCGTAAGCCTCGAAAGCCGTGCGTGAAACCGTGGAAAAGTCGGCGTTCAGGCCCGCGTAGCGCAAGCGGTCGTCGAAAATGAAGCCGTCCACTTCGTAGTTGGTGGCGACCTCGCGGAGCATATCCAAGATGCGGTTTCGCACGTCGGGATTGTTCGGGTTCGTCATCAGGGGAACCTGCCGGTCGGCGCGCTCGCCAATGGGCACGAACACGGACTGCGTATCCATCACCATGCGCATCCCCGGCGCGGCATTGACGCGCAAAAACTGCGTCGCGTTGGGCGAATACCCGACAAGCGCGGCCCCGCCATCGGGCAGCTGCAACGGCAGGGCCGCAAGCGACGCACCGGCGACATGGGCCAACACGTTTTTGCGGGCGTCCAAAATGGCGATAACAGCGGCGGGTTCGGGGCGGATTTTGGATAAGTCGGTGAACAAAAGCAAATCGTCGGGCGTGCGCCCCGTGGGCGAATTGGGCTTGTCCATCACGGGATACGCAGTCGCGCCGGGTGCGTCGCGGCGGACGCGCGGCTGCTCGTCGTATAAAACGGTTTGCCAGTCGGGATGCTCAATCCCCGGCCCCTTGCCCGGAAATTCGCGGTGGCCTTCACTGAAAACGTTCATGCTGACCAAAAGGCCGATATTTTGGGCCTTGCATTGCGCGACCATTTCTTTGAGAGGGTCGAACTCAATCGGCAGTTTTTTGGTTCCGAAAGGCCGCACCCATTCCGTCATTTTGGGCGCGTATTTGGACGGGTACAGCGTGTAGCCGATAATCGGCTTGATGTCGAACACAATGGTGTTGAAGCCGACGGATTTTATCTTGTTTACAAGGGCGGCGATTTTTGGGGCCGTGTTAACTTTATCCAAGTTCGCGGTCGCATCGATCCAAAGAACGCGCCCCTGCAAATTGCGGCTGCGCGTCATTTGCTGCGCCAATCCGATACCGTCGTTGAGTTCATCGAGCGGCGCGGACGGTAGATTGGGAAACGGCAAATACGGCGCAACGCGCGGGGGCGGTGGAACCGTAATCGGGAGTGGCAAGCCATTATCCGGCGTCGGCGGTTGCGTCACGGGCGAAATCGGCGGCGTTTGCGGATTGGTTGGCACGGGATTTACGGGCGGCTGCGGGTTTGTCGGGGTTGTGGGCAAAGCGGGCGGCGGAACCTGCTGGGCAAACGCGGCATGAGCCGCAAAACAACCGGGCAAAACAAACGCCGCGCCGACTATCGCGCGCACAAAAGCGCGTTTCCCGGCGCGGCGGGAAAAAACGGAAGCACAAATCACGAACTTCGTTATATCGTGAAATGAAAACGGGCGTTTGCGAAAAACCGCAAACGCCCCTGTGTGTGATTATTTACCCTTCGCTGAGACGGCGTCGCGGACGGCGAAAAAGGCGGGTTTAGGGTTGTTCGCGCGGTCGAACAACAGCGGATAATCGGTGCGCCCGCGAATGGGAAATCCGTTCAGCCACGATGCCCCGTCCTGCGTGCCCCAAAACGTGACGCGCCCAATGCTGTTTTTGTGGCGCAAAAACATTTCAAAGGCTTGCCGGTATATATCGGCCTGCTTTTGGGCGACTTCGGCGGGTAGAGCGGTCGTATAGGGGTTCATCGCGGCTTGCTGTTCGGGCGTCATTTGTTCGCGGAAGCCAATGTCCGCGCCCTTGTATTTGGTTGGCAGAACGCCCAAGTCCAGTTCGGTAATCATAACTTTGAGGCCCAGCGCCTCATACGCCTTGATGGAATCTTCGACTTCCGTCAAATTCGGATCGTCGATGCGCCAGTGGCACTGCATCCCAACCGCGTTAATCGGCACTTTCTTATCCAGCAGCGATTTCAATAATTCAAGGGCTTTAGGGCGTTTGTACGACCGCTCGATGTTGTAGTCGTTGTAAACCAGAATGGCCTTCGGGTCGGCTTCGTGCGCGGCCTTAAACGCTTCGGCGATGTAATCGTCGCCGATGGCTTTGCGCCACGGGCTGTCGCGCAAAACCCCCGGCCCGTCGTTCAGGGCTTCGTTCACGACATCCCACTGCTTGACTTTGCCTTTGTAATGCCCGACGACGGTTGCGATATGTTTCCGCATCCGCGCCAGCGCAAGTTCTCGGCCTGCGGGCTTGCCGTCCGGCCCCTCGAAAAACCAGCGCGGTGTTTGCGAGTGCCACACTAAGCAGTGCCCAATCGGCGCGCTCTGGCTTTTCTGCGCGATTTCCACCAATTTGTCGCCCTCGGCAAAGTTAAACTGCCCTTCTTTGGGCTGGAGCGCGTCGGGCTTCATGCTGTTTTCCGGCGTAATCGCGCTGAAATGCTTGGCGGCAAGCGCGACCTCTTTCGGCGCGTTGCCTTGCAGAGCGGCATTGCTCAAAATCGTCCCGACAAGAAATTTGCCTTTGTAGGCATCTTTCAGCGGTTTAACGCTTGCAACGGTCGGGCCGCTGACGGCTACGGCAGCAGGGGTGCTTTGCCCTTGCGCCAACAACGGGGCAATTCCCGCAAGCGGCAGAGCAAGAAGCGCGCCAACAATGGCGGGCGATATTTTGGTCACAGATTTACCTTTGAACCTTTTCTATTCCAAAGTACGTTCCGTTGGCCCCGTTCGGTTTCCTGCGCGAGAAGCCCCCCTGCCCCCCAATAATGGGGGGTTCTGATTAAGCCTCCCAAAATTGCGAACGGTTGCGGTTATCGGATACGCCACTCAGAACCCCCCATTATTGGGGGGCAGGGGGGCTTCTCGGGTACACCTAAAGTATGAATCTGTCGCCCGGCGCGCTCGCTGCGCTTATTGTTCCGCTTGCCTTTGCCGGGTTCGCGGCCTTTTGGTGTTTGATTTGTTTTTTTATCGCGCGTTCGGGCGGATGGCACGCGCTGGCGACCCGGTTTCCCGTTGGCCCGTACACGCCGCATGGCGTGCAGTGGTTTAACTGGCAAACCATGTATATGGAAGGAGCGGATTACCGGGGCAGCGTTAATATCGGTGTCGGCCCCAACGGATTGTATTTATCGGCGATGGCTTTGTTTTCGGTCGGGCACGCTCGCATTTGCATTCCGTGGAGCGCGATACAAGTGGTTCAAGTCAACAACCGCCGGTGGGTGACGTATTATGTGCTGGCCGTTGCGCTCGAAAATCGCAGTCCGATTCAAATGAGGCTGTATGGCAAAGGCCTCGTCAACGCCATCGCGCCGCATTTGACGCCCGTCGCTGGCCCTATGCGATAGTACGATTTTACTGCCGACTTTTTCGATACACGCCGGGCGCGACGCCGACGATTTGGCGAAACTGGCGGGCGAAAAAATACTCGGTGTCGTAGCCCAAGCGCGCGGCGACGGCTTTAATCGGCAAGTCGGTTTCGGTCAGCAAAGCGCGGGCGCGGGCGACCCCGTTTTGTATCACGTAATTGTGCAGCGACACGCCGCCCATTGCGGTTTTGAATTTGCGCCGTAGCGTACTGACACCCATTCCGGCATCGCGGGCCAGCAGTTCGTAGTCGGGCGCGAAGGTTTGACCGCTTGGCGCGTCGCCGATTAGTTTTTCCAAGAGCGGACGCAGCCACAGCGCGTCTTCGGTTTGCGCGATGGGGGCGCGGGCTTCGGCGAGTTCAAGGAGCATTTGTTCCAGTAAGTTGACACCGCGTTTGCGTCCCCAACTGTCGCTGCGCTGGGCGAGAGCCGTCAGTTCGTCCCAAAAAACGTTCCAGTCGCGGGTCGGCGGCGCGGGCTGCGGACGGTCGGGCCACAATCCGTCGCGTGCCCATTGGGAAACCAAAGGCCCGGTAAAGCCGACGTGCCGATGAAACCAAGCCTCGAACGGCGGGGAAGGCGAAAAATGCAAGCGCGGGCCGGGATACGCGGGCCAGAACCACGCCTGTCCGTCGATTAAATGGTATGCGCGGTCGTCGTAGGCCACAAACACGCCCCCGCTTTGCGCCGCCATAAACTGCATCGTGTAATAGCCGGACAAGCGTTTATCGAGCCGCAGTGTGCAGTGCGGAGAATATGAGGTCGCCAAAAAAACAAGCGGCGGGGCATCTTCGTCCATTGTTTCGTGAACATTCCTATGCCACGGGCCGATAAACGACCCGGCAGCAAGCAGAGGCGTCCTCTGGACGCGGCTTGTGCAAAACGCTTTTTTGGTGCATCAAACCCATCATTTACGGGCGTCCGTGAGGACGCATATTTGGGCTGCCGGGTCGTTTATCGGCCCGAGCCTAATGTCTGTTCTGTGAGCATATTGTGCAAAAATGCGCCCGCATCCTGCATGGATTATCCCAAATAGCACAGGTACGATAAAAGCGTATTGTGTAGGCGTAACAAAAATATTGCGGGCCTGCGCGAAAGGATTTCCTATGAAACTCACGGATGAGCAAATTCAGTTCTTCAATGACAACGGCTATCTGGTCGCCGAAGGCGTCGTGACCGAGGCCGACATGGCTCCGGTTATTAAAGAGTATTCGGACTGGATCGACAAGCGGGCGCGTGAATTACAGGCGCAGGGCAAAATTACCGATTTGTGCGAAAACGAAGGCTTCCGCACGCGGCTCGCTCGGTTGTACGAGCAGTCGCCGGAAATCACGCAAAACATGGACATCATGCAGATGCGCGGGCAAGCGATGTTCGAGTTTTTGCGCTGCGACAATTTACTGGACGCCGTGGAAGGGCTGGTCGGGCCGGAAATCACGTGCAATCCGATTCAGCACATCCGCGCCAAAGTGCCGGACACGCTCAGCAAAAGCGGCTTTTACAACGTGCCGTGGCATCAGGACATTGGCGTCACCCTTGAAGAGGCGACCAACTCCGACATCGTGACGTGCTGGATGGCGCTCGTGGACGCCACCGTTGAAAACGGCTGCATGGAAGTCATTCCCGGCGTTTTCAAGAACGGCGAACTGGCGCATCACAGCGGCGAAGGCGGCACAACAATTACGCCCGAAGCCCTGCCCGATACGCAAGCCGTGCCCGTGCCGGTCAAAGCGGGCGGATTCGTGTTCATGCACCGCTCCACGCCGCACCGCTCCACGCCGAACTTCACCGACGGGGTGCGCTGGAGCATCGATTTGCGCTATCAACCCACTGGTCAGCCTACGGGCCGTCCGTTCCACCCGGAATTTATCGCCCGCAGCGAATCCAACCCCGCGAGCGAGTTCACCGACTACGAAGCGTGGAGCCATAACTGGAAAACCGCGCTCGAAAACTCCAAAGGCGCGAAAATTCACCGCGTCAAGTAGTCTGTTCCAATGAATGTGACCTGCATAAAATTCGCTGGTTTTGGGAAACAAGCCGATATGCAGGCCATTCGTGTCCATCAGTGGGGCGGGCCGGACGTGCTTCAATATGAGGCCGTTCCCGATCCGCCCGCGCCGCAAAGCGGCGAAGTTTTAATTGCGGTCAAAGCCGTGGGCGTCAATCCCGTCGATACCTACATTCGGACGGGAACGTATGCGTCCAAGCCCGAACTCCCGTACACGCCCGGCTCGGATGCCTCGGGAATTATCGAGGCCGTCGGGCCGAACTGCGGAACCCTTTCGGTCGGCGATGCCGTATACACAGCCGGAACCCTTACGGGCGCGTATGCGGAAAAAGCGCTCGCCCGGGCCGAAGCCGTGTTTCCTTTGCCCGAAAACGTGACGTTCGAGCAGGGCGCGGGAATCTGGGTTCCGTATGGAACCGCGTACCGTGCGCTCGTACAGCGGGCGCACGGCCGCGCGGGCGAAACCGTTCTGGTGCATGGCGCGTCGGGCGGCGTGGGTTTGGCAGCCGTGCAAATCGCGCGATGGCTGGGTTTGACGGTTTGGGGCACGGCAAGTACTCCCGAAGGCCGCGAGGTCGTCAAGGCGCAAGGCGCGGATTTCGTGCTGGATCACTCGGGCGAGAATTATCTTGCCGAGGGCAAAGCCCAAACGCCAAACGGCGCGGGCTGGAACGTAATTTTGGAAATGCTGGCGAACGTCAATCTGGGCCGCGACTTGCCGAACCTCGCTTCAGGTGGGCGCGTCGTCGTTATCGGCAATCGGGGAACGGTGGAAATCAATCCGCGCGACCTGATGGGCCGCGACGCCGCCATTTTGGGCATGAGTTTGGGCGTCGCATCGACCGGCGATACCGCGTCCATTCACGCCGCCTTGCAGGCGGGCCTTAAATCCGGCGCGCTGTCGCCGATTGTCGGCCATACCTACGACCTCGCGGACGTGCAGGCCGCGCACCGCGATATTATCAACCCGCCAAAGGGGGCGCAAGGCAAAATGGTTCTCGTACCGAAAACCTGAAAACAAACAAAAACCATCTATGATTGTTACCGGCAAAACCACCATTGCGCAGGCCGCGCAGGATATTCGTAAACCCCTTCTTCTGGTCGCGCTCGTTTCCGTTGTGCTCGTCGGCGTGCATATTCCCCTTGCAAAAACATGGGTCGCGCTTGATATTTCCACACTGACATCGCTGGGCGTCGCGCTGTCCGTGTATTTGTCGTTTCGCAACAACATTGTGTATCAGCGTTTTTGGGAAGCGCGCGGCTTGTGGGGCCGCTTAATTAACACGTCGCGCACCATTCCCCGACAAGTCGCAACGTATGTTACCGATGACGCCAACAGCAAAAAACTGCTGGATGAAATCGCCTGTTTTCAGACCGCGTTCGTGTATTCGTTTGCTGCCCATTTGCGCGGAACCGACGCCCGGGCGGAAGCATCCCGTTTTTTGCCCGATCACGAAGTTCCAGCCTCCAAGCGCAACGTGCCCACCGCATTATTACAGCGCATGGGCGTTTTGCTCCGCGAAGCATGGAAAGCGGGGCACATCACCGAGTTCCACTTGACGCGCCTCGACGACAGTTTAACGGAACTGACGGATATTTTAGGCGGCTGCGAAAAAATCAAAAACACGCCGCTTCCGCCCGCCTACACGTATTTGAACCACAAAATCGTGCTCGCCTATTGCTGCTTAATTCCGTTCGGCTTGATTCAAGAGTTGGGCTATCTAACGCCGGTTCTGACGCTCATCGTCGCGTTCGCGTTCTTAACACTGGATCACGTCAGCGAACTGATTGAGCAGCCGTTTTCGACCGACCCCAACGATTTGCCGCTGTATTCGATGTCGCGCACGATTGAAAGCGACCTGTTGGAGCGTATGGGGAAACCGCCGCTGCCCGCATTGGAACCGGAAGACGGGGTTTTGTTGTAAAGGCAAAAGGATACGGGCGGGCTTTGTTGAAAATGCACTTTCTGCCCGTTTTTCACCGAAAGGAATTGCTTTAACATGGCTGAAAACCAACCAACCGGCCCGCTGCAGGCCGGTACGCCCGCGCCCGGCTTCGATTTGCCCTGCACCGCCGACCAAAAAATCTGTTTGTCCGATTTCAAGGGAAAGCCGCTCATTTTAGCGTTTTATCCCGCCGATTGGAGTCCCGTCTGCGGCGATCAAATGGCACTGTACAACCAAATCTTGCCCGAATTTCACAAGGCGGGCGCGGAAATCGTGGGCGTGAGCGTGGACGGCGCGTGGTGTCATCAAGCGTTCGCGCATGACCGCAATCTGCACTTTCCCCTTCTTGCCGATTTTGAGCCAAAGGGTGCGATGAGCAAAGCCTACGGCGTGTACCATGAGCAGACGGGCGTGTCCGAGCGCGCCTTGTTCGTCATCGACAAAAACGGCATTATTCAATGGAGTTATGTGTCGCCGATGGGCGTCAATCCCGGCGCGGACGGCATCTTGACCGCCCTCGACGACATGAAAAAGAAAGACGCCACTCAAGCGGAAGTCAAACTTTCGGAAGGAGACGCGAAATGAGCAATCTATCCGCCCCGGTCGATCCAGCCCGCGACCATATCGAAGGCAAACCCGACGCGCCTGTAACGCTCGTCGAATACGGCGACTACGAATGCCCGTACTGCGGCAAGGCGTACCCTATCGTTAAGTCCATACAGGCCCAAATGGGCGACCAACTGCGCTTTGTGTTCCGCAACTTCCCGCTAACCGAACTGCACCCGCACGCCGCCCACGCTGCGCTGGCGGCGGAAACGGCGGGAAAGCAGGGCAAGTTTTGGGAAATGCACGACGCCTTGTACGAGAACCAAAAGGCGCTGGGCGATTCGCATTTGCGCGAATACGCCCAAAGCGTCGGCCTTGACGCGGACGCCTTCATGCAAGCCGTGGAAAACGGCGACGAGGCCGAGCAGATCGAGGACGATTTTTCGTCCGGCGTTCGCAGCGGCGTCAACGGCACGCCGACGTTCTTCATCAACGGCGTCCGCCACGATGACGGATGGGACGAAGAAACCTTGCTCGCCGCTTTGCAGGCGGTGGGGTAGAAGGATTGGCCCCCCTGCCCCCCAATAAGGGGGGGTTCTGAAAAAGCATTTCCAAAAGCCGCACAAATTCACGGTATCAGAAAACCCATTCGGAACCCCCCCTTATTGGGGGGTAGGGGGGCCAGCAAAACAGGGAACGGCTTCCTTCCCGACGCAGCGGCAAAGGAAACTATCCCGCCCGCGCCGAACGCTATAACGAAATGCCGCCCTTAGAAAATAGCGACGCCGCTTTACCTTCCATCGCTACAACCCGTGCGCCGATTTTGCAGCCGCGCATCGGCCTCGTCGGCTGCGGAACCGTGGGCGGATTGCACCGCGACCGCTTGCTCGCCATCCCCGGCGTGCAGATCGCGGCGATTTGCGACCCGGATTCCGACGCGCTGGCCCGCATGGCGCATAGCCTGCCCAAACGCCCCAAATTGTTTCGGTCGGAATTGGACTTGCTGCAAGCGGGCATGGTCGATGCCGTCGTGCTGTGTACGCCGCACGGCAGGCACGCCGAACAAATCCGCCGCGCTCTCGACGCGGGCGTCCATGTGCTTTGTGAAAAGCCTTTTGTGACCCATCACGAAGAAGGCGACGCCCTTGTGCGCTCGGCCCGCGAAAAGAATTTGGCCCTGTTTGTCGCGTATTCGCGCCGCAGCCGTGGCCACGCGAACTTTTTGACGCAAGCCGCGCAAACCATCGGCCCGCTGTCGGATGTGATTATCACGCGCGCCCAGCCGTGGCGGCAGGAACACGGGCGGACATGGCGAATGCACGAAAGCGAAGGCGGGGGGTTTTTGCTGGACGCCGGAGCCTCCATGCTCGATATGCTGTTTCGCCTTGTCGGCGGTTCGCCCGCCCTTGATGCAAGTGCGGAACTGTGCCGGTTGGGCGGCGTGGACGTGGACGTGCAGGCCTCGCTTCGCCTAACCTTCGCGTCGGGCACGCGGGCGGACGTAACCCTTTTAGGCGATGCGACCGAAAAGGTGGAGCGGATTCAGCTTTTTGGCGAAAACGGCACGGCGGGCTGGCTTTTGCGCGAAGACGTTCCCGCCGATTTGTACGTGCGCCCGGTCGGTGGCCCGTCGGAAACCGTGGACGCCGCCCCGTACCGAACGCTGTCGCCCGATCAAGCCTTTGTCGCCGCCTTGCAGGAAGGCCGCGATTTCGGCCCAAATGCGCCCGTCGATTTGTACGATGCCGCGTCCGCCGTGCCGGTCGTCGCCCTCGTCGAGCGATTGTACCGCCAAGCCGTGTGGCGGTAAAAATCCAAACTATAGGCGGTCGTTTATCGGCCCGAGCAATAGTCGATTACAAAGGGCGAATCCACACGTTGCGGAAGCGGACGGCGTCGCCGTGATCTTGGAATTTGATGGGGCCGGTTTTTTGCGTCCAGTCCGCGTCGGTGTATTTGGCGAGCGCGCGGTGCTGGGTCGGGCCTAAAAGCGGCGTGTGGTTCTGCACCAAAACGCCGTTGTAAATCACGGTCGCAAAGGCGGGGTTTGAGGCGCGGTCGCCGAATTTCGACGGGGCCGTCCAAAAAATATCGTAGGTTTGCCATTGTCCGGGCTTGCGGGCCGCATTGACGAGCGGCGGTGTTTGTCCGTACAGCGCGCCAGTTTGGCCGTCGGGGTACGTTTGGTTACCGTAAGTGTCAAGTACTTGCAACTCGTATTTGCCCATCAAAAAGATGCCGCTGTTGCCCCGTCCCTGCCCGCTGCCTTTGCCCGGCGACGGTTCGCAAAACTCAACGTGCAACTGGCAACTCCCGAACGGCTCGCGGGTTTGTATATCGCCGCCGTTCGGCGTGCCGCGCTTGGGCACTTCCATGTACCCGTTTTCCAGTTTCCAGCCGGACGGCTTGCCATCGCCGCTTTGCCATTTATCCAAATTCGTGCCGTCGAACAGCACAATGGCATCGGACGGCGGCGGAACGGGCTTGCCGTCGGTTGCGGGCGGGGTAATAACCGGGGGCTGTGGGCGCAAGCCGTCGTGGACGTGCCATTTGCCGTCGGGTAAAAGTGGCGTGTCTTGATAGCCAAGCGTGTCTTTGGGTGGCTGCGGGCTATGCGCCAGTACGAAGGGCGCGACAGATGCCGCGCCAAGCAGGGCGACAAATTGGACGATGGAACGGGTTCGGCGGTGACGTTTCATAGATTTAGTGTAGGGTGCGAACCTGCTGCTCGTCAAGGAAGAAGCCCCCCTGCCCCCCCAATAATGGGGCGTTCTGAGTTGGCTTAACGAAACTATAAACTTTTGCGGTAGAAAGGGAACTTGGCTCAGAACCCCCCCTTACTGCGGGGCAGGGGGGCCTAAATCACGTCGAAAATCGCCATTTGCGTTGGCGTTCCTCGGCCCTGCGCGTCCTCGTCGCCGACCCCGGAAAAGGCGACCTTGTAGCCGTGGCTTTGAGCAACGGCGCTTGCCCATGCCTCAAATTGGCCGCGCGTCCATTCAAATCGGTGGTCGGCGTGGCGGAATTTTCCTGCGGGCAGACTTTCCCACACGCTGTTGTAGTCGGCATTTGGGGTCGTCACGACGACGCGGCGCGGACGGGCATGGGCGAAAATGACCTTTTCCACCGTCGGCAAACGGGCCGGTTCGATATGCTCGATGACTTCATTGAGCAGCGCGCAGTCGAAGTTTTCCAAGCGGGCGTCGCGGTACACGAGCGATCCCAAAAACAAAGTGAGCCGTTCGCGCTCGCGCTCGCCCATGCGGTCGAAATGCAAACGGCGCGCAGCCCGCTCCGAAACGACCGATGATACGTCCATACCCGCAAGGAACAACTGCGGCAGTTCGCGGTGCAAGCTCGCCAGTGTTTTGCCTTCGCCGCAGCCCATATCAAGAACGCGCCGGGCGGGCGGATCGCACGAACGAACGGCGGCGATTGTCGCTTCGATGCGCTTGTCGTTGAGACGTGCTTGCGGAGCGTCCGACGCCTGTGTGGCGACCGTCGCCTGCGAGGCTTGCGCTTCCGGTGCGGCAGGCGTTTCTGATGCGGCTTCGACTGTTTCGTCGATGGCGTCGTCGCCGAACGTTGCACCTTCCACATCGACCAAGCGGGCGAGGGCAGCGTCTAACAGGGGCCGTCGGTAGCGCAGATACCGGCGCGTAATCCATTCTTTTTGCGGATGGGCGGGCAGCCAGCTTGCGCCTTTGGCAAGAAGTTTTTCCACTTCGTCAACCCCGAAAGCGTAGTGCTTGGCGTTGTCGAGAACGGGAAGCAGCACGTACAAATGCGTCAGGGCGTCCTGCACGGTTTGATTGCCCGCGAGTGTGACCGCGTATAAAGTGCTTTTGCCCCACTCGGGAAAGCGTTCGTCCAGCCATGCGGGCAGCGAAACCGTGACCTCGTAACCAAGCGGCTCGAACACGCCTCTGATTGCGGACGGGCCGCCGTCGCAGTCCAGCACGGGCAAATGCACGGAGAGCGGCAGTTTTTCGCCGACCCGTTCGGGCCGCTCCTTGGATCTGCCACCCATCGCCGTTCCAAAGGCTTCGGCAAGCGCCACCGACAAAAACGACGACGGCACATACGGACGGTCGGACACATATTGCGCGAGCGTAGCGGGTGCGTTGTTGCCCCAGCCCCGATTGCCTCGTACCAAGCCGACGGGATCGACCGTGACCTGCAAAACGGCGGTGCATTTTTCTGTTTCGGCTTCCGAATAAAACAAGCGGGCCGTGCCGAACGCCAAGTTTTTCTCCCACAACGAAGCGGGATTTTTGTGGAGCAAGTAGCCCAAATCGTCGGCCTGCTCGCCCGTGCAGGTTATAGTCAAAAGCATCGTTTTTCGTCGTTTCTTGAAGGCAATTCGGAAACGATAAAGTGTATCACGCGGTGCAAATGCGCCTTTTCCCTTCGCATTTTCCCGACAAGGAAAGGGAAGCCGGATACAATGGGTCTGTAAAACTAACCCGTTCCGCATTTACGACGGTTAAAGGAACAAGAAATGACCCCACCCCTTGAAACCAACTGCCGTCGCCTCCACACGCGGATTGGGCCTTGATATAGCCGCTATCGCCGCCAAGTATTTGTTCAAAACGGACGATCTGCACTATGGCTACTGGCCCGCAGACCTCGCGCCCGAAATAGGCAACCTCAAATGCGCGCAGGAAAATTACGCCAATCTGCTAATGGCGCATATTCCAAAAGGCGTGCATTCCATTTTAGATGTCGGGGCGGGAACCGGCGCGTTCGCCAAGCGGCTTATCGCCGCCGGTTACGAAGTGGACTGCGTTTCTCCCGCGCCGTATCTAACGGAGCGCATCCGCCAAACGCTCGGAAACGGCCCCACGATTTTTGAATGCTCGTTCGAGGAACTGGAAACCGACAAACGCTACGATTTAATTTTGTTTAGCGAGAGTTTCCAGTACGTTAAGATGCCGATTGCGCTTTCCAAATCGTGCGAACGGGTTTGCCCGACGGGCTTCCTGTTGATTTCCGATTTTTTCCGCAACGAAACCGTGGGGAAAACCTCGCTCGGCGGGGGGCACCCCTTAAAAGATTTCCGGGAGATGAGCGAAGCGTGTCCTTTGCAATTGCTTGTGGATAAAGACATCACGCCACAAACCGCGCCCAATTTGGATTTGACCAACGATTTTGTCCACCAAGTCCTCGGCCCCGCCCGCGACCGAATTTTTGAAACGCTCGGCGCGCGTTACCCGATGCCGACCCGCTTTTTGCGCTGGTGTTTCCGCAAAGAATTGGCGCGGGCGGAAAAGAAATATTTTCAAAACGAACGCACTGGGGCCGCGTTTTTGCGCGACAAATCGTACCGCTTGATGGTTTTCCAGCGCACCACCGGATAAAAAACAAACCAACCCACAAAACAACAAAGCCCCGGCAAAAATGCCGGGGCTTTGTCGTGGAGGAAATCTTAGGAAAGAACTTGGCTTAGAGCCTGCTTATAGCGAAACGTATCCATTGCGCTTGCCATTCACGATTCGGTAGTAGCCGACGCGCTTGCCGTTGCGGTAGCGGTACTGGCGACCGACGCGATTGCGGCTTTCTTTGGACTGCGCCTTGCGGGCGTCCTCGTACTTCTTGCCGGAGTAGGCTGCGCCCGCGCCAAGAATAAGGGCTTGCGTTCCTTTGCCTTTGATAGCAGAGTAGGCTGCGCCCGCGCCCAAACCGATGCCCAAGTTCCGCATGAGGTTCTTGTCACCTTGGCGGTTCTTTTGCGCCCAAGCCGACGACGGGCCGACTAAAACGGCTCCGCCTAAAACTATGAGCGACATCGCGCCCGCTGCAATACGTTTGGTGTTCATGATATTGAAAATCCTTTCAAACAGTTTTGATTCTGTGTGGCCTCTAACACTTAATTTCTTCCCGGTTGTTAAGGCGGCTTAAACATCGCACGCTCGGATAAACAAAATCCCCGTATTTCCGCCGGTTTTCCTTCGGTGCGTTCGCCTGCTTTTATCCACTGGACAGCCTGTGTTATAATGGGAAAACCGGCCCTATTAGGGGAAAAACACCGGTGTATTATTCCGGCGAAGCAGAGTAGACACGGAGCAGCAGGCACAGCGTTTTTATGGCGACTCGAACTTTGGACGAAGCGTGGCGACGCTTTACAAGCACAAAAGACCCAAAATCACGGGCCGCGATCATTGACAACTACGCTTACCTTGTCAAAATTACCGCCGGTCGCGTGGTTACCAGTTTGCCGCCCAATTTGGAGCGCGACGATTTGCACACGGCGGGGGCGATGGGCCTTATCAAAGCCGTTGACCAGTTCGATCCCGGTCGGCAGGTCAAATTTGAAACGTATGCCATCGCGCTCATTCGCGGCGCGATTTTGGAATCGCTGCGCGAAGAGGACTGGGTTCCCCGGTCGGTGCGCGAGCGGGCCAAAACCCTCGAACGCACGTTCTTCGATTTGGAACTGCAAATGGGCACGCCCCCGACCGAAGCGCAGGTCGCCGAGCACATGGGCGTCACCATTGACGACTTGGCCCGCATGATGGCGGACACCGGACGCGGCAGCGTTTTGTCGCTCGACGATATGATTTTGTCCGGCGACGGCCCGCTGCACCTGTCCGACGTTATCCCCGATACGCGCGGCGGCCCCGATTCCGATGTGGAAACATTGGAGAAAATTCGACAACTTGGCGTCGCCATCGACCGTTTGCCCGAGCGCGAACGCTTGGTCATCGCGTTGTACTATTACGAAGGGCTGACGTTCAAGGAAATCGGCAAGGTACTCACGGTTTCCGAATCGCGCGTGTATCAACTGCACACGCAGGCCGTTCTGCGAATGCGCGGCTATTTGGGCCGCGACAAGGAATTGTTCCGCGCCGCGTAGTAGTGTGTTTAGTTACGCGATTTTTATGGTAATCTGTTAGTTTTTGTTTTTATTTCGCTTTTTAGTCGCGTGAAGCGCCGCAGCCCGTTGTTTTTTGGGTAGAATGGCGCACGGAGTTTTGACCCTGATGAAAACGCTTTTGTTGTTCCGCCCGCTTTCGCTCACCCGGTTCACTGTCGCATCCGCCGCCGTCATCGCGCTTGGTGGCTTTGGTTTCGTTTCCACCGCGCACGCGCAGGCCGAGGCGACACCCGCCGCTCCCCCCACTGAAGTAGCCGACCCGGATGCCGTTTCCGCCGACAGCTCGCTTTTCAAGGCGATTAGCCTGCACGAAAACAAAGACTACGGGGCGGCATGGACGGAAATGCAAAAAGCCATCGTGGAATATCCCGAAAACGCGCTGGCGAACGCTTGGTATGGCTATATGCTGCTTGTTTTGCAAAAAGAGCCGGAAAAATCCATTCCGTATTTGGAAAAAGCCATAGCCTTGAACCCGTCGCTGCCCAGCCCGCACACCAATTTAGGAAGCGCGCTCCTCAAAAAGATTACGGGCACGTCTCATACGACCGAAGAAACCGAGCGCATGGTGCAGGAGTTTCAAACCGCCGTCAAACTGACCCCGACGGGGCAAACGTATTTCGACTTGGGCTACGCGCAGTCGCAAGCCGGTCGCTATGGCGATGCGGTCGAATCGTACCAAAAGTCGCTGGAATTGCGCCCGAACGACGGCAAAACGCAATCCAATTTGGGTTTGGCGTTGCAGCGAATGAAAAAAGACGACGAGGCGATTGCCGCACTCAAAACCGGGGTCGCCAATAACCCGGACGATGCCGCCGCGTTGTCGCTGCTTGGCATGATGCAGGCGCAGATCGTGTCCCGAACCGGCGTCCAGCCGACCGCGAAAGACGCGCCCGGGGCCATCGACTCACTGGAAAAGTCGCTGAAACTGGAACCCAACAACTACGGCGCGCAAACCACGCTCGCCTTGATGTACGCGCTCGTCGGGCGCAACGCCGACGCCGCCGAGGCGTATTCCACCGCCGCCGCGATGGCGGAAGCGGGCAGCAAACAGGAAACCGGCAGCTTGTATTACAACAAGGGCTTGGTGCTCGCCCGGCAGGAAAAATACGGCGAAGCATCCCTCGCGTATGAACAAGCCTTGAGTGCCAACCCGAACTATTACGACGCGCTCGTGAGCGACGGCTACGCCCTGACCAAGCAAAACAAAACGGATGCCGCGATTGCGCGCTATCGCGCCGCCGCAGGCCAAGCCAAATCGCCGAAACAGCAACTCTTGGTTTGGAACAATCTCGCCGTCGCGTATGCCAAAAAAGGCGACGCGAAAAACGGCGATTATGCGCGTCGCCGAGTTGTTGCGCTCGACCCTTCCAAAGCGACGATCAAGCCGGGAACGGCGGAATTTTGGAACCAAAAAGGGCTGGAATATCAAAAGCAGGGCAAACTGGACGCCGCGCTCAACGCTTACCAAAATGCCTTGAAGCGCCAGCCCGGGAGCGCGGTCGCGCACAACAACTTGGGCGTGGTGTATGAAAAGAAGTTGCGCTTGGATTTGGCGGTCAAGGAATACAAAGCCGCCCTTGCCACCGATCCTAAAATGTCGGTTGCCCGCGCAAACCTCGCCCGGTTTTCGCCGTCCGGCTTGTTGACGCCCAAAACCAACCCGCTTCCCAAATTCGCCCAGCCGAATTACCGAGCAATGTAAACCGTAACGCCGCGCAAAAAAATAAAGCCGCCCATTTGCGTTTTTTTGCAAACGGGCGGCTTTGGGTATGGTGCGGGTATGGCAGAAAAATTAGAAAAACTCTCCGGCTTGCTTAAAGGCCGAACGATCAGCGGAACCGGCAACGCCGATAACGCACTCACCATTCATTTTTCCGATAACTCGCAGCTTGTCGTGCAAACGCAAGGCAATACCAATTCGGCTTCCACGGGCGGCACGGTGGAAGCGGTGGAGCAAACCGAGGGGTCGCTGACGCTCCATTTACAGGGCGGCGGAACCTTTGCGGTTCCCATCGCGGACACCGACAAACCCATCGAATTGCAAAGCGGCGACAAAACGACCGAATATGACGGCTGATTTCCGCGCTTCCCGTTTGTGTTTAAGAAACGCACCATCGCATTATGCCAACCGTCGGTTTGCTCATTAACGAGCGCAACGCAGTCGCCCTTCAAGCCGCCCACGACCTCGCCGCCCATTTGCAGGCGACGCGGCCCGATGTGCGTGTTGTCGCGCGGCATACGGTCGCGGAGGGAAAGGTGGCGTGCTGCGAGGCCGTGTCCGACGCGCAAATAGCCGAGTCCGATTTCGTGGTCGTGTTCGGCGGCGACGGCACGATTTTATCGGCGGCGCGCACGGTTGCGCCGTGGGGGACGCCACTTTTGGGCGTCCATTTAGGGCATTTCGGCTTTATCACGGAAGCGCCGCCCGAAGAAATGCTCCAATCCGTGGACGACGTTTTGGCGGGGCGGGCGAAGCAAGAAAAGCGCATGATGCTGCAAGGCACGGTGCGCCGAGCCGGAAGTGAGGAAGACGACCCGAGCGTTTTGCTCGCCATGAACGACATCGTGGTCGCCTCGCAGGGCGTCCGCATGGTTCACATCGAAACGTGCATCGGCAGTGACACCCTCGCAACCTACGCCGCCGACGGCGTGATTGTCGCCTCGCCGACGGGTTCGACCGGCTACTCGCTGTCGGCGGGTGGCCCGCTCGTGCATCCGACCGCGCCCGTTTTGATTGTCACGCCGATTAGCCCACACACACTGTCGGCCCGCACGCTGGTTATTCCCGATACGGAAACCGTGCATTTAACCGTGGAAGGCCCGACCCGCGACGGCATTTTAGCCAGCATGGACGGGCAGGAAGACGTGCCGCTGCGCGCAGGCGACCGCATTTCCATCACGCGCTCGCCGTATTCCGTGCCGTTTTTGACGGTCGGCGGCCCGAACTTTTACCAAAAAATCCGCGACCGATGGCACTATGGTGAGCGGGTTCTGCCCTGATGGATGCGCTCGACGAATTAGCGACCGCCCTCATCCCGTGCATCGCGGAAGTGACGGGCAAAACGCCGGTCGATTTTCTCCCCATTCCGAACGCGGGCGGCTATACATTGGCTTTGCGGCGCATTGTGCAGTTTTCCGATGGAAGCCGGGCGTTCGTGAAGTGCGCGACCAGCGACAACCCGACGCAGTGGATCGCGCAGGAGCGCGTTTTCTACGAAACGATTGGCGGGGCGTCGTTTTTGCCCGACTTTTACAGCGGCGGAACTGTCGAAGTGGGGGAGCAAACCCGCCCGTTTCTTTTGCTGGAAGATTTGTCGGCGTGTGATTGGCCCCGGCCAAGCGACGAGGAAAACGCGCAAACGATGTGGACGACGGCGCGCGTTGATGCCGTGCTCCATGCGCTGCAATCGGTTCGCGGCATGGCGGCACGCGCGCCCGAAAACTTGTCCCGCGTGGAAGACGAATTGGCGGATTTCGCAAGTTGGCACTTAATCGCCCAAGCGCCCGGCCCGTTTTTATCGCTCGGCTTCTGCACGGAAGCATGGCTGAGCGCCGCGCTCCCTACACTCATCGCCGCCGAAACAAACCTACCCTTACACGGCGACGAACTGCTCCACTTGGACGTGCGAAGTGACAATATCTGTTTTCGGCCCGAAAGCGGGCGGGCCGTGCTTGTGGATTGGAACTGGGCAAGCCGGGGCAACGCCGCACTCGACATCGCTGGTTGGCTGCCGTCCTTGCACAGCGAAGGCGGCCCGCCTCCCGAAGCCGTAAGCGAAGAGGCGGGCGCGTTCGCCGCGATTTTATCCGGCTTTTGGGCGTACCGGGCCGGACAGCCCGCACCAACCGGCGCGCCGCGCGTGCGCGTCGTGCAAAAACAGCAATTAACGACCGCGCTGCCGTGGGCGGCTCGCGTTCTCAACTTGCCGTCGGTGCAAGCACCGCGCAAGCCGCCTTTGCCCGGTTAAGCCTGTCGTTATTACTTGGCGGCTTCGGATTTCGTCAACTGAACGGATCCCGCCATCGGAAGTTGGATCGTCATGGTTTTGCCGTCCTCGCCGAGCGTCGCGGGCAGCGACGCGCCGCCTGCGCCCGACGCAGCCGCACTGCCGCCGGACGGGGCCGCGCCGCCCATGCTCAAATCAATCGTTTTGTTTTCGCCCTCTTTCCACGTTACGGCCTTGTTTTGCATAACCGGTGGAATGGAAAACGTGCCCGTACCATCAGCGGCAAGCGTCAGAGTCGCAGTCGATTTCATCATGGGCGTCGTGCCCGTCCACGTTCCCACGGCGGGGGACGTTTTGGCGCAGCCCACAGCAAGGAGCGCAGCGGACGCGGCGGCAAAAGCGGAGGAAACAAGCGTCAAACGCTTAAAACCAAAGAGCGGCATAGATCAAATATCCTTTAAGCAAAAAACAATGTCGCTGTTAGTGTACCGCCACCGGCTTGTTTTCGGCGCGTTCGCTGAGCGCGCCCGTCCGGCGTGCATGCCATATTTCCGCAAAAATTCACAATAAAATTACCGTGACTCTGCAAAAATGTTTCGCGCCGCCCGATAATGAAAACACGCCCAAAACCAAATGGTTTTAGGCCGACCGAAAACCACGGTTTTCGCACCGCGACGCCCCGGCATTTATACTGGGACAGGAAAATTTGGCGAATTTCGCACATGGTTATTGCGCACCGGTAAAAATACGGAACGTTTTTTTGTTCCAAACGCCATACCTATCACAAGCGACAAACACGAATTTACCTTGACAGGCCCGCGAACCGGCAAGTATACTTGCCCTGTCTCCCTGCTTTTTGTGGGGACAAACCGAATAGAAGAACGACCGTTTTTTCATGCGGAAAAACGAAAAAACGTGCCGGGATGTTTCGCGCGCCCGGATTGAGGAATCGAACGTATGACGGATTGGACTGCCGACCAGAACCCCCTTCCCCGCGCCTCCCAAAAAGCGCGGACTTCCAATACGGCCCGCTTTCGCGCGTATCTTTTGTGCCGACTGACCGGATTTCTGCTGCTTGCCGTTTTCATGGCGAGCGGTGTGGGAATGCGGCAGGCATGGGCGCAGGCCGCAGCCGATACCGCAACCCTTATCGTTCGGGTACGTAATAGTCAAGGCGGCATGACGCCGGTTATCGGAGCCGCCGTCAACTTGTCCAGCGAAACCGAGCGGCCCCGCTCGCGCACCACAGACGCAGGCGGCTTGGCGACGTTCCCCGAGCTTCCCGCAGGCACTTATTCCGTTCAGGTCACCGCCGTGGGCTTTCGCACTCCCCCGCGCCGCGACAATATCGTGGTCGTCGAGGGGCGAACCGGCACGGTGGACTTTGAACTTGTCCCGGTCGGGCCGACCGAACTCGATGTGACGCGCCGCGTAGAACTCGTGGAGCGCACCAACACGAGCGAATACGCACGGCGCTCTCGCGCCTTTTGGGAAACCTATCCCGTGGGCGTCGGCAATCAGCAGTCGCTCAATCGCATTTTGCGCACCGTTCCCGGCTTTGTGCCCGATTCGTTAGACCAAGTCCATGCGCGCGGCGAATCGGCGATTACGAACAGCACCTATATCGACGGCTTTTTGGTTCCGCAGTTCGCAGCCTTGCCCGTCAATCGCGCGTTCTTTTTGCCCGATTCAATCGATCTTTTAGACATCCAAACGGCGGGCTACGCCCCCGAAGTCGGGCAGGCGTCCGGCTCGGTCACCAACATCACGACGCGCGCGACCCCGTACTACCTCATGGCGGATGCCGAACTCAAGGTCGGCTCGTTCGGTACGTTTGAAGATTATGTAACGTTTGGCGGCAGCCTTGCCGGGTCGCGCGACGATAAACTTATCCGCGAAGCGAGGCGGCAAGGTCGGCTCCGCACTTTGCCGAACGGTCAGTATGCAATCGACGGGCGCGTTTTGCCCGACAAATCGACCCGCGCCGACGCTTCCGCGCGTAACCTGAGCTATTCGATTACGGCTTCGCAGCGGTTCACCGATTACGGCTCGGAAACCCCGCAACGCGACGGACGCACGGCGAACAACAGTCTGGCCTCCGAGATATTGTTTGGCAAACTGGAATACAAACTCAACCCGCAAACCAGCATAACGGGCTTGTTCAACTATTCGACTGCCCGAACCCAATCGCCAAACCGAACCGGACTGGACGGATTTTACGCCCCGTTCGGGCAGGGCTTCGGTTTTGGCGGCTTGCAGACGCGCGGCTTGGGCTATCCGGGCAGTTCACAGGATGAGGTCGGATACGGCGTCCGCCAAAAAGACAACGATAATTTCAACCTCATTCAAGCCAAGCGAACGTTCAAGAACGGGGCGCGGCTTTCCACCTCGTTTGGCTACACTCAGTCTAACCGCGACACGGACACGCAAAGCGCCGGTTCTGCGCAGGCACTTAACAATTTGCCCGCCGACGGCCCGGTAGAATTTTTACCGACCCTGAACGCCAAGTACGAACAAGTTGCCATTCAGGCCGACTATACGCTCGCGCCCATCGTTTCGCGCCGGGGCCGAGATTACCACAACTTCAAGTTCGGCGTTTTGTACCACGATATTACCGCGAACGAAGGCTATCAACTTATCCCGCAGTCACAAACCGCGCTCAACGCTTTGGCACAAGTCGAACCCGCGCTCGCCCCGAACGGCTCGTTCGTCAACGGTCGATTTGTCGTCGATCCCAACAACCCGCAGTCGCCCGTTCTAACGACGCGCCGCAGCGGTTACTACGGGGCCGTGTACGCGCAGGATACGTGGCGCATCAGCGCACCGCTGACCCTCAATTACGGCGTTCGTGCCGACTTGTACGAGATGAATATCGACTACCTCAACACGAACAACACATCCTATGGCGGCAACAAGGACGACCGGAGCGATACCGAGATTTCGCCTCGCGCAAGCCTCGCGCTCGTGTTGCCGCAAAGCCGCTTGTTCCGCTTCGTGGGAACCAACCCGACTATTTTGCGCGTTTCGTACAACCGACTTTTTGTTACGCCGTCGCTCGGGCAAGGGGACATCATCCCCAATCAGGGCGCGCGGGCGGGCATTCCCGGCATTAGCGGTTCACAAAACAATCCGATTAACGGGCAGTCCGTCGCACCGCAAAAAACGGATTTGTACGATGCCAGTTTGGAGCATCAGTTCGGCTCGAAAGCGGTCGGCAAAGCGACCGTGTATTACAAGGACATCGACAGCCTTGTTTCAAGCCAGCAACTAATTCCGCTTGTACAGTCGGGCTTATTGTCCACGGTCAACCTGGGCGATGCGAGCGTGACCGGCGCGGAACTGACGTTTGAGTTCGTTCCGCCGCGTCCGGGCGAAGCGGGCTTCCACGGCTACCTAACGTATGCCAATTCGGAATCGACCCCGCGCACCGACCGCGAGTTCACGAATTTGGGCGCGCTGTACAGCACGCCGTATCTGGAATGGGATCAAGCCGATACCCTGAATTTGGGCCTCGCGTACACAACGAAAAGTGGGCTGCTCGCCGGTCTGAACTTTTACTATGGGGCCGGGACGTACTCGTCCGCGCTGACGAACAATGGAAACCTCGTGCGCGACCAAAGCGACCGGCAGGAAATCACCGAGGTGAACTTGCGGCTCGCTTCGGGGCAGAGGTTTACGAACAACCGCCTCGGCTTTGAGTTTCAAGTGGAAAACCTGTTCAATTCGCGCAGCCGAATGAACTGGCAATCGTTTGTGACGGGCACGCGCTTCCAACAGGAACGGCGTATTATGGGATCGATCAAGGGCCGCTTCTAAGCAAGCGGCCCGTTATTGCAAACCGGTGTAAAAACGGGTTTCACATAAGGGGCAGGTTGGCAAAAACAAGATATGCCATTTTTTGACATCTTTTTGGCGGGCGGCCCGATTATGTATCCGCTCCTCCTCATTTCGCTCGCCGCCGTCACGTTTGCGGTCGAGCGGTTCCTCGCGTTCCAGCAGTTCGGCGGGGGGGATTCGTCCGTCCTGACCAAAGACGTTTTGAAAATGGCGAAAAAGGGGCAGTTCAACGAAGCCTTAACGCTGTTGCAAAAATCGTCCGGCCCGGTTTCCGCCTGTTTGACGACGATTATCCGAAATAGGCGGCATCCCGTCGAAGATCTGCAGCGCGAAGCGAACGTAACCGGCGAGGATTATTTCCTGCGCTTGGAGCGATTCCTTCCGGCTTTGGACACGTTCACGACGCTTTCACCGTTGCTCGGCCTTTTGGGCACGATCTTGGGCATGGTTAAAGTGTTCCAGCAGTTCACGAGCGCGAACGACGAAGCGTCCAAAGGCCAAATTTTAGCGGGGGTGGGTGAATCGCTGTACGCGACGGCATTTGGTATTTCGATTGCCGTTTTCTGCTTTGCCATCTACAACTATTTTTCGGCCCGGCAGCGCGCCATCAGCATACAAACAGAACAAGCGTCGTCGCAGTTAATCGGCGCGCTGAAAGGCAGCGACGCGGAAGGGAATACCCTCGACATAGAGGGCGCAACGTCCCAAGCGGGTGTCCCGCCGCCCGCCGCCGGGGCCAAGCCGGATACCGAGCCGACCTATCATTCGACGCGCACCGGCTTTGGCGCGGGGCGGCAGCTCAAAAAGACAAAAGTGGAAATCATTCCAATGATCGACACCATGTTCTTTTTGCTGGTCTTTTTCATTTTGTCGTCGGTGGGCATCATTAAGTTGAACAGTTTGCCGGTGACCCTGCCGACCGCAATCAACGGGGACGCGCAAAAGCCCGCCCAGATCACGATTTCGGTTAACGCGACAAAACAAGTGAAGATAAACAGTATTGACTTGCAGCCCGGCGAAGACATCGGCCCGCGCTTGAAGCAGGAAGCCGAGCGGCAAGTTGGAGCCGATCCCAAAGCCCTTGAAAACGCTTCGGTCGTCGTCAGCGTTGACCGGGCCGTTCCCAATGGCTTCGTAGTGGGTATCATCAATCAGGCCCGCCTGCTTGGTATCAGCAAGTTTTCCATCGCAACCGACCGTCAACCCGGAGCGGGGCAGCCCGCTCCGGGCACGCCCGCAAGTAGCGGCGGCAATTTATAAAGGCTTCTTGTTCGGTGCAGAACAACGATTTTTTAACCATTACCTATCGCGCGGGCATGAAAAAGCGGCCCATCGGCAAGGAGTTTGAAACGTTATGATCGATATTTTTCGGGCGGGTGGGCCGATTATGTGGCCGCTTCTTTTTATCGCTATCGCCGCCATCGTGTTTACGGTGAACCGCTTTTTGGCCTATAGCCAAGACGGTAGCACGTCGCCGGGCTTGACGACCGATGTGCTGAACATGGTCAAGGAAGGCCGCTCCGGTGACGCTTTGCGGCGGGCCGAGGGCGCAAAAGGCCCGGTCGCGGCGTGCCTCGCGCTCATTTTGCGGAACCGCAACCAACCGCTGAACGATGTGGAACGGCAAGTGGAAGCGACCGGCGAAGATTATTTCTTGCGTTTGGAGCGGTATCTACCCGCCCTCGATACGTTCACGACGCTTTCACCCTTGCTTGGTCTGCTTGGCACGATTTTAGGTATGGTTAAAGTGTTCCAACAGTTTACGAGCGCCAACGATGAAAACGCCAAACAGCGCATCCTTGCGGGCGTCGGCGAATCGTTGTACGCAACGGCTTTTGGTATCTCTATCGCGGTTTTCTGCTTTGCCGTGTACAACTATTTTTCCGCCCGCCAGCGTTCGGTGAGCATCGAAACCCAGCAAGCGGCGACCAAACTCATCGCCCAATTGCACGAAAAAGGCATCGGCACGACGCCTGCGGCTCCCGTTCGGTAAGCACGCGGGGTAATCTTTTGAAGGTTTGCTCTGCTTTCGGGGTCTAAATTGGTGCGCGTTTATCGGCCCGAGCGAAAGAGCAACTGAAACCACGGCGAGCGAAGGCGGCTTTATCGGTTTATGGAACCGATGCCGCCTTCGCTTGGTTCTTAATAAACGGTGCAAAAAAGGGGAGCGGGTTCACACCCGCTCGGAGAATTTCAATTATGCGGTTTGGCCGCTCGCGCGAACTCAAAAAAACCAAAATCGAAATCATTCCGATGATCGACACGATGTTTTTTCTGCTCGTGTTTTTCATTTTGTCGTCGGTGGGTGTTATCAAACTGCAAGGCATCGACATCAATTTGCCTAAAGCCGAGGCGTCCACGCCGATAACGCCCGACAAACCGCCGATTGATTTGACCGTCGCCATCGACGAAAATCAAGTCATTCATGTCAATACGATTGTTATCGCACCCGGTCAAAGTATTGGCCCGACCTTGCGCGATGAGTATTTGAAGCAAGTGCCGGGTGGCGATGTGAAGCAGGCGTCGGTCGTAATTAGCGCCGACCCGTCCGTGCCGCATGGAACCGTGGTGCGCTGCATCGATGAGGCCCGCACGGTCAATATCAACAAGTTCGCCATCGCAACCCAGCCCGGACTGGCTGCGCCCGTTCCCGGCGGCGCGGCTCCGGTTGGTACTGCTCCGGCTGCCGCGCCTCCCGGCCCGGCGACCAATCCGTAAGGCTACGCCGTGTTTCGCGGCATAACCTGTTAAACGTAAAACAACGTGCTTGACGACCCGATCCACAAAGGGAAACTATAAACGCTATGCCCGAAGAAATTATGCCTTCCGCTCCTCCGAGCGGTGACGATAATAAACCCAAAGTAACGAAACCCGCGAGTACGTCTACGCCAACTGACCCGAACGCCCACGCCAACCGGCGCTTAGGCTGGGGCATCGGCGTGTCCGTTATTGCCAACGTGCTTCTGCTGCAAGGGGCGGCGACGCTCGCCAAAAACAATACGCTCGCGGCCCCGGCAACGCCTTTGCCCCCCGCCGAACTGACGCTGACGACCGCAACGCCGTCGCCGACGCCATCGGCAACCCCGACGCCCACACCGTCCCCGGAAGCGACCCCGACGCCGGAAGCCACGCCCACCCCTGAGGCAACACCGGAAACGACGCCCACGCCTGAGGCAACCCCGCGTCCGACCCCGACCCCTGAAATCGCCGCCGTGCCCAAGCCCACCCCGGAACCCGTTCCAACCCCAGTTCCCACGCCGCGCATCGTTCGGCCCAACCCGACGCCCGCGCCCGTGCCGACCCCGGTTCCCACTCCCGCTTTTCAGCCCACGGTACGCACGGCAACGCCCGCACCCGCCGCCGCGCTGAACACGAGCGAAACCGCGACGACCCGCGATATTTCGGCTCCGACCACGGCGGCAAATGTCGCGCCGAACGCCGAAACGCGCCCTGATCAACTCAAAGTGCAGGGCGCAACCTCGGCGGCGGAAGCCGCCGCCCCGGCGACGCGCAACGCGGGCGGCAGTTTGCGAAGCGCGGGCAGCAGCAGTGCCATCAGCAGTTCGTCCAAGCGTGTTTTGGACGCTTTGAACAATCGCAATAACGGCGCGGGGCCGAGCGCAAGGCCCGACTTTACCGTGCCGGAAAACCAAGCGGTCGGCTCGAAAGCCGCTGTCGTCGCACCGCGTGCGGGGGGCGTTTCTGCCGCCAACACCGTGCTTGCTGGGGGAACCGTAACGGCCCGCGCCGGAAGCGTTGGAGAAGCGAACCCCGATGTGCAATCAAACGACCGCTCGAACACGCGCCAACTGCGCACCGTGTCGGGCGCAAACGTGCGGCTTGCCGGGGGAAACGTGCTTTTAACCGCCCGTGGAGCCTCGTCCGCACCGTCGGATTTCAGCGTGCCGGACACGAGCCAAAATACACTCCGCGTCGGAACCGTTGTTGGACGGCAGGGTTCGTCGCCGGGCGGGAGTGCATCAAGTGTAGCGACCATCGGCGGCGTTCCGACCACGCAAAGCAATAGCGGTCAAGAATATGTGGTGAGCGCGCCCGGCGCGACAGGGCGCGGCCCTGCCGGTGTCGCCAGTACCAGCCGTTCGGCTCCCATCGGAACGACCATCAGCGCGCTGACGGGACGAAGCGGGGGCGGCGGTGGAACCGGCCCGTCCGGCAGCCTCACGGCGGGCGCGGGCGGCGGAACCGGCGGCAGCGCGGTACGCGGCGGCTCGGTTAGCGCGCGGGCGGGAAGCGGCGGTGGCGGGAATGGAAGCGGCGTCGCCATTCAGGGCGGCGGTTCGCCTTCGGCCCGCACCGGCGGCGTGAGCGGTGAATACAGCACGGCGAGCGGCAGCGGAAGCGGCGGCAACGGACGCGGCTCGCTCGCCCAATCCGGTAGCGGCGGCAAAAGCCAAGCCAAAGGCAGCGGCAACGGTTTGGGAACGCTTGCCGGTCGCCAAAACGGGGTCGGCGGCGCGTCCGGTAGTGTGGACGGTATCGCCGGTGGAAGTGAAGGCGGCGTGCGCGGCGGGAGCGTGACCGGGCGCGTCGGCGGCGGTGCGGCGGGCAGCGCGACCATCGCGGGCGGCGGGCCGGGCTTCCAGCAAGGCGGCGGCTCCAGCGATGGCGTCGAAGGCGGCGGGGGCGGGGCAGGTCGAGGCAGCGTCAAGCAGGCATCGTCCAGCGTTTCCGATCCGACCGGGCGCACCAGTACGGCCCGCAACGCTGAAATCGTTGGTTCCAAAGCCTCGCCCGAAGTTCCCGACGGAATGCGAACGCAAAGTTTCAGCTACCGAATTAGTGTTCGGGTTCGTATCGAAGCCAGCGGGCGCGTTACGAACTCGATTGCGTCCGGGTCGGGCGTCGATGCGATTGACGGCGCGGTGCTTGCCGCCGCGAACCGGACGCGATGGCGTGCCGCCTCCATTGACGGAAAGCCCGTAACGACCGAGCAAACCATCATCTACAACTTCAGCAACAAGTAGATTAACAAGCAAAAAAAGAACCCCGCCGTTCCAAACGGCGGGGTTCTTCTTTGTTTCTTGCAGTTAGCGTTTGCCTTCCAAATAATGACGGCACACGGGATCGTTGGGGAAATACGACAATCCTGCTTTAGCGACCTTAAGCGCGGTGCGCTGATCGCCCGCTTCACGCCGGTTGAGCACCGTCCAGCGGAACGAATTTTGAAAAGCTTCGGATTCGTCGTCGGTCAGAGTTTTGAAATCGCGGGCCATGCCGAGTGTGATTGCGTGCTGAAGGTGCGGCATGGCGGCGGCATAATCACGGCGCTTTTGCGTGAGCAAACTGCCCAGCGCGTCCTCGATTTCGATGCTTTGCGGATTGTTTTTGAGGCCCTCGTTCAAAAACGCCTGCGCCTCATTCAGTTTGGTTTTATCGCGCGCGATCATCGCCGCGCCGACCGTGTAGCCGGGGATAAAATGCGGATTCGATAAAGTCATCAAACGGAATAGGGGAAGAGCCTCTTTGGGGTCGTGGTGTTCGTGGTGCGCCATATCCTGATACGGCTGGATGGCCCGCTCCACGTCGCCAAATTTACCGCGCCAATCGCTCGCGCGGCTGGGTACAACGGTCGTTTCTTCGCCCGCTTTGTGTTCGCGGTTGCCGTCGTCGTGGGCCGCGCCAACCGCATCGGCGGTTGCGGCGGCTTTTTCTTCAGGCGTCGTCGCGCGCAAATCCACGCCGTTATGCACGTACTTGTCCACTTTAAGCCACAAAAAATCCGACATGGAGGAGCGGAACTGCCCGAAGAGCGAAGCGGACGCGATTTTCTCGATTTTTTCCTGCTGCGCCTGCGACATTCCCGACGTTGTATCAGCAAGGAGCGGCGTCACTTTGTTTGAGACCGCGCCGTTGAACCACAGCGCGCCGCCCAAACCGAGCGCGAGGGCGGCGTTAGGTAAGAGATTTTTCATAGTTGTTACCTTTTAGGCCCCCTGCCCCCCAATAATGGGGGGTTCTGAATACGACGTTCCCGTTCTTCCGCAGTGTTTACGGGTGAGCACGGGGCTACTCATAACCCCCCATTATTGGGGGGCAGGGGGGCCAGTCTGCGAACTTACAACGCCTGCTTTCGGAACCGGAGCGCGCCCAATGTTAGGAACAGGGCCGAATACACGGCGGCGTACACAAAAAGCGTGCCGATAATCGACGGCGCAATCGGGTTCCAGCCGTAGCTGACTTTTTTGCTCAAATCGAACAGATCCAGATGCGGCAACACATAGTAACTGCCGCGTAAAACGGCGCGCCCGGCTTGGCCGACCGTTCCGTCAAGGAGTAAAACCGCCTGCGAAAAGGTCGCCGAGCCGAGGGCAAGCAGAAGAGAAATCGTCACGGTTGCGCCGGTCGTCATAACGAGCGATAGCGACAGCGTCAGCGCGACGACGAGGGCGAGCGAGAAAAGCCGCAGCAAAAAATACTGTCCGAAAATCGCGCCGACATGAAGGCCGAACGTCCACAGTGCGCCCACACCGACCAGCGAAAACAAACACAGTCCGAGCACCGACAGCGCAAACGCGCCCAAAAACTTGCCGAAGATCAAATCGCCCCGGCTAATCGGGCGGGCAAGGAGCGGGTACACGGTACGGCGGCTCAACTCTTCGGGAATTTGCCGGGCGGCGAAAAGGACGGCAAGCAAAACCGACAGCAAATTGATAACCGTTAGCGTCACGTCTTTGAGGAACATTTCCAGTCCCTTGACGCCGAATGTGCCCATCGTGGTCGCCGCGCCAATCATAAGCACGGCGAGAATAAGGGCGACATATAAATCTTTGCGGCGCACGGCCTCCAAAACGGAAGCGTGAGCGAGCGCGAGCCAAATAACGGGTTTGCGGGAAATCGAAGGCGGCATAGTTTTTCCTAAACGAAATAATTAAGCAAGCGCGGGAACGGCGACGGTCGGGTCAAGGGTGCGGATGAAGTAGTCTTCCAGCGCGGACGAGGTTCCGGCCTGAAGTTCGGCATCCATCGTTCGCTCGGACACGACGCGCCCATTGTTAATCAAAACGACGCGATCACACAACTGGGCCACTTCGTCCAACTCGTGCGACGAGAAAAAGATGGTCGTGCCGTTTTCCTTGATTTGGCGCAATACGTCGCGCAGATGGCGTCGCCCGATAGGATCGAGGCCCGATGTTACTTCATCGAGAACCAACAAATCGGGGCTGCCCAAAAGCGCCTGCGCGATACCCAAGCGCTGCTGCATCCCTTTGGAGAACGTTTTGAGTTGCTGCTTTTCGCGCCCTTTAAGGCCGACGCGCTCCAAAAGATACATGGATTCGTCGTACAAGCTGCGCCCGCTGAGGCCTTGAAGCAAGCCGTACAAGCGGAGCGTTTCGAGCGGGGTCAAAAACGGATAATACAAGGCGACTTCGGGCAAGTAACCGATTTTGGATTTGGCGCGCGTTGAGCCGCCTTCATGTCCGAAAATTTGGACGCTGCCCGCTTCCGGGGCGACGAACCCCATAATCGCTTTAATCGTGGACGATTTGCCCGCGCCGTTCGGCCCCAAAAAGCCGACGACCTCGCCGGGCTGAACCGACAGCGTCAAATCATGGACGACGCGCTTCGTTTTCGTCCACATATTTTTCCGATAGCCGACCGACAAATTTTGTACGGACAACGCGGGCGGAGGGGTCAGACGGGTGGACGCTCGCGCGCTGGTGGGCGTCGGGGTATTGAGTGCAGGAATAAAATTATTGAGTGACATAGTGCGGGCGGCCTCGTAATATAAAATGCCATCGGTTCTTGGTGACCGACACCTATCTTTTCGGACGTTCGACCGGCAAAATTAAGGGCAGGGCAGCCCCTTTGGGCAGAAAATCCGGTAATTTTTGGGATAAGACCGCGCGAAACCGGGGTAAAACCAAACGCAATGCCTTACCCCGAAACCCAAATTTCCGCGCCGTTTATTGTGCCGCCGTTTCGCGCCGTTTTGTTCGATTTGGACGGAACGCTCGTGCGAACGTTTATCGACTTCGCTGCCATGCGAGCGGAGATTGAGGAAATGTCCGAGCGCTTGGGAACCGAAGCCGCGACCCAAAGCGAAACCGACGTGATGGAAATGGTGGCGAAAATGGCGTCCGCGTTGGGCGACGAAGCGGGCGAAACGGCTCGGCGCGATGCTTACGATTTGTTCGCGCAAATGGAAAAAGAAGGCTGTGCGCGCCCCGAAGCGATTGCACCCGCCTCCGAACTGCTCGCTGGTTTACGCGCGCAAAACACAAAAATCGGCATTATTACGCGCAACTGCCGAAGCGTCGCCGAAGATTTGACGCGGCGCATGAACTTAATACATGACGTTTTAATCGCCCGCGAAGACACGCACGAGTTCAAGCCGCATCCCGCGCCGGTTTACAAGGCCTGCGAAACATTGGGCGTCGCCCCCAGCGAGTGCGTCGTAGTCGGGGATTTGTGGGCCGATGTCGCGTCCGGCAGAGCGGCGGGGGCGGCGTTTACCATTGGCATCGCGTGGCCCCGCGACGGCGAAAATCGCCTTGCGCAATCCGCCCCGGATAAAGAGGTACATTCACTCCAAGAAGCGGCGGAGTACCTTTTGCCGGGCTTGGGTAAAACAGGAGCACCAGCGGATTGATTAGTTGATTTAACAGCGAGAAACAAGCACGAAATGAAAACCAAACCCTTTTACGCGGCAGCGACGGCGGCCCGCGCACTGCCCGCAGTGACGGCGGCTGCCGCCCTTTTAATAGCACTCAGCCAAACCGGCGCGGCCCACGCGCAAAACGGCGGGACGGGTAAAAACGCGCCCCCGCGCCCGGATTCCACCACCCCTGCGACCGCCAAACCCAATTTCACCTTTGGTTCGGCTTCCAAGCCCGGCACGATTTTCGCCGAGGTTTGGGAAGGCAAGGTCGTTGATGTAATTGACGGCGTGACACTCCGCATCGAGCGGCGCAGTAGGGCCGCCAAAGACAACGCGGGCGATGGGGGCAAGCCAGATTCTCTTTTGGTGCGGCTGTGGGGCGTTTCGCTTCCCGCCAACCCAACGGATGCCGCCGCTGCCAAAGCCTACGTGGAAAAAAGCGTCAAGGATAAAACCGTGCGCGTGCAAGTCGAAAGCAAAGCCGCGAACGGTGAACCGACAGCGGAAGTATTCTTGTTGCCCGACACGCCGCGCTACGGCGTGCCCGTGGGCCGTTTGCGAAACGCGAGCGACCCGATCAGCGTCTCGCAGCCGCGCACGATTGCCGAACCCGACGTTCCCGCGACCTTCCCTAATTTGAACGAGGGGCTGCTGCGTGCTGGATTGGTACGCTGGAACCAAACGACCGCGCCCAAAGCCGACGGTTTATCGGGCGCACAGGAAGCCGCCCAAAAAGATAAGGTCGGCGTGTGGGCCGTCCCCGGCCAAAAGTAGCGTCCACTTGGTGTGTTGCTACCCTGTTCGGCGTGGGGTAAAAGACATGGGTTAAAACCCACGTCTGGTTGTCCTTATTTCACGCAAGCGTGAAAGGGCCTATCGTCCT